>NZ_AFPM01000228.1 GCF_000220565.1 Oceanicola sp. S124 | reverse complement strand
GCTGGTCTCGGCCATCGCCGTGCCGGTGATGATCGGCGACCGCGCCGTCGCGGCGGTCAACCTGTCCTGGGTGGCCAGCGCCCAGGGCGAGGCCGACTTCGCCGCCGCCCACCTCGAAGCCCTGCAACAGGTCGCCCAGGAGATCGCCCTGGCACATGGCTGAGGCCGGCGCCCAAGCCGGGCGCCTCTGGGATGAGGGGGGGGGTCAGCGCGCGCCGCGGGCCTGCAGCTCGCGCCAGCGCCGCGGCGGCAGGCCGGTCCGGCGGCGGAAGGCCGAGGTGAAATTGCTGACGCTGGAATAGCCGAGATCGGCGGCGATCGTCTTGATTGCCTGCCCCTCCAGCAGCGCATCCTGTGCCCGCACCAGGCGCAGCTGCTCGGCCCCCTGCAACAGGCTCTGGCCGTAGACCTCGCGGTAGGCCTGCGCCAGGCGGCGCACCGGCAGGCCCAGCATTGCCGCCAGCGCCGCCGGACCGGGGGGCTGTGCCCCCGCCGCCTCCATCAGCGCCTGGGCCTCATGCGCGGCACGGATCTCTGCGGGGACGGTTCCGGCCAGCGCCCCCTCTTCCGCCTGCACCTCCAGCTGGTGCGACAACACCAGCAGCGCAGCGCTTTCGACCAGCCGGTCTCGCAGCGGACGGGTGTTCGCCAGGGCCGCCTTGAGGGTCTGCAACAGGTAGTCCGGCAGGGCCACTGGCTGATGGAAACTGCCGCGCCCGGCATTGTCCAGCATGGCGCGGATCGCCGGAGGCACATCCTTCCCGAACCAGCGTTCCACCGCGTCCAAGGAGGCCTCGACGCCGAAGCCCCGGTTCTCGGAGGCATGGAAGCGGAAATGCATCAGCGGCGCACCGGGGCTGATCAGCCCGGCCCGCGCCCCGGTGACACGGGTGCCGCAGGTCATCTCGGCCTCGAAGCCTCCGGCCAGCGGAATCTGGGTGAAGACGTAGTCGGTGCCCCGGCTGCCCCCGACCTCAAGTTCGCGCCCCGATCCCGGGGCATGGAAATGCGACAGGCTCCAGCAGAGGCCGCCGTGATCGTCGGGATCGGTCTGCGAGAAGGCCATGTCGATATCGCCCTGACGCAGCGTGGCCTGGCCGTTGTCGCCGATATAGAGCCCGCGCGGCAGCGGCGTTGCGGCATCTTGCTGCCGGTCCGGGGGGCTGTCCTCCATCCGTCTGAGCGTCCTTGTTAGCGCGACTGACCTTCTCGATATCCCGGGAAACTATGTCCGGGTTGCGTTCCCGGGCAAGGGATTGACCATTGCGGACAGGGACTTGACGGAAAAGTGGCGCAGAGGTGCATCAGGTTTCCCCCGCCCTGCCCGGTTTCACTGCCCCTGCGGCTTGGCGCCACCACCGGCAAGGCCCGAGGGTGACGCCATGCCCGAGTACGGCGCAGAAGGTGGCGGTCAGACCGAAGCGCAGCGTGCGTCCCGGCGAGGGCATCAGCTCCAGCGCCGGCTGTCCATGCAGCACTCGTCCGTCAGGTCATCGATGGCCAGATCGACGCTTATCCGGTTGTTCACCTCGTAAGAGCCGAAGACCTCAACCAAGGTGCAGGGTTCCCAGTTGATCATCGTGGTACAGCCGCCGGTGGCGATAGTGGCCGTGGTGTCGGCGCAGTCGCCGATGAAGCTGATGCGCGCGCCCAGTTCCAGACGCGGCAACCGGCACCGATCGCGCAGGAAAGCCTGCTGCAATGGCCTGACTGGGGGTCTGGTCACGTCGGGTCTCCAGGTCTTCGGCCGTCTGGGACCGGTCGGTTGAACGGGACCTGGCGAAGCCGCGACCCGCCTGGGGCGGACCGGAACGCTGGGGATGTGCGGGGGCTCGATGCAGTTACCCAAGGGGTCACGCCGGTCCGCCCCTGTTGCCGCCTTGCACGCCCTGCGCCCGGCTTTTCGGCCACGCCCCGGAACGGGCTGGCCTTTGCCACAGCCCCTTTCCTAGGCTTCACGACAGCCAGAACCATCCAGCCCTTTTCAGCAAACGCATTTCCTCGGGAGCTTCCCTTGCCCCAGATCGGCATCGACCTCGGAACCACCAATTCGCTCATCGCCGTCCACGAGGAAGGCGGGCCGCGCCTGCTGCCCAATGCGCTCGGAGAGGTGATGACCCCCTCTGTCGTCGGACTGGCCGACGATGGCGAGACCCTGCTGGTCGGACGCGCGGCCCGGATGCGGCTGGTGCGGCACCCAGGGCTGACCGCCGCGCGCTTCAAGCGCTTCATGGGCACCGGGCGCAGACTGCGCCTTGGCCGGCGCAGCTACGGCGCGACAGAGCTCTCGGCCATGGTGCTGCGCCAGCTCAAGGCCGATGCCGAGGCCGCCCTGGGCGAGCCGGTGACAGAGGCGGTGATCTCGGTGCCGGCCTATTTCAACGGCGTGCAGCGCCAGGCCACCAAGGACGCCGCCGAGCTGGCGGAGCTGAAGGTGCTGCGGCTGATCAACGAACCCACCGCCGCCGCGCTGGCCGTCGGCGTGCAGGAACGCGAGAGCGAAAGCACCTTCGCCGTGCTCGACTTGGGCGGCGGCACCTTCGATGTCTCGATCCTCGAGATGTTCGAGGGGGTGATCGAGGTCCGCGCCAGCTCGGGCGATGCCAACCTTGGCGGCGAGGACTTCAGCGAACGCATCGCCGCCGACCTCGCGGGCGGGGCCGGGCTGGACTGGCCGCGCCGCGACCCCGCCGAGCAGGAGGCGCTGCTGGCCGTCGCCGAAGAGCTCAAGCGCGCGCTGCGTCCCGGTCAGCCCGCACGGGCCCGGCTGGCCCTTGGCGGGCGCGAGCTGGAGGTCTCGATGACCGCCGAGCGGCTGGAAGAGATCGCCTCGGGGCTGCTGGCGCGCCTGCGCCGTCCCATCGACATCTGCCTCAACGACAGCGGCACCGAGGTCGAGGACGTCGACCGGGTGATCCTGGTCGGCGGGGCGACGCGGATGCCGATGATGCAGCATCTGGCCAGCCGGATCTTCCGCCAGTTGCCCGACCGCAGTACCGACCCCGATCATGCCATCGCCCTGGGGGCGGCGGTGCAGGCCGGCCTGGCAGCGCGCGACGCCGCGCTGGACGACCTGGTGATGACCGACGTGGCGCCCTTCTCGATGGGCATCGCCAGTGCCTCGATGATGAACGGGCGCTATTTCACCAACCGCTTCTCACCGATCCTCGAACGCAACACCATCCTGCCGGCCAGCCGCAGCCAGGTCTTCTCGACCATCCAGGACAACCAGCGCCTGATCGAGGTGAAGATCTACCAGGGCGAATCCGCCATCGCCTCCGAGAACATCCTGCTGGGAGAGCTCGAGGTGGATGTGCCTCCTGCGCCGGCCGGCATGCAGTCCATCGAGGTGCGCTTCACCTATGATGTCAGCGGCCTGCTGGCGGTGGACGTGACGATCCTGGCGACCGGCAGGAGGATCGGCAATGTCATCGACAATCTCGCCTCGGCGATGTCCCGGCCGAGAAGGCCGCGCGACTGAAGGCGCTCGAAAAGCTGAAGGTCGGCCCCTACGACCAGGCCGAGAACCAGGCGCTGATCGAGACGCTGAAGCATCTCTACGAGATGCTTCTTGGCCCGGACCGCGAGGTGGTGCTGACCCTGCTGGGCGAATTCGAAAGCGCGCTGGTCGGGCAGGATCCGCGCAGCATCGCCGCCGAGCGCGCACGCATCTCCGAGATTGCCAGGCGGATCGAGGCCGGCCTTGTCCACTGACGCGCCGAAATGGCCCTGGAGCGAGCTGGGCCTTGGCCCGGACGAACGCGATGCCCGCAGCATCCGGCGGGCCTATGCCGCCCGGCTGAAGGCCCTGCCCGAAGGCGACGTGGCCGCCTTCGAGACCCTGCGCAATACCTACGAGGTGGCCCTGCGCCGTGCGGGGGCGGGCCGCAAACAGCGCCGTGTCGTCCCCGAGGCGCTGAGCTCCGCCCGCCCCCCGGACGCCGATCACCACCCGGACCCCGCTGCCGCAGGGGAACGGCCAGAGCGCGCGGCCCCCGCCAGTCCGCCTGAACCGCCTGCCGCGCCCAGGCCAGAGCCGGAGCCAGCGCCAGAGCCAGAGCCCACCCCGAAGCCGGAACCGGACCCTGATCAGGCCATCCTCGCCCAGGCGAGGACCCTGCTTCGCAACGAGAGTTTCGAAAGCGGGCTCTGGGACCGCATCCTGCGACAGATCCCGATGATGCAGCGCCCGGCGGCACGGCAGCTCGAAGGGATGGTGCTGGCCACCATCAGCCGCAGCGGGCCCGAAAAGGGCGCAACGCCCCCCGCCGGATGGGTCCGGCAGATGGATCAGCATTTCGGCTGGCGGGCCGATGCGGTCGGCTTTGCCCGCCGCTTTCCGCAGTTTCACGGCGCCATGGAACAGATCCTCGGCCCCGCCATCCGCGCCGGGGACATCGGGCAGGCCGACGACGACACGGGCTATTTCGCCCGGCTGATCCGCCAGCTGATACCCTATATCGGGCTGGTCGTGCTGGTCTTCGCCCCGACCGCGATCCTGCAGACCCTCGGCCTTGACGGTCCGGCAGAGCTTTACAGCGGCGCCGCCCTCTTCAGTATCTTCTTCGTCGGTGCCGGATGGTGGCTGGGCCAGCTCTTCCTGGCGCCGGTGCTGGTGCTCCTGAGCTGGAGCAGCCCGGTCCTGCGCCGGGTCGTGAGGCGGGCGCGCGGCGTGATGTCCCGCCCCCTTGGCCGGCAACCCCTGCTGCGCCTGAAGCACCTGGTGTTCTTGGCCTGCCTGCTTGTGCTGGGCGGCCTTCGCCTGGCGCAGGACAGCCTGGACACCGGCCAGCCCAGACTGTCGCGCCCCGCGCTTTGGCAGGTGGCCGGGACCACCCTCATCGGCTTGCCCGCAGCCACCGCGCCGCGCATCACCCCGGATCCGCTGAACAGCCTGCCCCGCTTCCTGCATTTCGACGCCGCCGCCCCGGCAAGAGAGCCGAGCATGCTTGTCACCTGCCATCACATGGTTCAGTTCCAGGTGCGCAGCTGCTCCCTGACGGCGGCCGCACCGGGCAACCTGCTGCGCGTGATCGAGATCACGGCGCCGCATCCTGCCAGGGGCCTCATGCGCCAGGTGATGGAGATGCCGCGCCTTCAGCTTCGAAAGATCGCCACGGGGGAGGAAACGGTGCTGTCGGACTGGCAGCCCCTGACCGCTGTCGATCTCCTGCCCCGGCGCGTGCAGCTGTTCCTGCACAGCGGGGCGCCCAGCCTCTACGGCGCGACCGAGGTCAGCGGACTGTCCAGCCCGCCAGAGGACAGCGACATCCGGCTGAGCGTCGCCTGGCCCGACACCGCCGCGATGCTGTCCGGGCTGACGCGGCTGTGCATGGACAAGCTGGACGCCGAAGCGGTGCCGTTGGAGGTCCGCCAGGCACGGTGCCCCGTGACCCCGGGCGACATCGGACGGCAGGCGCAGCGGTTCTGCGATCCGGGCGAGACCCAGCAGGTCTGCCTGGGCAAGGCGCTGCGAAACGACCTGCTGACGGCCACCGATGCCCCCCTGCCCGCCGTCGAGATCCGCTTCGACGACCCGGACCTGGCCCTGATGCGCCGCCTGATGTGGAACATGGCCGCGCCGCACCAGGCCGTTCCCCTGCCCCGCACGCCCCGCGTGCAGGCGCTGCGGGACCGGGTGCTGATGGACTACGCGGTGCTGCTGGATCATCCGATGGCGGCGCAGGACCGGATGAGCCGCATGGCGCTGGACGCCGCGCTGCGACGTCAGCCGCACCTCTTCGGCGCCTACCGCACCAGCCTCAAGCGCCGCTCCGAGGTCTGGGACAGTCTGCTGAGCACCCTCGCCGAGGCCGGCTTCGACGTCTCCGACGTGGCGCCCCTGAACGGACCGGCGCGCTAGGCCAAGCAGCTCCGGATCGCCTGCCCCCGACCCGGAACCGGCTGGTGGTCCGGCTGCCGTTCAAGAAGACCTGCATGCTGTCGGGCGGGCGGTGTCCAGCAGGCTGGCCGCCGCATTGACGAAGCTCTGGCAGATTCGGCCTGGCTCTTCCTCGGTTAGGATAAAGTCGAAGACGATGTACTCCTCGATCTGCCGGTCGAAGGCCGCCAAGGTGAGGCGGAAGCTGTCCTGGGCGCCCAGCAGGTCATCGAAGCTCAGATTGGGACCGGCCTCGATGGTGCGGGCCGTCTCGGGGCGCAGGTCGTGCTTCGGCGCATAGGCCCGGCCGATGAAATCGCCCGGAGGCGCGCCCCTGATGAGGGCCTCGCCGCCTGCACTGCGGGAAACGGCCGTGCAGAGGCTCCGCCCCGAGGGCTTGGCAAGGCGCGGGAAACCTCGGCCGCGTGGCGATTGGCTGTCAATCGCACCCCGCCGGGAACGGGACGCCACGCCCCCTGCCGCGCCGGTCCGGAAAAAAATCTTTCGCCCCCTGCATCCAAACCGCCCCGCGCCGGAGTCATGGGATGTACCGAGGCTGCGGACCCCTCCGCCGCCCGTTCACAGTGAGGAGACGACCCATGCTGAAGACGACCACCCCCGCGACCCTCGCCCTGCTCGCCCTGACCGCAACCGGCGCCCAGGCCGACGATCACGGCCTGAAGGCCATCGCCCTGTCCGGCGACCGGATGCTGCACATGATCGACGCGGCCACCGCTTCGGTCGGCGACAGCATGGAGGTCTCTGGTGTCGAGCGCCTTCTGGGCATCGACCTGCGGCCCTCGAACGGCCAGCTGATCGGCGTGACCGATACCTTCGACATCGTCGAGATCGACCCGATGACCGGCGAAGCCACAAAGATCTCGACCATGGACACCGAGCTGCCCGTCATGGGCGATGCGCCGGTGATCGTCGACTTCAACCCGATGGCGGACAAGCTGCGTTTCATGTCGGGCACCACCAACCACCGCGTCGACATCGAGAGCGGTGCGGTGACCGTCGACGGTTCGCTGGCCTTCGAGGACAGTGACATGCATGCCGGCGAGGCCCCCGCCATCGTCGCCGCCGCCTATATCAACAGCTACGGCAAGCCCGAGGCCACGGCGATGTATGACATCGACGCCACCATCGTGGCGCTGATCCGCCAGACCTCGCCCAATGACGGCACGTTGGCGGCCGTCGGCAAGCTGGGCATCGAGGGCTCTGACAGCTATGCCTTCGACATTGCCACCGATGCCGAGGGCACCAATACCGCCTGGCTGGTGGCCGCCGGGCAACTGCACACCGTCTCGCTGGACAGCGGCGCGATCACCGAGAGCTGGGACATCGAAGGCGCGGGCGACAACGTGATCCGCGACATCACCTTCCTGACCGCCGGAATGTGACCCTGACGACCCCCGGGGCCAGCGTGACCATCGCGTCACGCCGGCCTCACCCGGGCGGGGCGGGTTTGACAGCGGGGCGCCCTGTCTCTAGCCATTTGTCCAAGGGGACCTGCGGATCGCATCCCCACGGGGGAGGGTTCAAGATCGAGACGGACCACGCCGCGCTGATCCGGGCCTGCGCCTCTGGCGACCGGAGCGCGTTGAAGACGCTGATGGAGGCCGAGGGCGGCCGGATGCTGGGCGTCGCCCGCAGGATGCTGCGGCGTGCCGATCTTGCCGAGGATGCGGTGCAGGACGCCCTGGTGTTGGCCTGGCGCCGCGCGGCCCAGTTCGACCCTTCCCGCGGCAGCGCGAAGGGCTGGCTCTATACCATCCTGCGCAATCGGTGCCTGACCATGCTGCGGCAGGAAGACCGCGAGGTCTCCTCCGGCGCGAGCGAGGTCGACGACACCCCGGCGGCGCAGGTCCTGGCCAGCGCCCATGGCAGCCTCGAGACCTCGACCGGGTTGCGACAGTGCCTCGACCGCCTGGATGGCGCGACCCGCGAGGCGATCCTGTCCTCTTACGTTCTTGGGCACAGTCATGGCGAAATCGCCGGTCAGACCGGAACGCCGCTTGGCACGGTTAAGGCCAGGATGCGGCGCGGGCTGCTGAAATTGAGGGAGTGTCTGTCATGACGGAGCGTTCTCTTGACGACCTGCTGGACGAGATCGCCCTGGGGCTGGCCTCGGCCGAGGACCAATCCCGGATCGAGGCCATGGCGGCGCAGGACGCCGCGCTTGCGGCGCGGCTTGACCGGGCCCGGCAGCGCTTTGCCCCGCTGGACGACACCGCCCCCGTGCTGCCGCTGCCGCAGGGCTTCTGGCAGGGCATCGCCGCGCGCCTCGACGGCGCCACGGATCTCGCGACCACGGGGTCAGGCGAAACCGCCCCCGCGTCGGGCATGGTCGTCGACCTGGCCCGGGTGAAAAGCCGGCTGGGCCGCTGGCGCGGCACGGCCCTTGGCGCCATTGCAGCCAGCCTCTTGCTGGCCTGCGTCACTGGCTGGACCTTGCTGAGCCCGCCGGCCCCCCTCGTGATCGCGGTGTTGATGGATGCCGAGGGCGAGGCCTTCGCCCTGATCGAAAGCGGTGCCGACAACACGACCCGCGTCACCCTGCTGGAGCCCGCCGATGTGCCTGCCGGACAGGTCATGCAGGTCTGGACCAAGCCGGACGAGGCCGGGCCGCCGGTTTCCCTGGGCCTGCTGGTCGAAGGCAGTTCGCGCACGCTGAGCATCTCGGGCCTGCCCGCCCCCGGCGCGCGCCAGCTCTACGAGATCACTGCCGAACCCGCCGGCGGCTCGCCCACCAATCTGCCCACCGGGCCGATCCTGGGGGTCGGACTGGCAAAGGAGCCCGTGCTCTGAACGCCCGGGGCCGCGACCTGCGGGCCTGTCGCCCGACAGTCTCAGGTCGCGGCCCCGGACCGGCACAGCCCCATCTGCCCATGTTTTCGGCAAATTCCCCCGGTTTCAGCCCCGTTTCCGGTGCCCGAACCGGCGGCCTTCGGAAGAATATTGACTTGTTGGTAAAAAATTACGTTCCTAAGTCATAAAAACAAGGGGAAGTGCCATGCCAATCTCGCTCGCTACCAGCTTTACCAGTCTCGATTTCGTCAATCCCTTCGTGCTGGCCTCGGCGCCGCCGACGGAAAGCAAACGCAAGATCCTGAAGGCCTTCGAGGCCGGATGGGGCGGCGTGGTCACCAAGACCATCGGCCTGCACCCGGTCGAGAACGTCGCCGGGCCGAAGACGATCTACCAGCGCGCCAGCGAGGAAAAGCCCTATGTCTCGCGCACCAAGCGGCCCGATACGGTCTCGCATTCCTCCTGGAACTGGGAGCTGATCTCGGACCAGCCGCTTGAGCTGTGGCTGCCCGACCTGGAAGAGATCAAGAGCACCTACCCCGACCGGATGCTGATCGGCTCGATCATGGCCGGCGCGGGCGGCGCGGAAGAGATGGCCAACTGGCAGAAGCTGGCGCGGGCCTGCGTGGATGCGGGCTGTGATGCGCTGGAGCTGAACATGTCCTGCCCCCACATGGACCGCAAGGACATGGGCGCCCACATCGCCAATGACGAGGACATCATCCGCGGGATCCTCAAGGCCGTGACCGAAGCCGTCGACGTGCCGATCTGGGTCAAGCTGACGCCGGCCACCTCGACGCTTGTCGATGCCGCGGGCGCAGCCTATGCGGCGGGCGCCTCGGCCATTTCGCTGTGCAACACCTTCCCGTCCCTGCCCCTGATGGACCCCGAGACGATGAAGTTCGAGGTCGAGGTCGACGGCTATGTCACCTCGGGCGGCCAGGGCGGGCTGGCAATCCTGAACCAGGCCCTGCAGCGGGTCTCGGACATCTCGCGAGCCTATCCAGACCAGGCGATTTCGGGCATCGGCGGCATCAAGGGCTTCCACGAGGCCTTCAACTTCATCGTGCATGGCGCCGGCAACCTGCAGGTCTGCACCGCCGCGATGGAGGAGAAGGGCAGCGGTGGCGTCGGCGTGAAGCTGATCCAGGAGCTGTGCAGCGATCTCGGTGCCTATCTCGAGCGCAAGGGCATGTCCTCGATCGAGGATTTCCGCGGCATCGCCCGGGAGCGGATCGTCGAGCACTCCAAGATCCGCCGCAAGAGCGACGCCTACAACGGCGGCTACCAGGCCGAAGCCCCGGTCGACCAGACGGCCGTCTGAGGCCCTACCTCGCGCAGCCCCGCCAGCCGGGGCTGCCCGCGACGGTGGCAGCCATCCCCGGCCCCGCACCGGCGTCGGCCCTGCCCGCGACGGCAGATCCCGCTGCTGCATGGCCCCCCGAAGCCGCGCCGAACTGGCACTGCCCGTCCCTGAAACGCGAAAAGCCCCGGCATTAACCGGGGCTCTTCACTAGATAAGATGGTGGGTGATAAGGGATTTGAACCCCTGACATCTTCGATGTGAACGAAGCGCTCTACCACTGAGCTAATCACCCGCCGTGGCGCGTTCTCTAACGCCCCTCGCCGTCCTCTGCAAGGGTCTCTTTTGCAGAAATTTCGCCGGCCTCATCAGAGGCCCTGTCCAGCTCTTCGAGCGCCGGGCCGCTCTGGCGGATACGGGTCACCAGCAGCTTGCCATTCGGCAGGTCCTTCGTGCGGGTGACACGCAGCTTGCCCAGCGGGTGCAACGACAGTTCGCGCCCCTCTCCGAGCGCCTCTCCGAGCACCGTCAGCATCGCCTCCACCACCGGCTTGGCGTCCTTCTTCTTCACCCCCGAGCGCGCGACGACGCTTTCGACAAGCTCTTTCTTCTTCAACTCGGACAGGCCCCGCACGGCCTGGGAACCTGGCGCCTGCCCCTCCGCGACATCCTCTCCGCTCTCGGGCTGCTCGGCGTGCAAGGGGCCCGCCGACGTCGTCTTGCCACCGCGCCGGGCCGCAGGTCCGCTTGCCGATTGCTCTTCGGTCAAGGGCCCCGCGGTACGGGCGGCCTTCACGGCGGCATCCGCAGCACGGCTGGCGGCGCGCTTCTGAGGGGAGGTCTTGCTGGTCTTCTTCTCGGACATGATCGTTCCTTTCGCTGCGCTCCCGGTCTTCGGAAAATCGGCTATCAGCCTGCAGATCTTCAGCCTAGGGCGGAAACGCCCCCTGACCAGTGCCGCGCCCGGCCTGAGGGGTAGAAACGCGAAAGGCCGCGCCCGGACACCGGGCGCGGCCTTCGATTGCCTGCAAACAGGGCACAGCCCCGATCAGTGTGCGACCGTCTGGCGGGTGCTTTCCTCGGCAGCCTTGGCCCGGGCGGCGGCGGCGGCCTCTTCGGCCTCCTCGTCCCACTCGATGGCCTCGGGCTGACGGATCAGCGCCTGTTCCAGCACCTCACGGACGTGGGTGACGGGGATGATCTTCAGACCTTCCTTCACGTTGTCCGGGATATCGGCCAGATCCTTCTCGTTCTCCTCGGGGATGAAGACGGTCTTGATGCCACCGCGCAGCGCGGCCAGCAGCTTTTCCTTCAGCCCCCCGATGGGCATGGCGTTGCCGCGCAGCGAGACCTCGCCGGTCATGGCAATGTCCTTGCGGACGGGGATCTGCGTCAGCACCGAGACGATGGAGGTCACCATGGCCAGACCGGCCGAGGGGCCGTCCTTCGGCGTGGCGCCATCGGGCACGTGGACGTGGATATCCCAGTGGTCGAAGCGCGGCGGCTTGACGCCGATCTCGGGCGCGATGGAGCGGACGTAGGACGATGCGGCGTCGATCGACTCCTTCATCACGTCGCCCAGCTTGCCGGTGGTCTTCATCCGGCCCTTGCCCGGCAGGCGCAGCGCCTCGATCTGCAAAAGATCCCCGCCGACCGAGGTCCAGGCCAGCCCGGTGACGACACCGATCTGGTCCTCCTTCTCGGCCAGGCCGTACCGGAACTTCTTCACGCCGAGGTAATCATCCAGGTTGTCCTCGGTGATCACCACCTTCTTCAGCTCGCCCTTGACGATCTGGGTAACGGCCTTGCGCGCCAGCTTGGCCACCTCACGCTTGAGGTTCCGCACCCCGGCTTCACGCGTGTAACGCTGGATCATCTCGGTCAGGGCGCCGTCGGTCACCTCGAATTCCGAGGGCTTCAACCCGTGGTTCTTGACTTCCTGATCCACCAGGTGCTGCCGCGCGATCTCGCGCTTCTCGTCCTCGGTGTAACCAGCCAGCGAGATGATCTCCATCCGGTCCAGAAGCGGGCCCGGCATGTTGTAGGAGTTCGCCGTGGTCAGGAACATCACGTTGGACAGGTCGTATTCCACCTCGAGGTAGTGATCCACGAAGGTGCCGTTCTGTTCCGGGTCGAGCACTTCCAGCATCGCCGAGGAAGGATCGCCACGGAAGTCCTGACCCATCTTGTCGATCTCGTCGAGCAGGATCAGCGGGTTCGTGGTCTTGGCCTTCTTCAGCGCCTGGATAATCTTGCCGGGCATCGAGCCGATGTAGGTCCGGCGGTGGCCGCGGATCTCGCTCTCATCGCGCACGCCGCCAAGCGAGATGCGGATGAACTCGCGCCCCGTGGCCTTGGCGACCGATTTGCCCAGGGAGGTCTTGCCGACGCCCGGAGGGCCGACGAGGCAGAGGATCGGCCCCTTCAGCTTCTTCGAACGCTGCTGCACGGCGAGATACTCGACGATGCGTTCCTTGACCTTCTCGAGACCGTAGTGGTCCTTGTCCAGCGTGCTTTCGGCCAGCGCGAGGTCCTTCTTGACGCGCGACTTCACGCCCCACGGGATGGACAGCATCCAGTCGAGGTAGTTGCGCACCACGGTGGCTTCGGCCGACATCGGCGACATCGACTTCAGCTTCTTGATCTCGGCTTCGGCCTTTTCGCGGGCTTCCTTCGAAAGCTTGGTCTCGGCAATGCGCGCTTCCAGCTCGGCGATCTCGCCCTCGCCGTCCTCGCCATCGCCCAGTTCCTTCTGAATGGCCTTCATCTGCTCATTCAGGTAGTACTCGCGCTGCGTCCGCTCCATCTGGGATTTGACGCGAGTCTTGATCTTCTTCTCGACCTGCAGCACGGACATTTCGCCCTGCATCAGCCCATAGACCTTTTCCAGGCGCTCGCTGATGCTCAGCGTCTCAAGAAGCTCCTGCTTCTGCTCGACGTCGATACCGAGGTGACCGGCCACCAGGTCGGCCAGGCGCGAGGGCTCATGGCTGTCGGCCACGGCGGTCAGCGCCTCTTCGGGGATGTTCTTCTTGACCTTGGCATAGCGCTCGAATTCCTGCGCGACAGTGCGCAGCAGGGCTTCGGTGGTCTCCGCGTCGCCGGGGACTTCTTCCAGCAGCTCGGCACGGGCCTCGAAGTACTCGTCGTTTTCCAGGTATTCGGCGACCCGCACGCGCACCGAGCCCTCGACCAGCACCTTCACGGTGCCATCGGGCAGCTTCAGCAGTTGCAGGACATTGGCCAGCACGCCGGTGCCATGGATGCCGTCGGGGGTCGGATCGTCTTCGGCAGGGTCCTTCTGGCTGGCCAGCAGGATTTGCTTGTTCTCCGTCATCACCTCTTCCAGCGCCCGCACGGATTTCTCACGGCCGACGAAAAGCGGCACGATCATGTGCGGGAAGACCGCGATATCGCGCAGGGGCAGCACGGCATAGGAGGGGTTGAGAGGCTCTTGCATGCTCTTTCCTTGATCTTGGGCAGATCGCGCAGGCCCCGCTCGGCGGCAACCATGGCTATCTCCGGTTTACAGTCTGTTAATCTGGGCCCGGCGGGGCCGATCTTCAACTGTGTTCCCGCCATCCTGCCCGGTGCGACAGGTGGCAGCAAGCGGGATATAAGGGGTTTTAGGCGAAAAACCACTGCGCCTGCGGCAGGCGGGCCCGGGGGGCCTGCCCCCCCTGCGGCCTGCGGCCCTGCCCGTCCCCGGGCATATTTGTCGCCAAGTTGAAAGAGTTACCGCACCCCAACCGTCAACCGGACGGCACCCGCCCCCCTGGGCGTGCGCGACAGGGGCCGCAGCGGACAGGCCTGCCTGCAGGCGCCCGCCCTACCCCGTGAGGGGCCATAGTCCTCGCGGGGACTGGTCAAGCCAGCGGCAGAAGACTAAGAGCCACGGCCATGAGCACGCGTTTCTCCTTCTCTCTCGCCGCCACCGATGGCAAGGCGCGCACCGGCACCATCTCGACCCCCCGGGGCGAGATCCGCACCCCCGCCTTCATGCCCGTGGGCACGGCGGCCACCGTCAAGGCGATGATGCCCGAAAGCGTCGCCGCCACCGGCGCCGACATCCTGCTGGGCAATACCTATCACCTGATGCTGCGCCCGACCGCGGAACGGGTGGCGCGCCTAGGTGGCCTTCACAAGTTCATGAACTGGGACAAGCCGATCCTGACGGACAGCGGCGGCTTCCAGGTGATGTCCCTCGCCGAACTGCGCAAGCTGACCGAAGAGGGCGTCTCGTTCCGCAGCCATGTCGATGGCTCAAAGCACATGCTGACTCCGGAACGCTCGATGGAGATCCAGAAGCTGCTCGGCTCGGATATCGTCATGTGCTTCGACGAATGTCCTGCCCTGCCCGCCGATCATGACCGCATCGCGCAATCCATGCGGCTGTCGATGAGATGGGCGCAGCGGAGCCGCGATGCCTTCGGCGACCGCCCCGGCCATGCGCTGTTCGGCATCCAGCAGGGCGGCGACGTGGAAGAGCTGCGCGGCGAAAGCGCCGAGGCCCTGAGGGGGATCGAATTCGACGGCTATGCCATCGGCGGCCTTGCCGTCGGCGAGGGGCAGGAGATCATGTTCCAGGTGCTCGACTACGCGCCCGGAATGCTGCCCGTGGACAAGCCGCGCTACCTGATGGGCGTCGGCAAGCCCGACGATATCGTCGGCGCGGTGAAGCGCGGCGTCGACATGATGGACTGCGTGCTGCCCTCGCGCTCTGGCCGCACCGGCCAGGCCTGGACCCGGCGCGGACAGGTCAACGTCAAGAACGCCCGCCACGCCGACGACCCGCGCCCGCTGGACGAGCAGTGCACCTGCCCGACCTGCCGCAACTACTCGCGCGCCTACCTGCATCACGTCTACCGCGCGCAGGAGATGATCTCGGGGATGCTGCTGACCTGGCACAACCTGCATTACTACCAGGACCTGATGGCCGGCATGCGCGCCGCCATCGCCGAACAGCGCTTCGACGCCTGGGAGGCCGGGTTCCACGCCGAACGGGCCCGCGGCGACATCGAACCTCTCTAGCGCGGCCTAGACCTCGCCCCGCCCAATCCCTATATATTTCGTCAGAAACAGACGGAGCCGACATGACCGAGCAATCCGAGCCCCTCGAAGGCACCCCGCTGATCGCGCCCTCTTCCACCGGACACCCGCTCTACGACAACGTCGTCGAGGCCTGCCGCACGGTCTACGATCCGGAAATCCCGGTGAACATCTACGACCTGGGCCTGATCTACACCATCGACATCAGCGACGAGAACGAGGTCAAGGTGGTGATGACCCTGACCGCGCCCGGCTGTCCCGTGGCCGGCGACATGCCCGGCTGGGTCGCCGAGGCGATCGAGCCGCTGGACGGCGTCAAGCAGGTCGATGTCGCCCTGACCTGGGAGCCCCAGTGGGGCATGGACATGATGAGCGACGAAGCCCGGCTGGAGCTTGGCTTCATGTGATCCGGGGCGCTGCGGCGCCCCGTCCCGACCCCGGGCCCGCCCCCGGGAATCACGGCAGGCCCCGCCATATCTGGGGCCTGCAACAGGGAATCCGCAACCTGTAGCGGATAGGACACAGATCTGGTGCGGAAGCTTTCGCGCTTCCCAGATCCGGTGAAACAGGTTAACCTTCCCTAAAAAACACAGGCAGCAATAATAATTAGGGCAAGGTAGAGCAGATGACCTACAACGTCACGATTCTGTCCGGCGACATTGTCGCCGGCAAGGGAACAAATGCGTCCGATCTGGATGAATGTTTCGAAGGCCTCCGTGAGTCGGCCGCACTGATCCAGGGCTGGCAGAGCACGCCGGTGGCCTTCACCCGCCTCGGCGAGACCAGCTGGCAGCTGGCCCTCGGCCCGGCCCGCCCGGGCCTGCGCGAGGCGCTGGCACTGCGCGCAGGGCTGCGTCAGAAGGGCCGCCAGTTCGATACCGCCATCGCCATTGTCTCGGGCAACGGCCATGTGCCGATGGACGGTGACCTGGGCCGCGCCGAGGGGCTGGTCTTCCTGACCTCGCTCGGCATTCTCGACAGCCTCAAGGGTGCCCGCTTCGGCCATGGCGACGGCTCCGAGCTGGCTGCCGTGGCGCGGCTGGTCGACCATGTCTCGGCCCGCTGGACCGCGGCCCAGGCCAAGGCCGTGCTGCCGATGATGGCACCGGATGCGCCGACCCATTCCACCGTTGCCGACAGCCTCGGCATCACCCGCCAGGCCGTCCGCCAGGCCCTGATGGGCGCGGGCTATCCGGCGCTCTCCGAGGCGCTTCTGGAAGTCGAGGGCGCGCCGCAGCCGCAGCGCATCGGCGCCGTGGCCTGAGGGGCACCTTGCACCGACCGATCCGAAGGGGCGCCCATTGCGGCGCCCCTTTCGCGTTTGCGCGTCAGCCAGCCCAACACGCGGCGCAGTCTGCGTCTCAGGGTCAGGGCTTGCAGGTGATAGAACTCTTCTTCCGTCAGGTCCGGGCGGACCATAGGGCGGATCAGCGGCAGCATGGGCACTCCTTTCCTTTTCATCAGTGAAAGAGTATCCTGCCCAAGGCAGCCAATCTGCGGCAGAGATCGCAAGAGGTCTTTCACCGATGAAAGAGATCAGCTGGGACGACCTGCATCTTTTCCTGCGTGTCGCCGAGGCCGGCGGCCTCAGCGGCGCGGCGCGGGCCACCGGGCTCAGCGCCCCCACCCTCGGGCGGCGCATGCTGGGTCTGGAACAGCAGACCGGCCAGACCCTGTTCCACCGCGCCCAGACCGGCTATCGCCTGACCCCGCAGGGTGAAGCGCTGCTGGCCCGGGTGCGCGCCATGCAGGCCGCCGCCGCCCCCGTGGCCGAGCTGCTCTCGGACGAGCTGCCGCTGATCCGCCTTTCGGCCGGCACCGCCACCGCCTTCTTCCTCGCCGACCGCTACGCCGAGATCTTCCGGCCCGGCGATCCCTTCCGGCTGAACTTCATCACCACCGAGGCGACACTGGACATCGCGCATCGCGAAATCGACCTCGGCATCCGCAACCGCCCGCCCGACAGCGGCAACCTCGCCTCGCGCCCGCTCGGGCAGTTGCGCTTCGCCCCCTACCGCTGCCACGCCATGCCGGTCTCGGGCGCGCTGACCTGGGTCGGGATGGACCCCGAGCATGCCCGCCACCCGGCGGCGCACTGGCTGCTGGCGCAAGGTCATTGCATCGCCACCTACGCCAATTCCGTCGCCACCCTGCACGAGCTGGTGCGCGCCGGCGCGGGCATCGGCGTGATGCCCTGCATGGTCGGCGACCGCGACCCCGCGCTGACCCGTGCCGGCCCGATCATCGAGGCGCTGGACGAAACCCAGCACCTCGTCTTCCACGCCGACGACCGCCACCGCCCCGCCCTGCGCACCCTGATCAGCCGCCTCGCGGCGCTCTATGCCGCCAATGCCGACCTGCTGGCCGGGCGCAGCCCGCTGCGCGGGGACACACAGCCGTCATGACGCCCCTGCAGGCCCCCACATCTTGGAATCGCCCGGTTTGGGGACTACATTCCGCTCAAAGGAGTCACCCATGTTCAGCATTCCCGGCAAACAGGCGGTCACCATCACCCCGCGCGCCTCGGCACAGATCGTCAAGCTGATGCAGAAGGACGGCCATCAGGGCCTTCGGATCGGCGTCAAGAAGGGCGGCTGCGCGGGCATGGAATACACCATGGATTACGTCGACAGCGTGGATCCGATGGACGAGGTCGTCGAACAGGACGGCGCCCGGGTGATGATCGCGCCGATGGCGCAGATGTTCCTCTTCGGCACCGAGATCGACTACGAGACCTCGCTGCTGGAATCCGGCTTCAGGTTCAACAATCCCAACGTGACAGAGGCCTGCGGCTGCGGCGAGTCGATCAAGTTCGCCGGCATGTGAGCCGACGGGCAGAGCCATGGCGGTCGATCCCGATTTCCTCGAACACGTACGAGACCTCTTCGCGGGCCTTGGGCCGCTGCGCACGGGCCGGATGTTCTCGGGCGCCGGGCTCTACGTGGACGAGGACGTGATGTTCGCCATGGTCTCGCCCGACGGGCAGGTCTTCCTGAAGTCCGACGAGACCACAGCCCAGGCCTTCCGCGATGCCGGATCCCGGCCCTTTTCCTACAGGCGCGGCGACCGCAGCCAGCAGGTCACCTCCTTCATGACCCTGCCCGAAAGCGCGCTGGATGACCCGGAAGAGGCGCTGCACTGGGCCCGCCTCGCCCTGCCCCCGGCCGAGGCCGCGGCCGCCGAGAAGCGCCGCGCCAAGGCCCGCAAGGCAGCCCGCGCCAGGGGCTGACAGCCGCCCGGGCCAAAAGGCTGTCCACAGGATTTCGCCGATGTGGGCGCTACCAGTCCCTTGACCTCGCCCCGCCAAGGGCAAGAATGCGCAGCAGACGGGCCGGTCCCCCTGGACCGCTGGAACGCCCGGGGCCAAGCCCCCGGAAACCCCGGGAAAACACCCGTCAGAGGGAGAGCGGAATGCGCAGGAAACTTGCCGCGGGCAATTGGAAGATGAACGGCCTGCGGGCCTCGCTGAAGGAATTGGAGAAGCTCAAGACCGAGCATCCGGATCCGGCCTGCGACCTGCTGATCTGCCCCCCCGCCACGCTGCTCGCGCCCGCCGTCGACATGTGCTGGTCGACTCCGATCCAGATCGGCGGTCAGACCTGCCACCACAAGCTGGCCGGGCCGCACACCGGCGACATCTCTGCCGAGATGCTGAAGGACGTGGGCGCCAGCGCGGTGATCCTCGGCCACTCGGAACGGCGCGCCGACCACCGAGAGACTTCCGAAGACGTGCGCATGCTGGCGCAATCGGCGCAGGAGGTCGGGCTGACCACGATCATCTGCGTCGGCGAAAGCCTGTTCCAGCGCGAGGCAACCAATACGCTGGACATCATCGGCGGCCAGCTGTCGCTGTCGATCCCCGATACCTCCAACGGCGAGAACCTGGTGGTGGCCTACGAGCCCGTCTGGGCCATCGGCACCGGCCAGGTGCCGACCACGAACCAGATCGGCGAGGTGCATGACTTCATGCGCGAGCGGCTGGAGGCCCGCTTCGGCTACGGTGTCGGCAAATCGGTGCGCCTGCTCTACGGCGGGTCGGTCAAGGCCACCAACGCCGACGAGATCTTTGCCATCTCCAATGTCGACGGCGCCCTGGTCGGTGGCGCCTCTCTGAAGGCCGCCGATTTCGCGCCGATCATCTCGGCGCTGGAAAAGGCCTGACGGAGAGGCGCCGCCCCCGTCGCCGCAAGGCGACACGCAGAGGGTTGCAGGGGGGCGCTGCCCCCGTCGCTTCGCGAGGCGACACGTAGAGGGTAGCAGGGGGGGGCGCTGCCCCCCGTCGCTTCGCGACTCCCCCCGGAGTATTGTCAGCCTGGTGATGCGCATGAAGGAGGTGCCCGGTAAGGCGCCCTCCTTTTGCCATGGAGGGCGTGCAACGCCCCTGGATCGGACGTCGGTCGCTTCTCCGGAGACTGTCTCCCTTGTTCATCACCAGGCTGAAAATACTCCCGCCGGAGGCGATCCGACGGCGCGAAACGAGAAACGGCGCCCCCTTTCGAGGGCGCCGCAACCACACAACATCTCACCCCTGAAACCTAGTTGACCACGATCTCCGGCCCCATGACCGCATTCGGCAGGAAGGTCGAGATTGCCGGGATGTAGGTCACCATGATCAGGAAGACGAAGAGCACCGCCAGGAAGGGGGCCGCCGCCTTCACCACGCGCATCATCGGCATGCCGGCGACGCCCGAGGTGACGAAGAGGTTGAGGCCCACCGGCGGGGTGATCATGCCGATCTCCATGTTGACCACCATGATGATGCCGAGGTGGATCGGATCCACGCCCAGCTCGATGGCAATGGGGAAGACCAGCGGGGCGACGATGACCAGCAGGCCCGAGGGTTCCATGAACTGGCCGCCGATCAGCAGGATGACGTTGACCACCACCAGGAACATGATCTTGCCGAAGCCCGCCGACAGCATCGCCTCGGCGACCTTCTGGGGGATCTGCTCATCCGTCAGCACGTGCTTGAGGATCAGCGCATTGGCGATGACGAACATAAGCGTGATGGTCAGCTTGCCCGCCTCGAAGAGCGTGTGGCGGGTGTCGCGGTGGAACCAGCCGGTGATCAGCGCGGCCGGCTTCTGCAGCAGGGTCAGGTTGCGCCCCTCGCCTTCGGTCTTCAGCGGACCCATGTCGCGGTAGATGAAGGTCGCGGCGATGAA
Organism: Oceanicola sp. S124; assembly: GCF_000220565.1. GTDB lineage: Bacteria > Pseudomonadota > Alphaproteobacteria > Rhodobacterales > Rhodobacteraceae > Pseudooceanicola. The sequence continues at coordinate 3,878 of NZ_AFPM01000228.1, read as the reverse complement.
GGCGTAGACCGAGGCGACGGCGGCGGCTTCGGTCGGCGTGAAGATCGCGCCGGTCACGCCGGGGATGCCGTAGATGCCGACCATGATGATGACGATCAGCATCAGGCCCCAGAAGGCATCCTTGAAGCTGACCCAGACCTCGCCCATGCCGGCGAACTTGCCCTTGGGCATGTTGCGCACCTTGGCCATGATCCAGATCGCGATCATCAGCATGAGGCCCGCCATGATGCCAGGGATCACGCCGCCAAGGAACATCCGGCCCACCGAGACATCGGTGGCGGTGGCATAGACCACCATGACGATGGAGGGCGGGATCAGGATGCCCAGCGTCCCGGCGTTGCAGATCACGCCTGCGGCGAAGTCCTTCGAATAGCCTGCCTGGGTCATCGCGCCAATGACGATGGAGCCGATGGCGACCACGGTCGCAGGCGAAGAGCCCGAGAGCGCGGCGAAGATCATGCAGGCGAAGACACCGGCGATAGCCAGGCCGCCCTGCAGGTGACCGACGCAGGCGATCGAGAAGCGGATGATCCGTTTCGCGACCCCGCCCGTCGACATGAAGGAGGATGCCAGGATGAAGAAGGGGATCGCCAGCAGGGTGAAGTGGCCGACGAAGGCCTGCATCAGCGTCTGGGCGATCGAGGCCAGGGAGGTGTCACTGTAGAACAGCAGGAACAGCACCGAGCTCATGCCCAGCGAGACGGCAATCGGCACGCCGATCAGCATGAAGCCCACGACGAGGCCGAAAAGAATTGCAACAGCCATGGATCAGTTCTCCCCCCGCAGTTCGCGGACTTCGGCGATTTCATCCTCGACCTCGTGGCTGGCCACGATGCGGTCGAGCTCTCCGCGCCAGATGCGCAGCGCGACCTGGACGAAGCGGAACAGCAGCAGTGCCATCGAGACCGGCAGCACGGCATAGGGGATGAAACGGGGCAATTTCTCGTATTCGTCCCCGTCGTTCATCGCGCCTTCGAGGAAGCGCAGCCATTCGGGGATCGGGATGTCATTGACCTCGTACCAGGCTTTCGGTCGGAAGTTTTCCTCGAAGCCCAGCGGGAACCAGCGGCCCTCGGTCTGGGGCAGGTTGGCGAAGTTGGCCCAGTAGTCCCAGGCGCCCTTAAGCAGCAGCAGGGAAAAGGCCAGGCAGACGGCGATGGAGATCAGCGCCAGCACCCGGCGCACCGGCGCGGGGCAGATGTCGACCACCGCGTCGACGCCCAGGTGGGCGTTCTTCTTCACCGCGTAGGAGGCGCCAAGCAGGACCAGCCAGCCGAACAGGAACACCGTGGCCTCCAGAGCCCAGAGGATGTTCGCGTTGAACACGTAGCGCGCCACCACATTGGCGAAGGTGATGAGCGTCATGACGCCCAGAATGACCGAGATGAGGCTCTCCTCGATCCGATCGATGACACTTTCCCCGGGCTGAGGATGCATCTTCGTCCCCTTTTCTGCTTTTGACGCGCGGGCGGGCGCGGAATGGGCCGCCGCGCCGGGTCCGGCGCGGATCAGGAAGGGCGCGAACCTCACGGCCGCGCCCCTCTGCTCCCTCGTGGGAGGGATCAGTACATGGCGTTGATTTTCTGCGCCGCGTCGATGTTTTCCTGGCCGACGTCGTCGGTGAACTGCTCCCAGACGGGCTTCATCGCGGTGACCCACTCTTCGCGCTGCTCTGCGGTCAGCTCGCGGATCACGCCGCCGGCGTCCAGCACACCCTGGCGGGCGGCCATGTCGACTTCCTGGATCGCGGCGTTGCGCTCGGCGGTCACCTCGCCGAGGATGGTCAGGAACTGGTCACGCACGTCATCGTCCAGGCTGTCCAGCCAGTCGACCGAGGCGACGACCATGTAGTCGAGCACGCCGTGGTTGGTCTCGGTGATGCCGTCCTGCACCTCGTAGTACTTCTGGCCGAGGGTGTTGGACCAGGTGTTCTCCTGGCCGTCGACCACGCCCTGCTGCAGCGCGCCATAGACTTCCGAGAAGGCCATCTTCTGCGGCGAGGCGCCGATGGCCTCCATCTGGGCGACCAGCACGTCGGAGGGCTGGACGCGGAACTTCAGGCCCGCGGCGTCGGCGGGGTGCACCAGGGGCTTGTTGGCCGAGAACTGCTTCAGCCCGTTGTGCCAGAAGGCCAGGCCCGCCAGGCCGCGCTTCTCCATCGAGCCCATCATGTCCTGGCCGGCATCCGAGGCCTGGAAGGCATCGACGGCTTCCATGTTCTTGAACATGAAGGGCAGGTCGAAGATGCGGAAGACCTTGGTGAAGGTCTCGAACTTCGACAGCGAGGGGGCGCCCAGCTGGACGTCGCCCTGCAGCATGGCTTCCAGCAGCTTGTCGTCGTCATAGAGGGTCGAGTTCGGGTAGACCTCCATGCAGGCGGCGCCATCCATCTCTTCGTTGACGCGGGTCTTCAGCAGCTCGGCGGCGATGCCCTTGGGGTGCTTGTCGGTGTTGGTGACATGGCTGAACTTGATCACCATCTCGCCGTCATCGCAGCCCATGGTGTCTGCGGATGCGACCGAGGCGGTCACGGCAAGGGCCAGTGCGGTGGCGGCGGTGGACAGGAATTTCATCTGGGTCTCCTCCCGGAAAACTGGTCAGTCGGGGCATCTGGCCCCGCTTCGGAGAAATTCCGCCGGAACGCCGGGAGGCTCAACAAAAAGTCATGCCGCAGGTGCAGCGTGAGAATTTCAGCATTGATTTCAATTTCTTGACCAAGACACCATGCGCAATGCGCATAGCTGCCATGCATCAAATGTGCGAAATCCCGCACGGGCCACCACCGTGACCGTGCGACTTTCCGCACACCCCTGGACCGCCAGAATCGCCCCCTGCCGCCCTCAGCGGAAATCCTCCGGCCGCAAGCCATGCTTGGCCAGCTTGTCGTAGAAAGTCTTGCGAGGCAGCTTCAGCCCCTCGGCAGCGGCGCTGGCGCGGCCCTCGTGGCGGCGCAGGGCGGCGGCCAGCAGGCTCTTCTCGATCTGCGCCATCTGTTCGGCCAGGCCAAGGTCGCTCTGCTCTTCCGCCTCTCCCTGCCCGCCCGACAGCACGAAACGCATCGCCGCGCTCATCAGGGCGCGGGCGTTGCCGGGCCAGTCCCGCGCCATCAGCCCGGCCACCACGTCAGGAGAGACCTCGGGCGCCGCCAGCCCGGCCTGCTCGGCCGCCTGGGCGACATACTGGCGGAACATGACGGGGATGTCCTCGGGCCGCTCGGACAGGGCCGGGATATGCACCCGCATCACGTCGAGCCGGTAGAACAGCTCATGGCTGAAACGCCCCGCCTCCACCGCCTCGTCCAGCCGCGCCGCCGACCCGGCGATCAGACGCGCGCCGGGCTGGCCCTCCAGCCGCTCGGTCAGGGCGAACTGAGTGTCGCCGGGCAGCTGGCCGATCTCGTCGAGATAGAGCGAACCGCCCATCGCCTCCTGGAAGGCCACCTCCAGCGTCGCCACGGCCAGCCCCGCCGAGGCCCGCTTGACGAAAGGCCGCTGCGCCTGGCGCGAACTGAGATGGATGACCTCGGCCACCTTCGAGATCCCCGCCCCCGGCGCGCCGGTGACCAGCACCTCGGCACCGGTGGCCGCGACCTGACGCACCTGGCGACGCAACGCCTGGCTCTGCTCCGAGCGGCCGAAGATCATCCGTGCGGCCGGATCGCCGCTCTCGAGCTGCGCCTTCAGCCGGCGGTTCTCCAGGACCAGGGCGCGGGTCTTCAGGGCGCGCTCCAGCACCGGCAGCAGCTCGGAACTGGCACAGGGTTTCTCGAGAAAGCCGAAGGCGCCGCGCTTCATCGCATCGACGGCCATGGGAATGTCGCCCTCGCCGGTCAGCAGGATCACCGGCAGCTCGGGATCGGTCTTCGAGCGTGTGATCCA
>NZ_AFPM01000229.1 GCF_000220565.1 Oceanicola sp. S124 | reverse complement strand
ATGAATGGCTGCGCCCGAAGACGACCTGATCGTGGTGGGCATCACCGAACATGCCGCCGAGCAGCTGGGCGACATCGTCTTTGTCGAGCTGCCCGAGGTCGGCACCCAGGTGAACAAGGACGACGAGGTCGTTGTGATCGAAAGCGTCAAGGCCGCCTCGGACATCCTGGCCCCGATCGACGGCGAGATCGTCGAGGTCAACGAACCGCTGGTCGAGGATCCGGGCAAGGTGGGTGAGGATCCGACCGGCGAAGCCTGGTTCTTCAAGATCAAGCCGGCCGATCCGTCCCAGATGGACGACTACATGGATGAGGCCGCCTATCTGGCCTACATCGGCTGATCGCTATTTCCAGCGCCGCCCAAGACCCCGGGTGGCCCAGTTGAGGACCGACAGGCAGGCCAACCGGCCCGCCTGAACCCCTGCGCTCATCCGCGCGTCCGCGCATCTGACAGGAGCTGACATGCCCTTCACCCCGACCGACTACCGCCCCTACGACTTCGCCAACCGCCGCCACATCGGCCCCTCGCCCGCCGAGATGGCCGAGATGCTGCAGGTCGTGGGCGCCGAGAGCCTCGACCAGCTGGTCGAGCAGACCGTGCCCAAGGCGATCCGCCAGGACGAGGCGCTGGAGTTCGGCCCCGCCCTCTCGGAAGCCGAGCTGCTGAAGTTCATGCGCGGGGTGGCGAAGAAGAACCAGGTCTTCACCTCGCTCATCGGGCAGGGCTACGCGGATACGATCACCCCCCCGGCGATCAAGCGCAACATCCTGGAGAACCCCGCCTGGTACACGGCCTACACGCCTTATCAGCCCGAGATCAGCCAGGGCCGCCTCGAGGCGCTGCTGAACTACCAGACCATGGTGTCTGACCTGACCGGCCTCGAGATCGCCAATGCCTCGCTGCTGGATGAGGCCACGGCGGCGGCCGAGGCGATGACCATGGCGCAGCGCGTTGCCAAGTCGAAGGCGAAGGCCTTCTTCGTCGACGAGGGCTGCCATCCCCAGAACATCGACGTGATCCGCACTCGCGCCGAGCCCCTGGGCATCGAGGTGATCGTGGGCAAGCCCGCCGATCTGGACGCGGAAGCCGTCTTCGGCGCCATCTTCCAGTACCCCGGCACCCATGGCGAGGTCGTGGATTTCACCGCCCAGATGGAGGCCCTGCACGCCGCCAAGGCCATCGGCATCGTCATCGCCGACATCATGGCGCTCTGCCTGCTGAAGGAACCGGGCGCCATGGGCGCGGATATCGCCGTGGGCTCGACCCAGCGGTTCGGCGTGCCGCTTGGCTACGGGGGCCCCCATGCCGCCTACATGGCCTGCCGCGATGCCTACAAGCGCTCGATGCCGGGCCGGATCGTCGGGGTCTCCATCGACGCGCGTGGCAACCGCGCCTACCGGCTGGCGCTGCAAACGCGCGAGCAGCATATCCGGCGCGAGAAAGCGACCTCCAACGTCTGCACGGCGCAGGCGCTGCTGGCGGTAATGGCCTCGATGTATGCGGTCTTCCACGGGCCCGAGGGCCTGAAGGGCATCGCGCAGCGCATCCACCGCAAGGCGGTGCGCCTGGCGAAGGGTTTCGAGGAGGCCGGTTTCGAGGTCGGCCCCGAGGTCTTCTTCGACACCATCCATGTCGAGGTCGGGGCGCTGCAACCGGCGGTCCTGAAATCGGCCCGCGACGAGGGGCTGAACCTGCGTGCCGTGGGAAAGACGAAGGTCGGCATCGCGCTGGACGAATGCACCCGCCCGGCGACCATCGAAGCGGTCTGGCGCGCCTTCGGCATCATCCGCGAAGACGTCGTCGAGCCGCATGAGTACCGCCTGCCCGACGCACTGGTGCGCGAAAGCGGCTACCTGGCGCATGAGATCTTCCACATGAACCGCGCCGAGACCGAGATGACCCGCTACATGCGCCGTCTCGCCGACCGCGACCTGGCGCTGGACCGGGCGATGATCCCGCTGGGCTCCTGCACCATGAAGCTGAACGCGGCGGTGGAGATGGAGCCGATCTCCTGGCCCGAGTTCAGCGCGCTGCACCCCTTCGCGCCGAAGGAACAGGCGGCGGGCTATGGCCAGCTGATCGAGGACCTGTCGGCCAAGCTCTGTGACGTGACGGGCTATGCGGCGTTTTCGATGCAGCCCAATTCCGGCGCGCAGGGGGAATACGCGGGCCTGCTGACCATCCGGCGCTACCACGCCGCGCGCGGCGAGGGGCAGCGCAACGTCTGCCTGATCCCGACCTCGGCCCATGGCACCAACCCGGCCTCGGCCCAGATGGCCGGCTGGAAGGTCGTGCCGGTCAAGTCGCGCGACAATGGCGATATCGACCTCGGCGATTTCCTCGAGAAGGCGCAGCAGTACTCGGACAGCCTCGCAGCCTGCATGATCACCTATCCCTCGACCCACGGCGTCTTCGAGGAGACCGTGCGCGAGGTCTGCAAGATCACCCATGACCATGGCGGTCAGGTCTATATCGACGGTGCCAACATGAACGCCATGGTGGGCCTTGCCCGCCCCGGTGATCTGGGGGGCGATGTCAGCCACCTGAACCTGCACAAGACCTTTTGCATCCCCCATGGCGGTGGCGGCCCCGGCATGGGCCCGATCGGCGTCGGCGCCCACCTGGCCGAGCACCTGCCGGGCCATGTGGCCCATGGCACCACGGGGGCAGTTTCGGCGGCGCCCTATGGGTCTCCGTCCATCCTGCCGATCAGCTGGGCCTATTGCCTGCTGATGGGGGGTGAGGGGCTGACCCAGGCGACGCGGGTTGCGATCCTGAACGCCAATTACATCGCGGCGCGCCTGAAGGGCGCCTACGAGGTGCTCTACAAGGGTCCCACGGGCCGTGTGGCGCATGAGTGCATCCTCGACACCCGGCCCTTCGAGAAGAGCGCGGGCGTGACGGTGGATGACGTGGCCAAGCGGCTGGTCGACTGCGGCTTCCACGCGCCGACCATGTCCTTCCCGATCCCCGGCACCCTGATGGTCGAGCCGACCGAGTCCGAGACCAAGGCCGAGCTCGATCGCTTCTGCGACGCCATGCTGGCGATCCGCGCCGAGGTCACGGATATCGAGGAGGGCCGCATGGGCCCCGACGACAGCCCGCTGAAGTTCGCCCCCCACACGGTCGAGGACCTCGTCGCCGCCGACTGGGATCGAGCCTATGGCCGCGAGCAAGGCTGCTTCCCGCCGGGCGCCTTCCGCGTCGACAAGTACTGGCCGCCGGTCAACCGGGTCGACAATGCCTGGGGCGACCGCAACCTGACCTGCACCTGCCCGCCGATGAGCGAATATTCCGAAGCGGCGGAATGACGTAGTGGGGGCGGGGCAAGCCCCGCCCCCCACGGGTGCCTTTTGCGAGCGCACATCCGCCTTGCGAGCTAAGGTGCCAGCGGACGGGGGCAGGGGGCTCTGCCCCCATCTCCTTCGGAGATTCCCCCGGAGTATTTTCAGCCTGGTGATGATGCGGAGTGGGGAGGAGGGTCGAACCCTGCGCCTCTGGCAGGGGAGGCAGGCCCCCCTTGGCCAAAGGAGGTTGCTTTCGGGCCCGGTCAGAGAGGCCTTCTGAGTATCTCCCGCCGGTGGAGCCGGGAGGGCGCTTCCTGTCGCATCACCAGGCTGGGAATACTCTGGGGGAAGGCCCACAGGGCCGGGGGGCGAAGCCCCCTCTCCCCGCTCAGTCCTGGGCCCTGAGGATCTGCGCCGGGCGTACCGAGAGCGGGCGCCAGGCGAAGAGCAACCCGGCGGCGAGATTGAGGGCGAGGCCACCCAGAACCACCGCGAGGGCATTTGGCCAGATCACGGAATAGCTTGTTTCCAGTACGAAATGGCAGATCGCCCAAGCGCCGAGGATGCCTGCGAGGAGAGCCACCAGCCCGGCGCCCGCGCCCATGAGCGCCGCGCGCAGGGCGAAGCTGGCGAGGATGCGGGGGCGGCTGGCACCGAGGCTCTTCAGCACGGCCGCCTCATAGGAGCGGGCCCTCTCGCCCGAGAGCGCCGCACCGATCAGCACCAGGAAGCCGGTCACCAGGGTGATCGCCGCCCCCCAGGAGGTCGCGGCGCCGATGGAGGCCAGCAGGTCGGTGACAAGGGTGATCGCTTCACGCACCGAGATGGCCGTCACGTTGGGGAAGTCGCGGCCGATATCGCGCAGGATCGCCGGCTCGGCGGCCTCCTCGGCGTAGATCGTCGCGATCCAGCTGTGCGGCGCCCCGGCCAGGGCGGCCTCGTTCATCACCAGGATGAAACCCATGCCGGCGGTCGAGAAATCGACCTCGCGGAAGGAGGTGACCTTTGCCTCGATGTCGCGGCCGAGGATGTTGACGGTGAGCTGGTCGCCAAGGGTCAGGCCCAGCTCGGCGCCCTCTTCGGCGGAGACCGAGACCTGGGGCGGGCCGTTGTAGCCCTCGGGCCACCACTCCCCCTCGGTCACGGTGGTGTTGGCGGGCCTGGCGTCGGCATAAGAGACGCCGCGGTCGCCGTTCAGCACCCAATGCTCGCCTGCGACCTCCTGCGCCGGACGTCCGTTGATCTGCGTGATCACCCCGCGCAGCATCGGCGCGCGGTCGTTGCGGCTGATCTGGGGATCACCTTCTATCCGCTCGATGAAGGCGGGCATCTGGTCGGGCTGGATATCGACGGCGAAGAAGCTGGGGGCGCGCTCGGGCAACTCCTCGGCGATGGCGGCGCGCATGTTGCCGTCGATCTGGCCGACGGAGGACAGCACCGAGAGGCCGAGGCCGAGCGACAGGATTACCGGCAGCACCTCGGTGCCCGGCCCGGCGATGGCGGCGGCGGCCCAGCGAAGCGCCGGGCGGCCGCGTGCCACGCGGGCCAGCCGGGCGGCGAGGCCACGCAGCAGCCGGGCGGCGAGGCTCAGCAACAGCAGCGCGG
>NZ_AFPM01000230.1 GCF_000220565.1 Oceanicola sp. S124 | reverse complement strand
TCGTCGGTCAGGTAGCTGACCGACGCGCGGCACACCGACTGCCCCGGCGCGCCGAGGGTGGCATAGGGCGCGACACTGCCGGGCATGGCCTTCACCGAGATGTCGCGCAGCGCCAGCTCATGCTGGATCCGCGCCGCACTGAGGCCCGGGTGCAGGAAGGTGGTGATATGGCTTTCGGCCGGCCCGTCCTCGCGCAGCACCAGCCCCGGCACCTGCCGCAGGGCCCGGCGCAGCGCCTCCGAGCGCTCAAGCACCCGGTCGCGGATCTCCTCGGCGCCCAGCCGGTTGGCCAGCCGCAGCGCCGCCCCCAGGCCCAGCCGCAGCGCGGGCGAGAACTCGGCCGCCTCGAAGCGCCCGGCATCAGAGCGCAGCACGATGCTGCCGGTCACCACCGAGGCCGCGTGAAGGTTCAGCGCGAAGGGCTTCAGCCCGGCGAGGAAACCCTCGCGGACATAGAGGAAGCCGGTGCCCTTCGGCCCCCGCAGGGACTTGCGGCCGGGCGCCACCAGCACGTCGCAGCCGATCCGCGCCACGTCGATTGGCAGCACGCCGGCCACCTGAGCGGCATCGACGAAATAGGGAATACCGTGCGCCCGGGCCAGCTCTCCGAGCTTCGCCACCGGCACCGCATGGCCCAGGTGCGCCCCGACCCAGGTCACGGCGATCAGGCGCAGCCGTGCATCGACAATCTGCGCCAGTTCGGAAAGGTCCATGCGGCCATCCGGCGTCTCGGGGAGACGCTCCAGCCGGGCACCGACGCGGGCGCATTCCTGGGCCAGGGTCAGCACGTTACCGCCCCACTCTCCCGAGCCGACAAGCACGCGGTCGCCGGGGCGCAGGGGCGGCAGGGCCCCGAAGGCGGCATTCCAGCCATCCGCCGTGCCCGTGGTGAAGGCGATCTCGAAAGGAGTGGCGCCGATCAGCCGGGCGGCTTCCTCGCGGGCGTCCTCGATTGCGGCGGCGACGCCCTGCGCGGCCGTGCCACCATCACTGCGCAACTCTCGCGCGAGGTGATCCTGAAAGACCTCGGCGACCTCGGCAGGCAGCAACCCGTTGCCGGCAGCGTTGAAATGCACGATCCCCGGCAGGGCGGGCGTCGCCCTGCGCAGCGCATCGACATCAAGGCCGGCTGCGGCCTGCAAACTCGTGAACATGTAAGAACCCACCAAGCGATCACGTAAGGACTTCCCGTCCGACGCAGTTCACGCCACGACGGTGACGGGTTCAAGAACCTTTTCCATACACCTTTTCGCCCCGTGACCTCTTTCCCATGGCCCGGGTGCCTTCCCCCCGGGGCCGCCCGGAGACGGTCCCGAAGAGGGCGGGGTCAGACTGCCATCTCCAGCAGTTCGGGGGGCAGGTCACAGGCGGTTTCCGCCAAGGTCATCTGCGCCGAGGCGAAATGCAGATGGTAGCGCGCCCATGCGCTGCCCTGCGCCCCCAGACCAGCCATCCGCGTCGCCAGCAGGGCCGAGGTGGCGGCAAAACCGGCGCGCAGATAGCCATCGGCCTGCCCCAGAAGATCGCTCATCGGCGCACCCGAGCCCGCAATGCGGCCCGCAAGCGCCTCGAAGCGGTCGAGCACCGCCCCGGCCTCTGCCGCGCCTGGGGGGGAGGCTGCCAGCTCTGCCCGGGCAGCTGCGAGGAAGGCCGCAAGGCTGCGCCCCTCGTCCTTCAGCAGGCGACGGACCAGGAAGTCCTGGGCCTGCATGCCCGTCGTGCCCTCGTAGATCGTGATGATCCGCGCATCGCGCAGGTAGCGCTCGGCGGGCCATTCGCGGGTGTAGCCCGCCCCGCCCAGCACCTGCATGGCACCGGAGGCGGTCTCGAAGGCCAGTTCTCCGCCGAAATTCTTGGCCAGGGGCAACAGGAAGGCCTGGCGCAGTTCGGCGCCCTCGTCCCCGGTACGGGCCTGGTCGGCGGCCACGGCCGCCTCGAGCACCAGCGCCACCAGCAGCGCCGCCTGGGCATCCAGATGCAGCAGCTGGCGACGGACATCCGGGTGCGACAGGATCGGCACCGGCGCCGCATCCGGGCGGCCGCCCTGCAGCCGCTCGCCCGCGTAGCGCCGCGCCAGCGCCGCCGCCCGCAGGGCAATCCCCGCCCCCTGGCAGCCGGTCTGCAACCGCATCCTCTCGATCATCGCGAAAAGCGCCGACAGGCCACGCCCCGGAGCGCCCAGCATCTGCGCCTCGGCCCCCTCGAAGGACAGCACGCAGGTCGGAGAGCCATGCAGGCCCAGCTTTTCCTCGATCCGCTCCAGCCGGATCGCATTGCGGCGGCCATCGTCCAGCACGTCCGGGATCAGGAACAGCGACAGGCCCCGGGTGCCCTCTTCCGGCGCGCCGGTGCGGGCCAGGCAGAGGTGGCCGATACGCGTCGTCATGTCGTGATCCCCGAAGGAGATCCAGCACTTCTGGCCGGTGATCCGCCAGTGATCCCCCTGCGCCTCGGCGCGGGTACGGATGCGTCCCACGTCCGAGCCCGCGTCAGGCTCGGAAATGCAGATCGTCGCCGCCCAGTCGCCCGAGGCCAGTTTCGGCGCCCAGGTCGCGGCCAGCTCCGGCGCAGCCGAGAGCAGGCAATGCGCCGCCGCCCGGGTCGAACCGGCCAGCATCATGAAGGGCATGGCCGCGCCCTCGAAGCCCAGCGAAGTCGCCGCGTGGATCGCCAGCGGCAGGCCCTGCCCGCCCACGTCTTCCGGCAGGTCGGCCGCCAGCCAGCCATCGGCGCCGAGACGTGCAAAGGCCTCGGCATAGCCGTCAGGGGTGCGCAGGCGCCCGTTCTCGATCCGGCACCCCACCTCGTCGGCATGGGCGGCCAGCGGCTCCAGCAGCGCTTCGCCGAGGCGCCAGGCCTCGGAAAGGATCATGGCGGTGTCGTCGGCCTCGAGCCCCGCCGAGGCTTCCAGCGCGTCCCAGCCCGGCGTGGCCTGCAACAGGCCCGCGATCAGCTCGACGCTCATTTCGGTTGCATGCGGACCGCGCCGTCCAGGCGGATCACCTCGGCGTTCAGATAGGCGGTTTCGAAGATGTATTTCACCGTCGCACCGTATTCCGCCGGATCGCCGAGGCGCTGCGGGAAGGGAATGGTGGCGGCGATGGACTTCTGCACCTCTTCGCCCAGGCCTTCCAGCAGCGGCGTCAGGAAGAGACCCGGAGCGATGGTGTTCACCCGGATGCCGAACCGCGCCAGCTCTCGGGCGATCGGAAGCGCCATGGCGACGATGCCGCCCTTGGAGGCCGAATAGGCCGCCTGCCCGATCTGGCCGTCGAAGGCCGCGACCGAGGCAGTGTTGACGATCACGCCGCGCTCGCCATCTTCCAGCGGGTCCTGCAGGGTCATCCGCGCCGCGGCCAGCCGCAGCATATTGAAAGAGCCCAGCAGGTTGACCCGGATGGTGCGCTCGAAGTCCTCGAAGGGCAGCGGGCCCTCGCGGCCCACTACGCGGCCCGCCTCGCCGATGCCGGCGCAGTTGACCAGCCCGCGCAGGGGGCCCAGTGCCGCGATGGCTTCGTCCAGCGCCGTCTCGGCGGCGACGGGATCGGCCACGTCGATCACCTTTGCCACGCCCGACAGCTCTGCCGCGACGGCCTCGGCCGCTGCGGCATTGCGGTCGATGATGGTGATCTTCGCGCCCGCCGCATGAAGCGCGCGCGCGGTCGCCGCGCCCAGCCCCGATCCGCCGCCGGTGACGGCCACATGCACATCCTGCAGTTTCATGACTTCAGCCTTTCTTCACAGTCAGCCACGCGGCGGCACCTAAAGGGCCGGCGCGCGACGCAATTCTCAGACGCGTTCGCGCGACAGCAAAATCACCCGGGGATCCTCGGACCAGAGGTTGCCCACCAGGTCGGCCCGGTGGCGCAGCACCGCGCGCTGGTTGATCGAGCCCTTGTCGGTGACCTCGCCCTTCTCGAACGAAAGCGGCACCTCGAGGAACATCATCCGCGTCACCCGGCTGGCCGAGCCGGTGGCCCGCGCCGCATGGGCATCCAGCAGGTCGGAAGCGACCCGGCGCACCTTCGGGTGGTTCAGCAGGGCCTCGCCCTCCAGCCCCTTCTCGTCGACCAGCGCGCGCAGGGCATCCCAGTCAGGCACCACCAGCGCACCAAGATCCGTGTGCCCCTCGCCCGCGATGACGACGTCCGAGGCCAGGCCCTTCAGGTCATTGGTCAGCTTGGCGCGCAGCGCGCCGACGGCGACCCAGGTGCCAGAAGCCAGCTTGAAGTTCTCGGCCAGGCGGCCGTCGAAGTAGAAGCCCGCCGCCGCATTGCCCGGCTCGACGAAGCGGAAGGCATCGCCGAAGCAATAGAAGCCCTCTTCGTCGAAGGCCTCGGCGGACAGCTTCTCGTTGCGCCAGTAGCCGGGGGTGATGTTGGGCCCCTTGACCCGCGCCTCGTACTTGTCGCCCTGCGGTGCCAGCTTCAGGATGATCCCGCGCGAAGGCACGCCAAGGTTGCCGGCGGTGTCCTGCTTCTCGCAGCACATGAGCGAGAACGGCCCGGTCTCGGTCGAGCCGAAGCCGGTAGCCAGCACCACGCCGCCCTCGACCTCCTGTTCGGCGATGCGGGTGATGCGGTCCCAGACCGGCTGGGACATGCCCGCGCCGGCGTACATCAGCATCTTCACGCGCTTGAAGAAGGTCTTGCGCAGATCGGCGTCGGTTTCCATCGCGTCCAGCAGCATCTGGTAGCCGAGCGGAACGTTGAAGTACCAGGTGGGCGAGACCTCGCGCAGGTTGCGGATGGTCTTGCCGATGTCCTTCGGCGTCGGCTTGCCATCGTCGAGATAAAGCGTGCCGCCGTTGTAGATCACCAGGTTGAAGACCTTGTTGCCGGCGGCGGTGTGGTTCCAGGGCGCCCAGTCGCAGACGACGGGCGGTTCGTGGTTCAGGAAGCGGTAGCTGTCGTTGATCATCACCTGGTTGGAACAGAGCATCCGCTGGGTCTGGATCACCGCCTTGGGCGAGCCGGTGGTGCCCGAGGTGAACAGGAACTTGGCCACGGTATCGGGGCCGAGCGCCTCGTAGGCGGCCTGCATCGCCTCGGAGGGCGCGGTGGCGGCGAGGCTGTCGAAGCTCAGCACCTCGCGGTCGGACAGGCGGCCCTGCGCGCAGACCACCGGGATATCGGCGGCGAAGACCTCGGCGATGGCACGGCCGAAGGGGGTGGCATCCTCGGCGTAGACCATGCCGGGGGTCAGCTGCGCCGCCACGTCGACCAGCTTGCCCAGGTCGCCCTTGGCCAGCGCATAGGCGGGGGCCAGCGCCGCCGAGGGCACGCCCACATGCTGCGCCGCCAGCGCCATGATGGCATGCCGCACTGAGTTGCCCGAGAGAATCAGCAGCGGGTTTTCCGGCGACAACCCCATGGACAGCAGCGCCGAGCCGATGGCGCGAATCTTCCCTGCCGCCTCGCCATAGCTCATGTGCTCCCAGGAGCCATCTGCGCCGCGTTCGACCATCCAGCTGCGATCCGGCGCGACCTCGGCCCAGTGCAGGAATTTCTCGGTCATGCAACGGGGATACGGCCCCAGTTCGTCCTCCTGCCAGACAAGGATAGAACCGTCCTCGCGGGTCTCGGAATGGATAACGGGCGCCCAGAAATCGAGGGCCTCGGAATTGTCTGGCATAGCCACCTCCCATGTCTTGCCCGGCACGGGGATCTCTCTCCATTCCCTGTCCCGGCGTTGATCGGAGATTGACTCAGCAATTTAATTTTGTCTACTAGGAAACAAATAACGATCGACAGACGATGTGAGAGGATGGGTCGCGTATGGCTGGTTCGGACGAAAAAACCTTTGTTTCCTACGAGATGCGCGGTGATATTGCGATCATCGGCCTGACCCGGCCGGAGAAGCGCAACGCCATCAGCGATGCGGTCATCGAAGAGTTCGCCCTCAAGGTCGACCGCGCCAGCGCCGAGGCGAAGGCCGCCGTGATCTTCGGTGAGGGCCAGCATTTCTGCGCCGGTCTCGACCTGCTCGAGCACTCCGCGAAGCCGCTGCTGGAATCGGTTCTGGGCTCGCGCCGCTGGCACGAGGTCTTCGCCCGCATGGAGCGCGGCCGCATCCCCTTCATCGCCGCCCTGCATGGCGCGGTGGTCGGTGGCGGCTTCGAGCTGGCCTCGGCCTGCCATCTGCGCGTCGCGGATGAGACGACCTATTTCGGCCTGCCCGAGGGGCAGCGCGGCATCTTCGTCGGCGGCGGCGGCTCGGTGCGCATCGAGCGGCTGATCGGCACCAGCCGGATGACCGACATGATGCTGACCGGCCGCGTCGCCAAGGCCGCCGAAATGGAACGCTGGGGCGGCGTCAACTACGTGGTCGAGGCTGGCGGATCGCTGGACAAGGCCGTGGCACTGGCCGAGGTCACCGCGACCAATTCGACCTTCTCGAACTACGCGATCATGAACGCCCTGCCCCGCATCCGCGACATGTCCTCGGAAGACGGCCTGTTCGTGGAATCGGCGGTCTCGGCGCTGGCCTCGATGACGCCCGAGGCCCAGGACCGTCTGCGGGCCTTCCTCGAGAAGCGCGCCGGCAAGGTTCTGGCGAACTGATGCGATGAACCAGCCGGGCGGGATCGACAAGCCAGAGGAAGGCATCAGCAAGGAGAGCCTGCGCGGCTCTCTCGGCTTCCTGCTGCGTGTCGCCCAGTTGCGCAGTTTCAGCCACTTCTTCACCGTGCTGGCCGATGAGAACATCCGCCCCGGCGAGGCGACGGTGCTGGACCTGGTGCGCGAGAACCCCGGCATCCGTCAGGGCGCTGTCTCGAAGACGCTGAAGATCAAGCGCGCCCAGATGTCGAAGATGGTGCGCGAAATGGAGGCCTCGGGCCTGATCTCGCGCCGGGTGCCGCCCGAGGACCGCCGCTCGGTCGAGCTGCGGCTGACGCCCGAGGGCGCGGCGCGCATCGCCCAGATCACCACGCATTTTCCCGAGGTCGAGAAGCGCACCGTCAAGCGCCTCACCCCGGGCGAGGCACGCGAACTCAGGCGCCTTCTGATCAAGATGGCCGGGTTCGAGGAAAGCAAGGGAGAGTAGACCATGAGCCCTACCATGAATGTCGACGAGCTGGTCGCCATCGATTTCCACACCCATGCCGAAGAGCCCTGCAAATGCGGGCGGGATGACGGCTACAACGAATTCCAGGCCGGCATGGCCAAGTACTTCAGGAACCCCGCGGGGGCCGACGGGATGCTGCCGACCGTGCCGCAGACCGCCGCGTACTTCCGCGAGCGCAAGATCGGCGCGGTGATCTTCCCCGTCGATGCAGAGCGCGAGACCGGGTTCCACCGCTATTCCAACGAGGAAGTGGCCGAGCTTGCGAATGAGAACGGCGACGTGCTGATCCCCTTCGCCTCGATCGACCCCCACAAGGGCAAGGCCGGTGCGCGGGAAGCGCGCCGCCTGGTGCGCGACTTCGGGGTGAAGGGCTTCAAGTTCCATCCCACGATGCAGGGCTTCTTCCCCAATGACCGCATGGCCTATGACCTCTACGAGGCGATTGCCGAGGAAGGCGCCATCGCGCTGTTCCACTCGGGGCAGACCGGGGTCGGCTCGGGGATGCGCGGCGGCATGGGGATGCGGCTGAAGTATTCCAACCCGATGCATGTCGATGACGTGGCGGTGGATTTCCCGGACATGCCCATCGTGCTGGCGCATCCGGGTTTCCCCTGGACCGAAGAGGGCCTGTCGGTGGCCACCCACAAGCCCAATGTCTACATCGACATGTCCGGCTGGGCGCCGAAGTACTTCCCGCCGATCTTCGTGAAATACGCCAATTCGATCCTGAAGAAGAAGATGCTTTTCGGCTCTGACTGGCCGGCGATCACGCCGGACCGCTGGCTGGCCGAATTCGACGAACTTGACCTCCGCGAGGAGGTGAAGCCGCTGATCTTGAAGGAGAACGCTAGGAGGCTCCTCAAGATCTGATAAACGCAAAGCAACCAGGGAGGAGAAAATGGGAGCTTTCAGCAAGACACTGATGGTGGCCGCGGCTTTCGGGCTGGGTCTGACGGCAGCCGCTGACGCGCGGGACCTGCGCATCGCTTCGGGGGCGCCGCCCGCGCACCCGTCGAACGGCTATCTCTACAAGCCCTTTGCCGAATACCTGGCAGAGGAAACCAACGGCGAACTGACCACCATCGAGCTTGGAACCGAGGTGGTGGGTCTGGGCCAGATGAAGGACGCCCTGCAAACCGGGCTGGTGGATGTCGGCAACCTGCTGCCGCTCTACTTCCCGGCCGAGCTGCCGAACTTCGCCCTGGCGGGTGAACTGGCGCTTTCGGGCCGCGATGCCCATGCCATGGGCGCAGCGCTGACCGAATACACCGTGACCTGCGACACCTGCCAGAAAGAGCTGTCGGACTTCGGTATGGTCTACCTGGGCTCGGGCTCGTCCGACCAGTATGCGCTGCTGACCAAGACGCCGGTCTCGACCCAGGCCGATGTCGAGGGCCTGCGCCTGCGCTCGGGCGGCGCCCCCTACTCCCGCTGGGCCGAGCACTTCGGCGCGACTCCGGTATCGGTGTCGGTGCTGGAGACCTTCGAGGCGATGTCCCAGGGCACCATCGACGGCTCCATGGCCTCGATCGGCGACCTGCTGGCCTTCCGGCTGGTCGAACTGGTGAAGAACGTGACCGTGCTGCCGCTCGGCACCTACTTCGCCACCTCGAACCTGACCACCGCCGCGCCGACCTGGGCCTCGCTCAGCCCCGAGCAGCGTGAGGCCATGGCGCGGGCCGCCAACCGTGCCAATGCCGACATGACCCAACGCTGGGGGTACGACTTCCCGCAGATCGCCGAGAAGGCGGCCCTGGAAGCCGGCATCACCATCGCCGAGGCCGACCCGGCCTTCGTGCAGGCCGCGGCCGATTTCGCCAAGGCCGACCAGGAGGCCGCCGCGGCCATCTCGGCCGAGCGCTACGGCATGGAGGACGCCCCCGAACGGATCGCCGAGTTCAACCGCCTGATCGCGAAGTGGGAAGCCATTTCCGAAGAGGTCGGCCATGATCGCGACGCCATCGTCGAACGGGTCTGGGACGAAGTCTGGAGCAAGGTCGACTTCGCCACTTACGGCATGTGACCTGCCCTGCCCGCGGCCAGGCACCCCCTGGCCGCGGGTTCCCCTTCCGACCCCCTCACATCGGATACTGCCATGAAAAGCTTGGAAAAG
Organism: Oceanicola sp. S124; assembly: GCF_000220565.1. GTDB lineage: Bacteria > Pseudomonadota > Alphaproteobacteria > Rhodobacterales > Rhodobacteraceae > Pseudooceanicola. The sequence continues at coordinate 37,452 of NZ_AFPM01000230.1, read as the reverse complement.
GCCGCCGACCGCCTGTCGCAGGGCCTCGCCCTCATCGGGTCGATCGGGCTGCTGGCGATGCTGGTGCATGTCACGCTGGACGTGGCGCTGCGCAACTTCGCCGATACGCCGATCCCCGCCACCAACGAGATCGTCTCGCGCTACTACATGGTGCTGATCGTCTTCCTGCCCCTGGCCTGGGTCGAACGCCAGCGCACCATGATCACCGTCGAGGTGATGGAGATGCTGCTGACCCCCACGGGGCGCCGTATCTCGGATGGGGCGGTCGCCCTGCTGGCCACCGTGATCTATGCCGCCATCGGCTGGGTCACCTGGGCGGTGGCGCTGAAGAACCTCTCCATCGGCACCTTCGTGGACGTGCTGGGGCACAAGGTCGCGGTCTGGCCCAGCTATTTCCTTCCCACCCTGGGCTTCTTCCTGGCCGCTGCCATGACCGCCCTGCGTCTTGTCATCATCATCGCGGGCCCCTCGGCCCCTGCCCAGGAAGGCGCTGAAACATGAGTGTTGAAACCGGCTTCTACGGCATCGCCGCGCTTCTGGTGCTGCTGATCCTGCGGGTGCCCGTGGCGCTGGCGATGATCGCGGTCAGCTTCGGCGGCATCGTCTCGCTTCTGGGCACGACGCCTGCTGTCGGCATCCTGCAGAACACGCCCTACGACTTTGCCGCCAAGTGGACGATGTCCGCGGTGCCGATGTTCCTGCTGATGGGCTTCGTGGCCTACCATTCCAACCTGACCTCGGGGCTGTTCACCGCCGCCAAGGTGGCCTTGAGGAGGATCCCCGGCGCGCTGGCCATCGCCTCGATCTTCACCTGTTCGGGGTTCGCGGCGGTCTGTGGCAGTTCGATTGCCACCGCCGCCTCGATGGGCCGCATCGCCATCCCCGAGATGGTCAAGGCGGGCTACTCGCCCTCCATCGCCGCCGGATCCATCGCGGCCGGCGGCACCATCGGCGCGCTGATCCCGCCCTCGATCATCATGATCATCTACGGGGTCTTTGCCGAAACCTCGATCACCCAGGTCTTCATGGGCGGCGTCACCATAGGCATCATGACCGCGATCTCCTACGCCGTGGTGATCCTGATCGGCGCCTGGCTGCGCCCCGACCTGATCCCGCGCCAGCCCATCGAGGAAGACACCCCTCCGCTCGGGCGGGCGCTGATCGACACCTGGCCGGTGCTGGCGCTGATCGCGCTGGTCTTCGGCGGTCTCTTCTCGGGCCTGTTCAGCGCCACCGAGGCGGGCGCGGTCGGCGCCGCGGGCGCGGTTCTGTGCGCCATGGCGGTCGGTCGGCTGAACTGGACCGTGCTGCGCACCTCGCTGCTGGAGACCCTTCAGACCACCGCCTCGCTGCTGATCATCGGCATCGGCGCGGCGATGTTCACCCGCTTCCTCGGGATCACCGGCCTGTCGAACTTCATCGCCGCCCAGGTCAGCGGAGCCGACCTTTCCTACTATCACCTGATGCTGATCGTCGTGGTGATCTACTTCCTGCTGGGCATGGTGATGGAGCCCTTCGGCGCCATGCTGGTCACCCTGCCGATCTTCATCCCGATCCTGAACGCGGAAGGGATCAGCCTGGTCTGGTTCGGCGTGCTGGTGGTGAAGCTGCTGGAAATCGGCATGGTGACCCCGCCCGTAGGCCTGAACGTCTTCGTCATCCGCAATGTCGCCTCCGAGCATGTCACCACCATGCAGGTCTTCAAGGGCGTCGGCCCCTTCCTGCTGTCCGACCTCGTGGTCACGGCGCTGGTGGTGATATTCCCGGGAGTGGTGCTCTACCTGCCGCAGCTGATGCAATAGCGCGGCTGCGCCCCCCGAAACCTCCTGTCGAGGGCGGCCGACGACCGGCCGCCCTTGGCGTTTCAGCCTTCCAGGTTGCCCAGAAAGCGGCGCATGACGTCAAGAAAGGCCAGTCTTTCCTCTTCGGACACGCCCTGAAGCATCCGCGTCTCGGTCTCGAGAGCGACCACCAGCAGATCCTCGAACAGCACCTGCCCCCTGTCAGACAACCGCCACTCGCGCCGCCGCATGTCGCCCGTGGGTGCCTCGTGGTCCAGGTAGCCCCGTTCCGCCAGCAGGTGCAGCGAACGGCTGATTGCGGACTTGTCCATGCGCAGCAACTCGCAGATCTGTGATGCGGCGATCCCCGGCTGGGCCGACAGCACCGCCACCACGCGCCATTCCACCACCCCCATGGCGAACCTGTCCTTGAAGACGCCGGCGATCTGCCGCGTCCAGGCCAGCGACACGGCATTCAACAGGAATGGCGCATATTCATCCAGGTCCAACGCTGGCACGCGCCCTTCGGGTTTCTCCCTGGTGGCGTCCAGCACTGCGGCCGAGCCCCCTTGTCCCTCGCTCATACGGCTGCCCTCCTCCGGCTCCGGTTGGCTTTCTCTGCGCGACAGAATGTCACGAAATCCGCCGAGATGACCAGACCGTGAACAGGCAAAAAGGCGTCCCCGCCTGAGGTTGCACGGTTTAGACACCTCTTGTCGGCCGCGCAGGCGAAAGGGGCCTTGACCCCTCCCCGGAGGATGCTCTAGTCATCGGGTCCAGCCCGAGCGGGCGTTGTGTAATGGTAAGACCCTTGCCTTCCAAGCAAGAGATACGGGTTCGATTCCCGTCGCCCGCTCCATTCCCAATCACAAGATCATTATATTTCTGCCTCTTAAGGGCGAAAGTGTCCCATGTAGGATTGGCACATGGGACACATCGGCCGCTGACCATTCGCGAGATGGACGCGACCGACGGTCCGAACCTTCGCTTCACAACGTGAAATCTGAGCCAAACCCTCGGATCGAGGACGTCAGATAGCCTATCCCCGTCTCCTCCTAAGCTCCGGTTCTGCACCATCGATCCTGCGGACATCCACGCCTGCCGCAGGGTAGTGGCCAGCATAGGCAGGCAGGGCGGAGAGCCGCCGTGCGCTGCGCCCTGAACGAACATCAGAGAAGCGCAGGAAGCGGACAAGCCAAACAGACTGTCTCCAGCCGCACCTTCCGGCGTTTTCGGCCCGGAGCTGCCGTTGAGCGAGTCGAGCCAAGCCGCAGCGCAGCATCGCCGAACCGGCCCTAAGCCGACCTTCGCCAGGTCTGGCCTCGCTGCGGTGCAGCTTCCCTAGAGCGATCATTCGCGGCATCGTGCAGCATGGCGGTGCAGGCGCAGATCACCAACGCGGAGCAAGCTGACATCCGCCATACCCGAGGCCATAACGGCTTCGGGGCTGTCTCTGGCCAAATAAGTCCTTGCGCTCAAGCTTTTGATGCAAACATTCGTAAAACCCGCTCACGACGAAGCGACCAGCCATCTTGGCCGTAAGTGCTCGATTGCGACCGCCTACTAGAGAGCGGCGTGATGGCCTAACCCGCTGCCGATGAAGAAGAGCTTGGTCATCAGGCGGCGCTCGGCTGTGGCGGCAGGCAGAGGCTTGCTTCGATCTTGGCTAGAGAGGCGTCGACCTTGGCGATGAAGTCGTTAACCGGCCCGCCGCGCAGGATCTCATGTGCAGGGGCGACGACGAGTTCTCGTACGCGCTTGGTGCTGGTCAGAAAATCGAGGGGCACAGCGTAGAACCAGCTCTTGTCCTCGTTGTCCTCTGGGCGCCAGAAGCGCTGTTCGGCGACGCAATATTCTGTCTGCCCCGCCTCGTTGACGGCGTCCGTTGTGAATTCCCATGCATCCTGGATCTCGTTGCCGATCGAATACCCGACTATGACCTTTGACCGCTTGCCGTATACCCAATCGGCCTCCGTGCCTTCGTCCGCGGTTAGCTGGATGGCGATAGTCACGAATCCTCAGGTTTTGCTGTTTGCGCGCGTGTTCCTCCGGTGGCGGAAATAGGTGTTCCAAACAGGCTGGATGAAATCCGATACAGATTCGTCTTCGTCGAACGCTTCGATTTTCAGGTCAGCGTCGCTGCATTCGATCTGCCAGAAGGCGTCATACAACTTATTTAGGTGTTTGATCCCACGGTTTGATGGTGTGATCCTTTCGAAGGAATGGAAGGATGCCCTATGGGACAGGTTCGTCACGGAAGCGCCACGACCACGCACGCCGTCAGAGCAGCAATACAGCAATCGCAAGCTTCGCTCGCGACGCTGAGCCGGGAGTTGGGGATCAACCCAAAGACGGTTGCGAAGTGGCGTAAACGGCAGACGGTCGATGATCTCAAGACCGGCCCAAAGGAGCCACGTTCGACGGTCCTCACGGAGGCTGAGGAGGCGGCCATCGTCGCGTTTCGGCGCCACACGCTGCTGCCGCTTGATGACTGCCTATATGCCCTTCAGCCGTCCATCCCGCACCTGACACGCTCGGCGCTGCACCGCTGTCTACAGCGGCATGGTATCTCACGCTTGCCTGACGTCGAGGGCGACAAACCGAGGCGGTCGAAGTTCAAAAGCTACCCGATCGGCTTCTTCCACATAGACATTGCCGAAGTGCAGACTGCTGAAGGAAAGCTCTTCCTGTTCGTTGGCATCGACCGCACGAGCAAGTTTGCGGTGACCCAGCTCGTCGAGAAAGCAGACAGGAAGACGGCCTGGGAGTTCCTGCAACACATGCTCGAAGCCGTGCCATATCAGGTTCACACTGTCCTCACCGACAATGGCATTCAGTTCGCTGAGCAGCCTCGGAACCGGAACACTGCTTATTCTCGGCCCATGCGTTTCGACATGATCTGTGAGGGCGAGCCTTTGTCCGCCATTGGTCCGAGGACAATGGCGAGCGGGATTGAGCACCGGCTGACCAAACCCAACCATCCCTGGACCAACGGACAGGTCGAACGGATGAACCGCACGATCAAGGAGGCCACCGTCAAACGCTTCCACTACGAAAGCCATGATCAGCTGCAAACGCACCTCTCGGACTTCATGGCAGCATACAACTTCGCGCGCCGGCTCAAGACCCTCAACGGGCTCACACCCTACGAATACATCTGCAAGATCTGGACATCAGAGCCGGACAGATTCATCTTGCATCCGATCCACCAGATGCCGGGACTGAACACCTAGTTGTCCGCTGCATAGAAACTGACATGGATCCGGCATTCTATCTTCGTTCTGTTCGAGGATGAGAGGGGCCCTGACCTGCTCCCCTAAAAAGTCCGCCCATTGAAGTTAGTCTGTTCTCCACATGAGGAGACAGACGATGCGGAAGAGCCGTCTCGGCAAAGAGCAGATCATTGGCGTCCTGAAGGAGCACCAAGCCGGAATAGGCGCCAGGGAGCTCTGCCGGCAGCACGGGACAAGCTATGGCATGTTCTACAAGTGGCGCTCGAAGAATGGCGGCCTGGCTGCACCTCTAGCGCAGGCCATCGCGGCGGGTCAGCACCAGCAGCAGGTAGGCACCGCCGAGGCTGCCGGTGACCAGCCCGATCGGCATCACCAGGCCAAAGCTGGCCGCCTGGCTGATCAGATCCGCCGCCAGCATCAGAACCGCCCCACACAGCGCCCCGGTTACCATCGGCACGTCCGAGGAACGGGACAGCGCCCGGGCGATCTGCGGCGTGGCCAGGGCGATGAAGGCGATCGGTCCCGCCGCAGCCGTGGCCAGCGACGTCAGGCCGACGGCGGTGACGACCGTCATGATGCGGGTCGATGCCACAGGCAGGCCCAGCTGGCGCGCCATGTCCTGACCCATTTCCAGCACCGCGAGGCGGCGCGACAGGGCGACCAGCACCGGCCCGAAGAGCATGAGGCCGGTGCCCGCGATCCAGACATGGCCCCAGTTGCGGGCATTCAACGAGCCCGCCAGCCACAGCTGCGCCGACATTACCCGGTCCAGCGCGCCCTTGGCCAGGAGCAGGGTGTTCAGCCCGGTCAGTACCGCGCCGACACCGATCCCGATCAGAACTAGACGGTAACCGCCGCCCGCCCCGCCCCGGCCCGACAGGACCAGTACGGCCAGCGCCGTCAGCATCCCGGTTGCCACTGCGGCCGCGGCGGTGTCGAAGGCCCCGGGGGTGCCGAAGACCAGCAAGGCGATGGCCCCGGTCGCGGCCCCGGTGGTGAAGCCGATCACATCGGGCGAGCCGAGCGCGTTGCGCGAGATCGACTGGAACGCCGCCCCCGCCATGCCAAGCGTCGCACCGACGCAAGCGGCGGTCAGCAGGCGCGGCAGACGCACGTATTGCAGGATGCGGTTGGCGACCGGGTCCTCGCCGCTGCCCGACAGGGCCGACAGGACTTGCGTCGGGGACAACTGCATTGTCCCGGTGCCCAGCAAGAGCAGCGCCAGACCGAGCGCCAGCACCAACGCGCTCAGTCCCACCGCCAGGGCGCGCGGGCGCCACAGTAAGCTGACGCGACCGACGCGCAGCAGGCGTTGCCCCCCCGGCGTCACAGCTGCACCAGGCGGTAGCGCCGCACCACATGCACGAAGAATGGCCCGCCGATCAGCGCCGCCACGATCCCGGCGGCCACCTCGCCCGGCATGGCCACGACCCGGCCCAGGATGTCGGCGGCCAGCAGCATGATGCCCCCATCAGGGCCGAAAGCGGCAGCACGCTGCGGTTCGCGGGCCCGGCCAGCATTCGCGCCACGTGAGGCGAGATCAGCCCGACAAAGGCGATGGGTCCGGCGGTGGCCGTGGCGGCGCCCGCCAGCAGCATCACCGCCAGGCAGGCCAGCGCCCAGATCCGGCGCGGGTCCAGCCCCAGGGTACGGCCCAGGTCCTGGCCAAGCGCCAGGGCATCCAGCGCGGGCGCCACGATCACGCTGGCCACAGCTCCTGCCAGCAGCGCCAGCGCCATGACGCCCGCCGCCCCGTAGCCGCGCCCGTCCAGCGTTCCGGTCTGCCAGTTGCGCAGCATGTCGAGGACCCGCAGGTCCGAATTGAGCATCAACAGGCTGGTCAGTGTGCCCAGCAGGATGGTCAGCCCGGCCCCGGCCAGGATCAGTCGAACCGGGTCGGTGCCACTGTCATGGGCGCGGCCCAGCACGAAAACGGCGACACCCGCGAGGCCGGCACCGAGGAAGCCGAACCAGACATAGCCCGCAACGGAGGTCAGCCCGAAAGCCATGGTGCCCAGCACTACCGCCAGCGCGGCGCCCGCGTTCACCCCCAGAAGCCCGGGCTCCGCCAACGGGTTGCGCGTCAGCGATTGCATCAGGGCGCCCGCAAGGCCGAGCGCCGCACCGGCACTGACTGCCAGCAGGTCGCGCGGCAGCCGCAGCGCCCGGACGATCACGTGCAGATCACTGCCCGGGTCAAAGGCCACCAGAGCGCGCCAGACCTCGGCGGGCGGGATGGGGCGTGACCCGATGGCGAGACCCAGCACGAAGAGAAGGGTCAGCACCGCAAGCCCTGCCAGCACCCCCGTCCTGACCCGCTGCAGGCGCCCTGCCCCGGTCATTCGGCGAACTGCGCCGCGATCCTGTCGACCATCGCCCGCCCGGAATAGTAGTCCATGCGGAAGGATGTGGCCCCCAGCGGGTAGACCCGACCGGCCCTCACTGCCGGCAGATTGGCCAGCACCGGATCGTCCAGCACCGCCTGCACGTCCTCCGGCTCTGCCGCCAGAAGGAAGATCGTGTCGCCGCTGATCGCAGCCGAGAGATTCTCATGCGAGACGAAGTCGAACTCGCGCGAGGCCTGCACCAGACCCTGTGACGCCTGCGGCACGCCGGTCACCTTGAACCCCATCTCGGCCAGGACGCGGGCCTGGGCGCCCTCCGGCTTGCTCACGCCGTAGGAGCCGTAGAAGTTGTAGGAAATGATGCTGACGCTGCCCTCGGGGTGGGGGATGGCACGCCCCGCCGCCCGGGCATGCTCCGCGAAGGCCTGGGTGACGGCCCGGGCTTCGGCCTCTTGCCCGGTGGCGCGACCCAGGGTCTGTGCCAGCGCCTCCCAGGGGTTGATGCCGTAATTCAGCACCAGCACCGGGAAGCCCATGGCCTCCAGTTCGGGCACGAACTCGACCGCGCTGTCGCCGCCGGTCTGCGAGACGACGATCAGATCGGGATTGGCCAGGATCACCGCCTCGATGTCGAAGCTGAGGTCGGGGTACAGCATCTCGACCCCGCGCGCATGGGCCACGTCGGCCCACTGGCGAAAGAAGCCGTCATCGTCGGACAACTGGCTGCGGGTGGCCGCAGCGGTGGCGATCAGCGGCGCCTCGATGGCCAAAAGGGTGCCGGTCAGGCTGGGGGAGGTCGACACGATCCGCTCGGGCGGCGCGGGCAAGGTCAGCGTGCCGTTGGCGTGCTCGATCCGGCGCGGCCAGCCCTCCTCGGCCAGGGTCAGCGCGGGCAGCAGGGCAAGGGCAAGGGCAAGGGCGGCGAAAGTCTGTCTGAACATGCGTCTGTCTTCCGGTTCAGATGTCGAGGTCGGCGTCGCTGAGGTTGTCCAGCCCCGCGCCACGCGCCTTCAGCGCCTCATAGGCGGCCAGGCGGTGGCGGTCGATTTCGGAACTGCTCATCCCCCGCTTCCAGTAGCCCATGATCTGCTGGCCCTCGCGGCCAATGCCCTTGTCAGCGCAGACCGCGCGGATCTCGCGCATATCGCGGCGCTCTCCCGCGGCCCAGACCGTCCAGTTGCCATCGGTGATCGCCGCGCGGGCGGCAGCGGCCAGGGCACCGGTGGTGCCGGCGGGCGCCTCGGGGGCGCGCGGCAGGTGGTGCAGGGTCACGCCCCTGGGCCGGGGCAGCTCATCGAAGGCCGCGCGGTCGGCGGTCTCGATCCAGGCTTCGGCGGTTTCTCCCTCGGGCCAGGCATCAAGGATCGAAAGTACCGCGGGAATGGCGGTTTCATCGGCCAGAATCGCGACCTTCCTGCCCGCGTCGAAGGCGGGCGAGAAATGCGGGCGCGGCCCGATCATCTGTGCCGTGGTGCCGGGGCGAGCGGCGCGCAGCCAGAGCATCGCCGGGCTGTCGTCCTCGTGCAGCACAAAATCGATCTCGGCCTCGCAGGTCTCGGGATCGAAGCGGCGGATGGTGTAAATGCGAGAGATCGGACGATGCCCCTCGATTTCCGCCACTTCCAGCCGGACGGCGACATTCGGCACGCTCCAGGCGGCGGGGTCCTCGGTGTGAATGCGGACCGTCACACGGGCCACTGTCGGGAACGGGTGATCGATCTTCAGCACGGTCAGCTGCACCCGGGCCATGTCGCCCATGTGATCCTTGCCCGCCAGCGCATTGGTCCGGTCTTCGACAACTTCGTTTCGCAAATCTGGCATGGCGGCCTTTCTTCCGGGCGTGAAGGGGCCCGGTTCGCGTGTAGGAGTGGTGATGATGGCTGGCTGCCGCAAAGCGAGACGCGTGGCGTTGCTCAACGTGGCTGCAACCATATTGCAGAGCGCATTCCGCAATGCAATACGGGTGCCGACCGGCAGAGAGGCCGGAACGCCACCGGAGACGGAGATGACGGATCGCCTGAGTGCCGAAGACCTGACGCTGCGCTACGAGGCGCGGGTGATCTCGGAAGGTCTGTCTCTGTCCATTCCCGATGGCGGGTTCAGCGTGATCGTTGGTCCCAATGCCTGCGGAAAGTCGACCCTGCTGCGCGCCCTGTCACGCCTGCTGCCACCAGAAGCCGGGCAGGTCATCCTAGACGGCAAGGCAATCAGCGAACTGCCCTCGCGCGAGGTCGCGCGGCGTCTGGGCATGTTGCCGCAATCGCCCGTGGCGCCCGACGGCATCACCGTTTCGGACCTGGTGGCGCGCGGACGCTTCCCGCATCAAAGCTTTCTGCGCCAGTGGTCTCCGGAGGACGAGCGCGCCACCCGCGACGCCCTGGCGCTGACCGGCACGCTGGATCTGGCAGAGCGCCGCATTGCGGAGCTGTCGGGCGGGCAGCGCCAGCGGGTCTGGATAGCCATGGCACTGGCCCAGGAAACGCCCATCCTGTTGCTGGACGAACCCACGACCTTCCTCGACATCGCGCATCAGATCGAGGTGCTGGAGCTCTTGTCGCGGCTCAACCGGCAGGGGCGCACGGTGGTGGCGGTGTTGCACGAGCTGAACCTGGCGATCCGCTACGCCAGCCACCTGATCGCCATGCGCGACGGCGCCGTGGTGGCCCGGGGCGCGCCCGAAGAGGTCGTCACCGAGGCGCTGATCCAAGAGGTCTTTACCCTGCCCGCCCGCGTCATGACCGACCCCGAAACCGGACGCCCGATGATCATTCCGCGCCGGCCGACCGCAGGCTGATCGACCCCGGTCAGCCCAGTCAGGCCTGCCTATCCTAGCCAGGCCTGACCGCCCGTGGCGCGGTTCACCAGCCGGGCCACGTCTTGCAGCACCAGCCGGTCATCAGCGGTGCGCAGGCGGCCAAGGTCGGTCGTCGTGGTCACGACACAGGCCAGCTGCCCCTGGGCATCCAGGATCGGCGCGGCCTGGCCGGTCACCTGCGACAGAAGATGGTTGGTCAACTCGGCCCAGCCCGCGTTGCGGATGCGGTCGATCTCGGCCTTGGAGGGGGGCTGGCCGCGGAAATGATCTGGCTGCTGCCGCCGTGCGGCCTCGACCCGGGCCGCTGTCAGGTAGCCCTGAAACACAAGACCGCAGGCCGTGTTGTCCAGCGGCAGGACATCCCCGAGGCCAAGCGGCGTGATCGAGAACTCGGCGCTGCGATACCAGCGCACCAGCGTCGGGCCGCGCTCGGTCCAGATCGCCACACCGCCGCTCATCGGATGGGTTTCAGCCAGGATCTTCATCTGGGCCCCGGCCAGCTCGACCTCTTCCACCCGCCGCAGCGCCGCGATGCCGAGGCTCAGCGCCTCCGCGCCCAGCTCGTAGCGGCTGCTGACGGGATCCTGTCGCACCAGACCCTCCTTCACCAGCGACTGCATGTAGCGATGCGCCGTCGACCGCCCCGTCTCGGCGCCGCGTGCAAGTTCGTTCAACGGCATCGCAATGTTCGAGCTGGCCAGCAGACGCAGGAACCGTGCGGCCATGCTGATCGACTGGATAGTACTGGACCGTCGCGACTCCGTCGCGTCCTCGGCAGAGTGATCGGCGCAGGCCTCTTGCATGGCTGGTTCCCTCCCGGCTGGCTGTCAGGTTGTGACCTTAATCAGACAGCCGGCCTCGGGTAAAGGTTTTCCGCCGCGAGGCGGTTTGACATACGGGATGCGTCATGCAATGCGAAACACATCATCGCGCCAGCCGGACCCCTCCACGCCAGCCGTTCCATGCAAGGACCCGGGGGTCACAATGAACAACACCAATCGCGCCCGGCTCGCGCGCCATGCGAGCTTTCTGTCCCTGACCATCGCCCTCGCCGCCGGCAGCGCCCAGGCCCAGACCGGGCCGTCGATCACGCTGGCGCCGATCACCGTCACCGGTGAAAAGGTCGATCGCGACATGATGGACACCGCCTCCTCCGTCGCCGTGCTGTCGGGCGAAGAGATCGAGGCCAAGGCGGGCAAGTCCGACGTGGCCTCCGCCATCGCGGGCACGCCTAACGTGATCTACACCGACAGCGTCAGCACGCCGATCATTCGCGGCCAGAACTCCGAGGGGCCGCATACCGGGGCGAACGCCTTCTTCGGCGGCACGGTGCCCCGGGCCACCGTCAACCTTGATGGTCACTACCTCGACTATAACGAGCTCTACTTCGGCGCGACCTCGGCCTGGGACGTGGACAGCGTCGAGGTATTTCGCGGCCCGCAGACCACCTCGCAGGGGGCCAATGCCATCGGTGGGGCAATCATCGTCAACACCAACGATCCGACCTTCGAACGGGAAGGCGCCTACCGGCTTGAGTTTGGCAACTACAATCACCGTCGCGCCTCTCTGATGTGGAACACGCCCCTCGGCAGTGATTTCGCCGCCCGCGTCACGCTGGATTACAGCGCGCGGGACACCTTCATCGACTACGTCGAGCCCAGCTTCATCCAGAACGAGATTGGCGAGGACTTCGAGACCCTGAACGGCCGGGTGAAGCTGCTGTGGCAACCCTCGGAACTGCCCGGGCTGGAAATGCTGCTGACCTACAGCAACACCGACACCACCCGCCCCAGTGCCGAAGGCGCCTCGCCGCCCTACGACGACCTCGACACGATCACCACCATGATGCCCGGCTGGCACCAGCTGACCGATACGCTGGTCTGGGACACCACCTATGACTTCGCCAACGGCCTCACCCTGACGAACCAGATGCAGGGCTCGACGCAGACGATCCACCGCCGCACCGGCGCGGCGGGTCGGGGCGACGCCGACATCAGCCGCGACAGCTGGAGCAATGAGACCAAGCTGACCTTCGGCCAGACCGGCGACCTGGTCAGCGGCGTCGCGGGCCTCTACTACGCCGATGTCACCCAGGATGACTGGTTGGACCAGGGCGGCATCTCAACCTTCGACGACGACAAGAAAAACCTTGGCCTTTACGGCGAGATCAGCTGGCGCTTGGCTGACCGCTGGACCCTGACCGGCGGGCTGCGCTACCAGCGCGACGAGGTCAGCCGCAGCGGCGAGGTCTCGCCGCTTTTCGCCAACAGCGACCTGGACTATTCCGAAACCTTCGAAGAGCTGCTGCCCAAGCTGACCCTGGCCTATGAGGTCAGCCCCGAGCTGACCATCGGCGGCCTGATCTCCAAGGGCTACAACCCGGGCGGCGTCTCTCTCGATTTTACCGGGTCGAACGACTGGACGGAATATGATGCCGAAACCGTCTGGAACTACGAGCTCTTCGCCCGCGCCAACCTGATGGATGGCCGCCTCCAGCTCAACGGCAACCTGTTCTACATGGACTACCGCGATGCGCAGAACTCGATCACCCAGGTTGTCGGCGGCGTTGCGAATATCCACACCATCAACGCCGACGAGGCGGAAGCCTACGGCCTGGAAATCTCAGCCACCTACCAGCCGAACGAAGATCTGCGTCTGAACGCCGGGCTGGGCCTGCTGCACACCGAGGTGACGAAGTTCGTCGCCGCCCCGGACTATACCGGCAACGCCTTTGCCCGCGCGCCGGGCAGCATGATCAGCCTGGGGGTCGACTGGCAGGCGACCGAGGCCCTGACGATCGGCGGCCAGGTCCGCTACGTCGGGGGCTACGAGTCCGACATCGGCAATACCGACAGTTACGAGATCGACAGCTACAGCCTGGTCGACCTCAACGCCAGCTATGCGCTGTCGGGCGGGCTTGAGCTCTACGGCTACGTCAACAACCTGTTCGACGAACGCGCGCCCGTGCTGAAACAGGCCGCCCGGGGCAGCGCCGCGGCCTTCACCCAGGCCAGCATGACCGCCCCGCGGATGATCGGCCTGGGCCTGCGCGGTCAGTTCTGAGCGACGCCCGGACGAACGGAAACCGGGCCGGCCTGTCAGGGGCCGGCCCTTCGCGATCAGCAAGGACAGCCCCCGATGAAACTGCGTGACACCCTGTGCATTGGCATGTCCCTGGCCCCGACCTGGCTGCGCGATGAAGGCTGGCGGCGGCCCGGCAGCGGGATCGAGGGGTTGTTCTCGGCCGAGTTCGCCCTCGACATCGCGCGCCGGTCCGAGGCCGCGCATCTTGACTTCGTCTTCCGCCCGGACACCCACAGCCTGCCGGTGCCGGTGATGGAAACCTCCTTCGGCTTTGCCAGCCTGGATTCGGTGCTGATGATGGCGGCACTGGTGCAAGGCACCTCGCGGATCGGGCTGGTGCCGACGATTTCGACCACCTTCGCCCACCCCTACCCGACCGCGCGGCAGCTGATGTCGCTGCATTGGATGAGCCAGGGCCGCGCCGGGTGCAACATCGTCACCGCCTTGCAGGGGCAACAGAACTTCGGCCTGACCGAGATGCCCAGCTCGGCGGACCGCTATGCACGGGCCGGCGAATTCGTCACGGCGATGCAGGCCCTGTGGCAAAGTTTTCCGTCCGAGGCCCTGCGCATCGACCGCGCGACGGGACAGTTCGCAGATACCGCCCTGATCCGCCCCGCCGACCACCACGGCGCTGCCTTCGACATAGAAGGTCCGCTGAACATTCCCGCCTTTCCCGGCCCCCACATCCCGATGATGCAGGCCGGGGCCTCGGCGGGCGGGATTGCCCTGGCCGGGCAGATGGCGGAAATGGTCTTTGCCCAGACCCTGACCCGGCAAGACGCCCTCGCCGCCCGTCAGGCCCTGTCGCGGGCGGCCAAGACCGCCGGGCGGGCGCCCCGGGACGTCCGCCTGCTCCCCGGGCTCAGCCTTTACCTGGCCGACAGCCGCGCCGAGGCGCGCGATCTCTTCGAGGCCAATCATGCCCGGGTCGACCGCCCCGCCCGGCTGGCCCGGCTTCGCGAGGCAACGGGCCTGGACCTGACCGCCTGGCCTGGAGATCGACCAGTGCGCTGCGCCGATCTGCCCGCTGTGCCGCCCCCCTCGCGCTTCCCCACCTACGGCGCTCTACTGCGCGAGCTGATTGCGCAGGAAGAGCTGACGGTGGACCGCCTGCTGGCGCGGCCCGAATTGCTGGCCTCAGTCCACTGGCAGATCATCGGAACGGTCGAGGATGCATTCCAGACCATCTCCCACTGGTTCGAGACCGGGGCGATCGACGGCTTCGTGGCGGTGCCCGGCGGCGCCCCCCGTTCGATGCATCTGACACTTGAGCAGCTGGTGCCGCGCCTGGCCGAAGCGGGCCTGTTCCGAAAGCGCTATACGAACAGCACCCTGACCGGGCATCTCGCAGAGGGCTAGGACAAGCAATGCGCCCCGAGCACTTGGGGTCCGTCCTGACGAGCGCGAGGCAGAGCGCAAGCTGAATTCTCAAGTGTCAGGACTTAAAAGACCAAGTTAACAGGCAAGATTGAGCGTGGGTCATCGATCGACCCGGCGGCGTCACAAGACCCTGCCAGCTTAACTACGCGCTCCACCACCGAGCGCCAACAAACACATCTGGTCCGAAATCATGCGACCACCTCTGCCGGCCTCGACCGCACCGCAGCCCCCGATGGGCACGGCATGGGCCACCGCGACACCGGCGGCGCGGCCCCCGGGGCACTGCGCATAAGTCGGGCCCGGTCTCAGCCTGTCACGGGGGATCGAGATCACGCGGTCCCCGGGGCCGTTCGGCGAGCTCGTACTGAGAGACTTCGCCACGGGCATGGGGCAGAGAGGGAACGCCAGCCTGTGTGCGACGTATCCCGCCGCCCGTGCGTGTTGTCGCGAGGGTCTTCGGGCTTCCCCGTTTGACCTCAGTTGCGTCGAGACGGGTCGCAAGCGCCCTCGGCCCGACCGACCGCCCCTCCGCAAAGTGCACGTCACGGGAACCGCCCCGTGCGACCACCCCGTGCCCGGGCGATCTCAGGGAGGCGATGGCCGCCGGTCACACCTCGAACGCGGCGAGGATCGGACAGGCCTCTGACTTGCCTTCCGCACATTGCTCTGCCAGCCGTTGCAGGCTGAGCCGGGCCCGCTGCAGCTCTGCGATCTGCTCATCCAGCTTGACCATCCGCCTTTGCGCCATCTGATGTGCCCGGTGCCGGTCGTGCCCCGAATCCAGGGCCAGCAGTTCGCGGATCTCTTCCAGGGTGAACCCGGCCTGCTGGGCCTTGCGAATGAAGCGTAGGCGGCGCACATCCTCCTCTCCGTAGCGACGGATGCCCCCGTCGCGCGGCGGCGTCCCCAGCAAGTCCCGGCGCTGGTAGAAACGGACGGTCTCGACGCCGACGCCGCCCGCTTCGGCAAGTTTTCCGATGGTCAGCATCTTTCCCCCTTGATCCCGTACTATGGTACGGCACTTACATACGGTCCGACCGCTCCAAATCAAGGATGAGAATGAGACATGAAAATGTCAGACACCGCAGGCGCCACGAAGACGGCGCACCTTTACCGGATGATGATGCCGGACCACACCTGCCCCTATGGCCTCAAGGCCATGGACCTGCTGAAGCGGTCGGGTTATGCGATCGAGGATCACCACCTCGCCTCGCGCGCGGCCGTCGACGCCTTCAAGGCTGATCAGGGGGTCGCCACCACGCCCCAGATCTTCATCGGGGACAGGCGCATCGGCGGCTACGACGACCTGCGCCGCTTCCTCGGCAAATCGGTGGCCGATCCCAAGGCCACGAGCTACCGCCCCGTCATCGCGCTGTTCGCCATGACCTTCTTCATGGCGCTGGCGGCCAGCCAGGCCGTCTACGGCACGCCCTTCACGATCCGTGCCGGGGAATGGTTCATCGCCTTCAGCATGGCGGTGCTGGCGCTGCTCAAGCTGCAGAACGTCGAGAGCTTCGCCACGATGTTCCTGAACTACGACCTGCTTGCGAAACGCTGGGTGCCCTATTCCTACATCTATCCCTTCGCGGAAGGGCTCGCGGGCATCCTTATGATCGCCGGAGCGCTGACATGGCTGTCGGTCCCGGTCGCGCTGGTCATCGGCTCCATCGGCGCGGTCTCGGTGTTCAAGGCGGTCTATGTCGACCGTCGCCAGCTCAAATGCGCCTGCGTGGGCGGATCGAGCAACGTGCCGCTCGGCTTCCTGTCGCTGACCGAGAACCTGATGATGATCGCCATGGCGGTCTGGATGGCGCTTGGCGCCTTCGGCCTGCTGCCGGGCTGGATGCCGGGGATGTAACCCCGCCGCCCCCCGCTCGCGGGGCCTGACCTGTCCGATCGCCGGCACGGACCGGCTGCAGGCAACCGGGAGAAGCGGCGGATTGCGCCATCGCTGCTCCCGGTCCAGGCGTCCGGCGCCTTCCAGTCCGGGCATACGCGTTCCTGCCGAAAGACGACACGTGACCGGATCATAGGACGGACTCCCTTCTTTCTGCGCCTGCTTTCGATTATAGGATGAAGCCGTGCAGCCTGTGAGGAACAGATGAACGCAAAGAGCTTCGTGGCAGAGAAGGATGGCGAATCCGTCGGCGATTCCGTCCTGCGTCGTTTGCGCTTCGACATCATCCGGGGCGCGCTGCTCCCCGAGACGCGCCTGCGCCTGGAACCGCTGCGGGCGACCTATGGTGTCAGCGTCACCACCCTTCGCGAGATCCTCAGCCGGCTGGTGGTCGAGGGCTTCGTGGTGGCAGAGGGGCAGCGCGGGTTCGAGGTCGCCCCGGTGAACGAAGCAAACCTGCGGGACATTTGCGAGCTGCGTCTGCTGCTGGAGTGCCACGCGCTGCAACGCTCGATGACACTTGGGTCACTTGACTGGGAAGCGCATGTCGTCTCTGCCCATCACAAGCTTCAGTCCGTCGAGGGGCGACTGATGTCCGGCGACCCGACATCGGTCGAACAATGGGTCCAGTTCGACTGGGACTTTCATCATTCGACGGTTTCGGCCTGCGATATGCCGGCGCTGATGAACACCCATTCGAACGTCTTCGACCTCTACCTGCGCTATCACATGCTGGCGCTCAATTTCCGCGGCAAGCCGGCAGCGGACGAGCACCTGAGATTGCGGGACCTCGTCGTCGCCCGCAAGACTGAGGCCGCGATCGCCTTGCTGACCTCGCATGTCCGTGCCGGGATGGAACACATCTTGGCATCGGGCAAGTTCACCTGACTTCAGTCCCTCCCGTCCTCGAGCATCTCGCGCAGGATGCGGATCGCATGGGCATAGCCACGGGCGCCCGTGCCCGCCATGACGGCGGTGGCCACCGGAGAGACCAGCGACTGGTGGTACATCTTCTCGCGCTTGTGGACGTTGGAGATGTGGAACTCGATCATCGGGTGGGGGTACATCTTCAGCGCGTCCATGACCGCCATCGAATAGAAGGTGAAGGCCGCCGGGTTGATCAGCAGCGCCGCCGAGCCGTCGATGGCTTCATGGATCCAATCGATCAGTTGCGATTCCGAATTGGTCTGGCGGAACACGATCCCCCGGGGGCCTGCCGCCTCTTCGCATAGCCTTTCGACTTCGGCCAGCGTCGTCTTCCCGTAGATTTCGGGTTCGCGTTTGCCCAGTCGGTTCAGGTTCGGACCGTTGAGGACATGGATTGGCTTGGACATGGTCTTCTCTTCTTCACGCCGGTGAAAAGCGGCGCGCAACGGGTCCCGGCGGGGGCGCGGGACGGGTTCAAACGAGGGTGCCCACCCGGTCGCAGCCGGATGGGCGGAACAGTCAGAGCGCGTTGATGCGCTCCAGCATGCCGTCCGGCCAGTCCTTGGACAGCTCGGACTTCAGGTACATGTCCTGCGCGTACTTGCGGAAGGCTTCGACGTCCGGAGTCGAGATCCTGATGCCCTCGCTCTCGAAGAAGGCCCCAAGTTGGGCTTCCTGGTCGAGGTGCTGCGCGGTGCTCCAGGCGATAGCCTTGTCGGCGGCGGCCTGGAAGGCCTCCTGCTGCTCGGGCGTCATCGAGTCCCAGAGGTCTTGCGAGATCACCAGAAGATCGAAGGCCACAAGGTGCGACGTGCGGATGATCTGGTCGGTCACCTCGTAGAACTTCATGTTCTCGACGTTGGGATAGGGATTGTCCTGGCCGTCGATCGCTCCGGTCTGAAGCCCGGTGTAGACTTCGGAATAGGCCATCGGCGTCGGGTTCGCGCCAAGCGCGGATCCAAGGAACTGCCAGGCGTCGCCTCCGGGCATGCGCAGCTTGATCCCGGCCATGTCCTCGGGCGTGTTCACGACCCTGTCGCCACGGATGTTGACCTGACGCGTGCCGAAATAGGTCGGCCCAAGGATATGGATCCCCAGCTGCTCTTCGGCCATCCCCTTCATTTCAGCCCCGACTTCGCTGTCGAAGAAGGTCTTCAGATGTTCGGCGTCCCGGAACAGGTAGGCCGAGGTCAGGATCGAGAACGCCGGGATCTGCTTGGCGATATCCTGCGGGGCCACGTTGCCCATGCTCAGGTTGCCACGCTGGATCGCGGTGATCTCGGTGCCCTGATTGAACAGCGTGGCACCGAAGTAGAGTTGCAGGTCCGCGATATCCGAAACCGCTTCCTTGAACTCCTCCATCATTTCAGCCCGGATGTCCTGCTGCGAGAACACGGCAGAGAAGGTCCATTCAGGTTTGTCCTGAGCGCTTGCGGGGACCGAGACGCCGAGCAGAAGCGCGGCGCCGGCAATCGAACTGAGCAAAGTTCTACGTTGGATCATGTCGTTTCCTCCCTTTTGACCATACGAAATAAGATTCGTATGATAATCCTGATAACGTAGTACGCATGAGAAAAGCGCGCAATTGGTTTGCGAGGCGGCTCCGGCCGCGTGAAACGCCCCTCGCCCCTTACATGGATGCAATGATTTCAAATGATAAAATGACCCTCCACCCTTCCGGGCCGGGTCAACTTGGAGGCCGGCCCGCAGGCCTCCACTGTCCAAGCAGGCGCCACGGGGGCGCGCCGGGGTCCACTCGGGTTTGGACCGCCGCCATGACACGGCATGGCGACAGGGCAGCGCGAAACGCCCCCAAGGGAAGAATGCCGCAGGGCAGCCCGGCACGGCCGCCCCTCGCCCGGACTGGATGCAGGAAGAAACGGCGCAGGCCCCTTTCGATCCGAGCGGGGCCCGCGCCGGTGTCGTCAGTCGCTCACGCGCTGCCACCCTCGACACAGTAGCGATGCCCGGGCGAGACCATCTCCCAGCGGGGCAACTGCATCTGGGCGCCTATCGGAAAGATCGGAGCCCGTGTGACGGGGCCGGACATGTCCCGGATGAACCTCTGGCCAGGGTGGGAGACCGGCACCGCCTCGAGCAAGCGCCGCGTGTAGGGATGTGCCGGCGCGGCCAGCACCTTTTCGGCCGGCCCCTCTTCGACGATCATGCCCCGGTACATGACGAGGATGCGGTCCGCCACCCGCTCGACCACGGCCATGTCGTGGGAAATGAAGATCAGCGCCAACCTCTGCTCGCGCTTCAGGTCGGCCAGAAGCGCGAGGATCTGCGCCTGGATGGCGACATCCAGCGCCGAGACGGGCTCATCCGCGATCAGGACCTTGGGTTGCATCGTCAGAGCCCGCGCGATGCAGATCCGCTGGCGTTGCCCTCCGGAGAACTGGTGTGGATACCGGTCGAGACTGTCAGACGGCAGCCCCACACGTGCGATCAGCGCGCCGAGCCGCGCATCGCCTGCCGCATCGGTGCGGTGCAGCCCGCGAATGCGCAGGGGCTCTCGCAGGATCTGGCGCACCGACATGCGCGGGTCGAGAGCCGCATAGGGATCCTGGAAAACCATCTGGATATTGTCTCTTGCGGCGCGCAGTGCGTCGCCCTCGAGCCCCAGAAGGTCCTGCTTCGCCAGATAGGCCTGCCCCTCCTGTGCCGGCACCAGCCGCAACAGCGACTTGGCAAGGGTGGACTTGCCGCAGCCGCTTTCGCCGATGACGGCCAGCGTCTCGCCCGCGTGCAGATCAAAGGACACGTCGCTGACCGCGTGCAGGTTGGCCCTGTGCCGGCGCAACAGGCCCGAACGCACGGGAAAGCGGGTGGACAGGTGTCGCACCCACAGCACCGGGGCCTCGGCCCTCTCGCGCTCTGCCGCAAGCCTGTCCGGCAGTTTGCCGGCGGTGCGGAACTTCGGCGCGGCATCGAGCAGCTTGCGCGTATAGGCATGCTCCGGTGCGTCGAAGATACGCGCCACCGGTCCCTGCTCGACGACCCGCCCCGAGAGCATGACGGCAACACGGTCGGCAACCTCGGCAACGACGCCCATGTCATGGGTGATGAACAGGACTCCCATGCCGGTCTGCTCCTGCAGGCTGCGGATCAGTTGCAGGATCTCGGCCTGCACCGTGACATCGAGTGCGGTGGTCGGTTCGTCGGCGATCAGGATGTCCGGCTCGCAGATCAACGCCATGGCGATCATCACGCGTTGCCGCATGCCACCTGACAGCTCGTGCGGGTACTGGTCGAAACGGCGCATCGGATCAGTCAGCCGGACCCGTTCGAGCATCTCGATGGCCCGCGCCTTTGGCGGCGTTCCGACGTCGGGCCGGTGCTCCCTGATCGCTTCGGTCAGCTGATGACCTATGGTCATCACCGGGTTCAGCGAGGTCATCGGATCCTGGAAGATCATCGCGATCCGCGATCCACGCACCCGGCGCATCTGCCGTTCGCCAAATCGGGCAAGGTCGGCCGGTTCGGCCGGCCCCCGATCATGGAGCAGGATGCGCCCGGCCGTGATGTGACCCCCCTGGTGATCGATCAGCCGCATGACCGACTTGACGGTCACCGACTTGCCCGACCCGCTCTCCCCCACCAGCGCAAGGATCTCACCCCGTGAGAGGCTCAGCGAAACGTCCTGCACAACGGGTCGCCTGTCGCCCCCGAAGCAGACGTTCAGGTTCTCGATATCCAGCAGAGGGTCCTTCAAGGTGGTCACAGCCGGTCTCCGTTGTCAGGCCGCGGCAGGGCGGTCGGCCCAGACACGGATTTCCAGGCGCGAGTCCCGGCGCGAGGCGGCCATTTCGACCACCGACAGTCCGGGGGCATGTGCAGCCCCCACCCAATCGTTCCAGAGCGGCACGAACTCGGGCCAGTGCTCCATCCCGGCCAGCCAGACCTGGGCATAGATCAGGGCCGAGCGATCAGAGCCCATCTGCGCCAGCAGATCGTCGATCACCGCGAAGATGCCCCGGGTCTGTTCGGCGAAGCTGCCGGACTTGTCCGGCGCCGTCAGGCAGACCGAGGCGATGTCGCCCGCCGCCGACCCCAGGAAGATCTTCGGCCCCCATCTGTCGATCCGCCCGGTCTTGAGAATGCTCATGCTGCCACCTCGCTCTTGTAGGCCACGGCCACCACTTCCAGCAGCAGGTCGGGACGGTAGAGCTCACCCGAGACACAGGTGCGGGCCGGCGGGTTGGCGTCATCGACCCAGCCGTTCCAGACTGCGTTCAGCGCCGAGAAGTACCGCATGTCCTTCAGCCAGATGGTGACGGTGAAGAGATCCTGCTGCGCAAGGCCGGCCTCTTCCAGCAGGGCTTCGAGCTGGGCGACTACATCTGCCGCCTGCTCCTTGATGTCCCCGTCCAGGTTGCGCGGCTGCAGGCCGATGAAATGGGTCCAGGCCCCCGTCTTGCAGACCAGCGAGCGCTTTGCTCCGTCCATTGTCTCGGTGTGGCTTCGGGTGAGGGTCGTCATGGGGTCGTCTCCGTGAGATCAGTGAGGTGTCAGTGGGATTTCAGCTTGGGGTCGAACTGGTTGCGCAGCGCATCGCCGAGCAGGTTCAGCCCCAGAACGGTGAGAAAGATGGCAAGCCCCGGGAACAGCGCCATCCACCAGGCGCTGGAGATATAGGCCCGGCTGTCGGACAGCATGCCGCCCCAGGTGGGGATATGCGGTGGCACGCCGAGGCCCAGGAAGCTGAGCGAGGCTTCGGCGATGATCGCGTTGGCCATGGCGAAGCTGGTCATCACGATGATCGACAGCATCACGTTCGGCAGGATGTGGTGCAGGATGATGAACCGGCTCGATGCGCCGAGCGATCGGGCCGAGAGAATGAACTCGCGGTCCCTGAGGGCCATGGTCTCGGCGCGGGTGACGCGGCAATAGGGAATCCATCGCTGCGCGGTCAGGGCGATGACGACGATCACCAGCCCCTGTCCGATGAAGGCGACGATGGCGATCGCCAGCATGAGCGGCGGGAAGGACCAGAAGATCTCGGTCACCTTCTGGACGGCCGCGTCGATCCGCCCGCCGAAGTAGCCGCCCACCACGCCCAGGAAGACCCCGAGCAGGCTGGCGAAGACCGCCACGGCGATGGCGATCACCAGCGACACGCGGGACCCGTAGATGATGCGGCTCAGGATATCCCGCCCGAGGTGATCCGTGCCCAGCACATGTGGCCCGGTCCAGTCCGGCGGGCGCATGGCGCTCATCAGGTCCTGGCTGTTGGGGGCATGCGGCGCCAGAAGCGGGCTGAAGAGCCCCATCAGCAGCAGGATCGCGACCATGCCCAGCCCGAACAGCGCCTTGAACCCGGTCATCTGGCGATAGCGTTTCCGCAGACGTGCGCAGAGGCCGGGCAAGGTGGCAGGGGAGGTTTGGGTGTTCATCTTGAGAGCCCCTCAGCTGACCCGGATCCGGGGATCGATGAGCGTGTAAAGAAGGTCGATCAGCAGGTTCACCAGGATGAACAGGCCCGTGTAGACCAGTACCAGGCCGATGATCAGCGGAAAGTCCCGCGCGGCGATGCCCTGGATCAGCAGGCTGCCGATCCCCGGCCATGCGAAGACCGTCTCGACGATCATCGCCCCTGACAGCAGCGCGCCGAACTCGAGCCCGATGATCGTCACCACGCCGATCAGGGCGTTGCGGAAGGCATGCCGCCACAGCACCCGCTGACCGCTGAGACCCTTGGCCCGGGCGGTCACGACATAGTCCTCGTGCAGGGCCTCCTGCACCGAAGCCCGGGTCATCTGCGCGATGATGCCCATCATGTTGGTGCCCATGACGATCGAGGGCAGCGCCAGATAGCGAAGCGTCGAGAGGAAGGCATCCCACCGGCCCTGCAGGACGGAATCGACAAGGTGGAAGCCGGTGATACGCGGCAGATCCAGCCCCCATGGGGTCCGTCCGCCAGAGGGCAGCAGGTGCCATTGCCCCGCAAAGAGCAGGATCAGCAGGATGCCGAGCCAGAAGTTGGGCATCGAGATGCCGGCAAAGCTGAAGGCCGACGCCATGCTGTCCCAGACCGAGCCGGGCCGTGCGCCGGCCAGGACACCAAGGGGGATGCCGATCACCACCGCAACGAGGGTCGAGGCCAGCGCAAGCTCGATGGTCGCCGGCAGCTTTTCCATCACCAGCTCCATCACGGGGACCTTGTACTTGAACGAGGTCCCGAAATCGCCGGTCACGGCATTGCCCAGGAAGCTGAGAAACTGCACGAGCGGCGGCCGGTCCAGGCCCCAGGCCTCGCGGATCGCGGCCTTGTCCGCCTCGGAGGCCTCGTCTGATACCAGCATGTTCACCGCATCGCCCGGCGCAAACTGCATCAGGGTGAAGACCACGGCAGCCACCACGATCAGCACGGGGATGGCCCCGAGAATACGTTTGGAGAGATACATCAGCATCCTTGGTCCTCGCGAAGCCCGAGCCGCCATGCGGACGGCCCGGGCAGTTGGGGTCGGGCACTCACTCGACGAGGATTTCCCAGCCGTTGACCTGATCCGCGGGATGCGGATTGAAGGTCACGCCATTGGCGACACCCCAGGCCATTTCGTGCTGCCACATGAAGGCGGCGGGCGCCTCGTCGACCAGCTTGACGATGGCCTCCTGCATCCTGGCGGCCCGGGTGGCAGGATCGAATTCGGCACGCTCGGCGGCCAGCAGCGCGTCCAGCTCGGCATTCGAGAAGCCCAGGCGCGGCGATCCACCGGTCGCGAAGTACTGGTGCAGCGCCCGCGACGGGTCGATCATCGAGCCTCGCCCCATGTAGTAGAAGGGCACGTTGCCCTGCTGCACATTGGCCCAGAGCGTGGCCCATTCCGGCGTGTCGAGCGTGACGCTGAACCCGGCCTCCTCGAGCATGGGCACCATCGCCTCGGTGATCTGGCGGTCCGCAGTGTAGCGACCGACCGGCGTCGAAAGGGTGACCTCGACCCCTTCCAGCCCGACAGAGGCCAGCAGCTCGCGGGCGCGTTCGGGGTTGTAGTCATAGGGGCTCTTGAAGTCGGGATCGAACCCCAGCTGACCCTGGCTGACCGGGCCATCCAGCAGCTTGGCCTGGCCCTGCAGGATCGCCGCGACGATGGCTTCGCGGTTGATCGCATGGGCGACAGCCTGGCGCGCTTCCTTCACCTCCCAGGGATGGGTCTTCGGCGACATGCCCAGGAACATCATCTCGACCGAGTTGGTCGTTTCGATCCGGGCATTGGGCAAGCCTTCGACACGGGGACGAAGCTGCGGCGGCACCAGCTGAGCGATCTGCACCTCGCCGTTGGCCAGGGCGGTGACCCGCTGCTCGGGCTCGGGCATGATGCGGAACATGATCTGCCGCGGGTTCTGCGCCTGCACCATCGGGTGATCGTCGTTGCGTTCGATGATCATGTGCTCGCCGATGCTGATGTCGGACAGCTTGTAGGGGCCCGCGCCATAGGGCGCCTGGCGGAACATGTCGTCACCCATCTCGTCGAAAAGGGCCTTCGAGGTCACCGCGACCCCGGCAAGGTTGTCCCGCAGCGTCGCATCAGGTGTCGCGGTGGTGATATGGACCCTGCGGTCGTCGATCGCCTCGACCTTCTCCCATCCCGCCACGAGATAGGACTTGCCCGAGCCGGGATTGGAGCCGAGATATTCGATCGAGTGGACGATGTCCGCCGCCAGGACCGGATCGCCATTGTGACGGGTCAGCCCCTCGGGCAGCGTGATTTCCCAGGTCAGCTCATCCAGGGTTTCGACCGACTCCGCGAGGAAGGGAACGAACTCTCCTGCCTCCCAGTCGTAGCGCGTGATGCAGCCGTAGACCTGGCACCAGACACTCCCCAGCAGGACGACGGGATCCGCATAGGGATTGTAGCCCGAAATCGTTTCGGTGATCGCGACGGCAACGCGCTTGTCGGTGAAGTCCTGCGCCAGCGCAGCAGAGCCTGCGGCGGCGATTGCCGTACTTGCCAGTATCATGTGCAGTTTCTTGGTCATCTCGATCCAATCCGTTGGGCCATGCCGATGTGGCAGGGACGTTTCGCTTTTTGACCTTGCGCCCGCTGAGAGCAGCAGTCAGAAAGTAAGTGAACGTTTACTTACCATTTGCGGAATGTGTATCGGCCTCCGCGACGGAAAATGAGACGAGAAAAGTCTGAAACCGCCCAAAGCCAGCGCACAGAGCCTTAAAATTGAGCAGGATTTGAATGATGACGGGTCAATCCAACGAAGACTCGAGCCCGGCCGAGGCCTATGGGGCGGTCGCCCGGCGGCTGATCGACGCCGCCACCGCCGACTTCGTGCGCCACGGATACGAGGGCGCGAGCGTGGCGCGAATCGTCAAGGACGCGAATTGCAACGTCCGGATGCTCTACCACTACTTCGGCAACAAGCACGGCCTCTACCGCGCCTGCCTGGAACAGGCCTACGACCGCCTGCGAAAGGCAGAAGCGGAGGCGACCTTCTGGGATCTGCCCCCCGTCGAGGCCATCGACGGGCTCGTCCGCTTCACCTTCGACTACATGTGCCAGAACCCGCAGTTCCAGGCCCTGATGCGGATCGAGAACATGACAGACGCAAAGGAGGTGCGCGACCTGGGCAGCGTCAATGCGCGCGCAAAGACCCTGATCGAGGCCATCGACGCGGTGCTCGACCGCGGCCTGAAGGACCGGTCCTTCGCGCGCCGTCCGGACCCGGGCATGCTCTACCTGTCGATCCTCGGGCTTTCGACCATCCACATAGCCAACGGCCAGACGATGAGCGTCGTGCTCGGCCGGGACCTTGGCGATCCGGCCTTCCTCGACCTCCGCCGGGAAGAAGTGGTGGGCATCATCCGCGCCTCGCTCGCGGTTCCGCAACGATGACATCTGGCGCCATGACCACGCCGCACCCGCTTGCGACCGAGATTGGTCAGCGGGTTCTGGACGCAGGCGGAACCGCGCCCGAGGCGATCATTGCCGCCGGGGCGGTGCTATCCGTCGTCGCACCGCATTTCTGCGGCTTGGGCGGTGATGCGGTTTGGCTGGTCGCCGACCGCAAGGGAGACAGGCGCTGCTTCCTCGCCATCGGACAGGGCCTGCAGCGCCCCGCCCCGACCGCTCCGATCCCGGACCGGGGACGCGACTCCGTGCTGACGAGCGCCGCCGTGGTCGACGGCTGGGCGCATGCGCTGGATTACTCCACGCAGGCTCTCGGCGGGACCGCCCGCTGGGAAGATCTCATCGGCCCTGCCGCGTCGATCGCCCGCGAGGGCCATCGGGTCTCGCGATCCCAGGCCTTCTGGACCGCCTACCGACACCCCGAGATTGCGGATTGGCCCGGGTTTGAGGGCGTCTTTGTTCTCGACGGCCGGCCACGCCCGGCCGGGGCGCTGATGCGCCAACCCGCCCTGGCAGAGACCCTTGAGACGCTTGCCGAGCGCGGGGCCCGGGACTTTTACGAGGGAACGCTGTCGCGCCGCATCCTCGCCGGGCTGAACGACCAGGGCATTGCCATCTCCGCCGCGGATCTGGCACGGACGCGCACGAGGGAAACCGCTCCGCTCTCCACCCCCTACCGCGACCGCTGTCTTCTGGCACCTCCGCCGCCGACGCAGGGCATCACCTTCCTGCAGATCATGGGCAGTCTCGGACGGCTGGACCTGGCCGACCTGAGCCCGGGAAGCGCGGCGCACCTGCACCTCTGCATCGAAGCCGTGAAACAGGCCTTTCGGGACCGCCGGCAGATCGCCGATCCGCGCTTTGCCAATGTGGACGTGCAGCGGCTTCTCAGCGCAGCGACACTCGACACGAAGGCGGCAGCGATCTGTCCCAACCGCGCGTTGCCCTGGCCAGACCCATGGCAGCACGGCGACACCGCGTTTCTCGGGGCCATCGACAGCGCGGGAAATGCGGCCAGCGTGCTGCAGAGCACCTATTTCGACTGGGGTGCGGGCGTGATGGCCGGCGACACCGGGATCGTCTGGCAGAACCGTGGCGCCGCGTTCAGTGCGTCTCGGGGCCACCCGAATGCATTCGCCCCCGGGAAGCTGCCTTTCTACACCCTGACGCCGGGAATTGCGCTGGATGCCGACGGCCACCCCGAGTTCGCCTTCGGAACCCAGGGCGCCGACGGCCAACCCCAGACGCTTTCGGTGGTTCTGACGCATCTGATCGACTACCACGCCTCTCCCTCCGATGCGCTGAGCGCCCCGCGCTTCCTGTTGGGGCGTACCTTCTCTGACCAGAGCCATTCCCTGAAGGTCGAAGGACATGCGGGGCAAGAGGTCATGGCAGGCCTTGCGGCGCGAGGCCACGACGTTGCCCCCATCCTGGCATACAGCCCGCTTGCGGGGCAGGCAGGCCTCGTGCTGGGCGCGGCCTCCGGCACGACCGGCTACCACGACCCTCGGCACTAGAACCAGGCCAGTCCATCGCTGCCCCGCCGCCTGCCCGATGGCGCCTCTCGCCCCCATCGACCGGATGCAGAGCATCATGACCCGGACATGATGCCAAAGGATCTGACGCGGACCGGGACGGAGACCAGAGACCTCGGGCCGGGAGGTCCGGCGCGACAGGGCCGTGCAAGAAGGCGACAGGCCCCTGCCACCCGGTCCCGTGCCCTCCGCAGACGTTGCGGAGGCTTTCCGTTGCCGCGCCCATCCGGCGCCGAATGTGCCGCCAATTGTTCCGCAGGACGAGGGCCGGCCCCGGTGTATGGCGGACGATCCGGCGAGCGCACCACCCTCACCGGGCCCCGACAAGGCGCACCACGGGGCAGGCCCGCCGCCTGATCCGGATCAGCGGTAGAAGGCCCGGGGCAGATGCCTGTAGGGCAGCAGCGACATGTCCGCCGGCGCCACACCGGGGCAATCCACCTCGAGGATCGGCCCGCAGAGCGGCTCGAACCCGGCGCGGAAGTGGTTCTTGGCCTTGATGCCGAACAGCGCGACCTGCGCCAGGTCGATGCCATTCAGATCGCACCAGGCGGGGTCGTTGGCGCTCTGGCAGGTCTCGCTGATGACCACGCGCATCTGCCCGGCGCGCAGCACGGCGGTGCGGCCCATGTCGATCTCGCGCCCGTATTCGAAGGGACCACGGTTGCGGAACCGGCCATCGGTCAACCGTTCGACCACGCCCTGGAAGGGCACCGGAGCGCCGAAGTCGGGCGCGATCCGGCCGCCAAGCGCACAGTCGATCTCGGCCCCCTCACCCAACTCATGCGCCAGCGCGACCAGCGCCGGATCGTAGAAGAAGCAGAAGAGCATCGGCAGATCGCTTCCGCAGGCCAGCATCGCGCGCAGCAGCGCCGTGGTATCCCCGATCCCGCCCGAAAGCGGATTGTCCGCCGCATCCACCAGAACCACGGGCCAGCGCGCGCCCCGGGCGAGGTGGTCCAGCGCCAGTGCCACGCCCTCTTCGGCGCCGGGCAGGTCCACCCGGAAGGCGTCGCGTCGCGCCAGGTAGGCCGCCGCGAGCGTCCCGAGCATCGGCGCCGGGGCGACATCGGGCTGATGGGTCACCGCCACCGTGGCGCGGGTGTTGGGGGTATCGGCATAGGTGAAGCCGCCGAAGAAGGTCACATCCTCAAGCCCCGCGTCGCGACAAGCCTGCCGGCCAAGCGCCACCAGCTCGGCCATTGGCCCTTCGGCGGTCCGCATGCCGTGCGAAAGCGGCGCAAAATCCAGCTGGCTCAGGGCGATGGCGGGGCGCGTGCCAAGGGCAAAGGCGCGCTCCATCGTGCTCAGCGCCCGGATCGCGGTATCGTCCATGTCGACATGGGGGTAGGTCTGGTAGCCCGACAGGATGTCCGCCGCGCCCGCCAGCGAGGGGTCGATGCAGGCGTGCATGTCCAGGCTGACCGCCAGCAGCGGATCCGGTCCGATCACCTCGCGCACCGCGCGGATCAGGCTGTAGTCCGGCGCCAGATCGCCCTCGGCCACCATCGCACCATGCAGCGAGAGGTAGACGCCATCCCAATCCTGCCCGGCGAGGTCGGCCAGGATCTCGTCACGGATCGTCGCCAGCGCCGCCTGCGTCACCGGCCCCAGGGGCGGCGCCGAGGTGCAGCGCGAGACCGTCACTTGCCAATGCGGATGCGCATCGAGAAAGCGCACCAGCCCACCCAGTTCGGTCGCCGTGCCGCGCGCACCCTCCAGCGCCGCCGCGCCCCGCGTCCATTCCCGGCGGCGGAAATCCTCCAGCCCGGTCGGGACGGGATTGAAGGAATTGGCCTCGTGCCAGAGGCGGGCGACGGCAATGCGGCGGGGTCTTGTCATGTGGCTTTCCGGTCAGATCCTGCGGCGCGGGATCGTGTTGGCATAGATGTTGAGGGCGGCAAGATGCTGGTCCGCCTCCTGCAGCGCCTTCAGCGATCCTTCGCGATCACGCGCCGCC
Source organism: Oceanicola sp. S124 (assembly GCF_000220565.1). GTDB lineage: Bacteria > Pseudomonadota > Alphaproteobacteria > Rhodobacterales > Rhodobacteraceae > Pseudooceanicola. The sequence continues at coordinate 7,631 of NZ_AFPM01000230.1, read as the reverse complement.
AGCAGGCCGCAGAGCACCTCCGAAACCGCCAGCGCGGGGGTGAGGGTGTGGAAGAAGGTGCGGCTTTCGGTTGAACAGAGGATCACCCGGTCCGAGATCGCGACCAGCGGCGAGACCTCGCTGTCGGTGATCGCCACCACCGACAGCCCCTTCTCGCGCGCAAGGCTCGCCAGCTCGAGCGAGTGCAGCGCATAGGGGCTGATCGAGATCACCAGCAGAACGTCCTCGGGGCCCGCACGCAGCAGCCCGTCGGTGCCGGTGCCCGCCGGGCCATCCAGATGCACCGTCCGGTCGCCCAGCAGGGTCATCACGTAGTGGAAGTGCCAGGCCACCGAATGGCACGAGCGCAGCCCCAGCACGTAGACCCGGCGGGCGCCGGCCAGCAGGTCGGCGGCGGCCTCAAGCTGGGCCAGGGTCTCGGGCTCGCTCAACCGGGCGACCTGGGCCGAAAGACCCTGCAACATCTCCTGCGCCAGACCGCCACCGACGGCCCCACCCTGCCCCTCGCGCGCGCGCGCCCGGGCGGCAAAGCCATCGGCCCGCAGGCGCAGCGCGTCGGAATAGTGGCTGCGGATATCGTCATAGCCCGGCAAATCCAGGAACTTGGCCAGCCGGGTCATCGTTGCCGGCTGCACCCCCGCGTTGCGTGCCAGCTCGCGCATCGAGACAAGGGCGACTTCCTGGGTGTTCTCGAGGATGTAGCGCGCCGCCTGCTGCAGCTGCGGCGACATCTCCTCGAAGCGCGCGACGATGCGGTCTCGCAGGGCATCCTGTTGCAACATGTGTTTCACCTCCCCGTTCTGCACTGGGTCGTTTCTGCGCCACGGAGGGAAGGAAAACAAGAAATCATTGCACTTCATGGGCTTGCGAAACTGCCTGCACAGGATTTGAACGTTTCACGAGCGCAAATCAAGTATCAATCGTTTCTTATTATAATTTTATGAAACACTTGTTGCAATGCGCGAGCCATCCTGCCAACCAAGAGAGGACGGCGGGCCAGCCCCGCGATTCCCGGCCCGGCCGCAACGACAGACGGAAAGACCATGACCAGACTTCTTCACCGCAAGATCGGGGCCAGCCTGTCCCGCGCCGTTTCGGGCCAGGGCGTGACGATCACCGACGCGGCCGGGCGCCGCTACATCGACGGTTCTGGCGGCGCGGCGGTCAGCTGCCTCGGCCACGATCACCCCGAGGTGCTGGAAGCCATGGTCGAACAGATCGGGCGGCTGTCCTATGCCCACACCTCTTTCTTCACCACCGACGCCGCCGAGGAGCTGGCCGAACGGCTGACCGCCCTCGCCCCCGATCCGCTGAACTATCTCTACATGGTCTCGGGCGGCTCCGAGGCGGTCGAGGCGGCGCTGAAGATGGCGCGGCAGTACTACGTCGAGATCGGACAGCCGCAGCGGCGCCACATCATCGCCCGCCGCCAGAGCTATCATGGCAATACCATCGGCGCGCTGGCCACCGGCGGCAATGCGATGCGGCGGGTGCAGTTCCAGCCGATCCTGCCCGAGACCCACCATGTCGCGCCCTGCTACGCCTATCGCGACCAGCGCGAGGGCGAGGCGCCCGAGGCCTATGCGGCCCGTCTTGCCGCCGAGCTGGAACAGAAGATCGACGAGCTGGGCGGCGATCAGGTGATGGCCTTCGTGGCCGAGCCGGTGGTCGGCGCCACCCTTGGCGCGGTGCCTGCCGTGGCCGACTACTTCCGCCGCATCCGGGCGCTCTGCGACCGTCACGGCATCCTGCTGATCCTCGACGAGGTGATGTGCGGCATGGGGCGCACCGGCAGCCTCTTCGCCTTCGAGCAGGAGGGCATCGTTCCCGACCTCGTCACCATCGCCAAGGGGCTGGGCGGAGGCTACCAGCCGGTCGGCGGCGTGCTGCTGTCGCAACAGGTTTTCGAGGCCTTCCGCGACGGCTCGGGCCTGTTCCAGCACGGGCACACCTACATCGGCCACCCGGTCGCCGCCGCCGCCGCCAACAAGGTGGTCGAGGTCATCTCGCGCCCCGGCATGATGGAGCGGGTCAACCGGCTGGGCGACAGGCTGCAGGCCGGGCTTGATGCCGCGCTTGGCCAATCGCCCTACGTGGGTGACATCCGCGGGCGCGGGTTGTTCCGCGGCATCGAGATCGTCGCCGACAAGGACAGCAAGACGCCCTTCGATCCGGCCCGCAAGATCCACGCGCGCATCAAGGCCGAAGCCATGGCCGAGGGCCTGCTCTGCTATCCCATGGGCGGCACCATCGACGGGGTGAACGGTGATCACGTGCTGCTGGCGCCCCCCTATATCTGCACCGAGGGCGAGATCGACCAGATCACCGAACGCCTGTCGCGCGCCATCCGCCGCGTCACCGAGGCCTGATCATGACGCGCCGCATCGCCTTTGCCGGTCTCAACCTCGAATCCGTCACCGCCGCGCCCCAGGTCTCGACCCTTGCGGATTTCGAGCGGGTCTGTGTCCGGGGCGCCGAGATCCCGGCGCAGTACCGGGGCACCAACACGGTGGCGGGCGGCGTGCTGAAGGTGCTTGAGGATGCGGGGGCCGAGATGGTGCCGCTGTTCCATTCCCTGCTGGGCGCCCTTGGTCCGGCCGAGGATGCCGCGATCATCGCCTTCGCCGATGAGCTGGCGCAGGGCCTTGCGGCCTCGGGGCCGCTGGACGGGCTGGTGCTTTACCTGCACGGGGCCTGCTGGGCGCCGGGCTTTGCCGACGTGGAACGCTATCTGATCGAGCGCGCCCGCGCCCCCGACCTGCCGATCGCCGTACCGCTGGACTATCACGGCAATGTCGATGCGGCGACCTTCGCCGCCGCCGATATCGCCGTGGCCTACCGTCATTCGCCGCATATCGACATGGGCGAGACCGGCGAACGCGCCGCCCGGGCCCTGCTGCGGATGATCGAGACCGGAGAGCGCCCCGGCCTTGCCGTGGCCCGTCCCGGCGTGGTCATCCCCTCGATCCTCTCGGCCACGGCCCTGCAGCCGCTGGCAGGCCTGATCGAAATGGCCCGGGCCGAGGAAGCCGCAGGCGATTGTGACATCTCGGTCATGGGCGGTTTCGCCTATGCCGACAGCGCCAATACCGGCATGTCGGTGATCTGCCTCGACTGGCAGGGCCAGCAGGCGGCAGAAGAGAAGGCCGCGCGCCTCTCGGACGCGCTGCATGCCGCCCGGGTCGAGCTGTCGGACGCCATCCCGATCTGGCAGATGGACGCGGCCCTGGCCGAGGCCGCCCGCCTGCGCGGCAACGGCGCGCCGGTGGTGATCCTGGAACATGCCGACCGGATGAACGACAGCACCCATGGGCTGCGCGCCGTTCTGGGGACCGACCCTGGCCCAGATCTTGGCCCAGATCTTGGACGCGTCATGGTGCCCTTCCTGCTGGATCCCGAAAGCGCCGCCGCCGCCCATGCGGCGGGCGCGGGTGCCGAGGTCACGCTGAGCATCGGCGGCAAGAGCGCCCCGGAAACCGGCGGCCCGCTGGATCTGACCGTCCGCGTGCTCTGGAGCGGCGAAAAGCGCTTCACCGTCTCGGGCCGCTACCAGCAGGGCGCGCCGGTCGACCTGGGCCTGACGGCACTGGTCGAGGTCGGCGACATCCGCATCTCGCTGGTCTCGCATTTCGCCTTCGCGGTGGATGGCGACCCGTTCTTCATCTTCGGCGAGCGGCCCGAGGACTACGACGTGATCCTGCTGCGATCAAAGACCCACTTCCGCGATTTCTACACGCCGCTGGCAAAGGCGATCCTGGTCACCGACACGCCCGATCTCGGCCCTGCCGACGTGCGGCTGATCCCCTACCGGCAGTTCGACACCACCGGCGCCTACCCCTGGCGCCCCTAGCACCCACCGAAACAACAACAAGAAACCATCCACCCAACACGGAGACCAAGAATGACCTTCCACCCCCTCAAGTCCCTCGGCATGGCCGCCCTGCTGGCCGGCACCGTGGCCCTTCCGGCCTGGGCCGAAACCACCCTGACCGCCGTCATGCAGGCGCCGCTGCGCTCGCTCGATCCGCATCTGAGCACCGCGCAGATCGTCCGCACCCATGGCTTCATGGTCTTCGAGACCCTGCTGGGCATGGACGCCGATTATCAGCCGCAGCCGCAGATGGCCGACTACGTCGTCTCGGACGACATGCTGACCTACACGCTGACCCTGCGCGACGGCCTGATGTGGCACGACGGCACCCCGGTCACCGCCGAGGATTGCGTCGCCTCGCTGATGCGCTGGTCGCAAAGCGACGGCTCAGCCAAGACCATGATGCAATATGTCGACAGCATCGAGGCCACCTCCGAGCGCGAGCTGGTCATCCACATGAAATCCCCCTTCGGCCCGCTGCTCGAGCTGCTGGCCAAGCCCTCGCCCATCCCCGCCTTCATGATGCCCAAGCGGCTGGCCGACACACCCGTCGGCGAACAGATCCCCGAGATCATCGGCTCGGGCCCCTTCAAGTTCGTGGCCGACGAGTACCGCCCCGGCGACCAGGCGGTCTACGTGAAGAACGAGGACTACGTGCCCCGGGATGAGCCCGCCAGCTGGACCGCCGGCGCCAAGGTGGTGAACGTCGACCGCGTGGTCTGGCAGGCGATGCCCGACATGCAGACCTCGATCAACGCCATCCAGTCGGGCGACGTGGACCTGATCGAACAGGTCACCATCGACCTGCTGCCGCTGCTGGCGATGAACGACGAGGTCGAGACCGGTATCCTGAACCCGCTCGGCGCCCAGGTGACCGGCCGCTTCAACCACCGCCTGCCGCCCTTCGATGACCCGGAAGTCCGCAAGGCCGCCATGTATGCGCTGGACCAGGAAACCCTGATGCAGACCGCCATCGGCAACTCCGAGTACTACCAGCTCTGCCCCTCGATCTACGGCTGCGAAGTGCCGCTGGCCTCTGACGTGGGCGCCGAATACCTGGAAGGCAGCGCGGACGAGCGGATGGCCAAGGCGCAGGAGCTGCTGGCCGCCTCGGGCTACGACGGCACCCCGGTGCTGATGATGCAGCCCACCGACCTGACCGTGCTGACCACCCAGCCCATCGTCGCCGCCGAGCGGATGCGTGAAGCGGGCTTCACCGTCGAGGTCGCCTCGATGGACTGGTCCACCCTGCAATCGCGCAAGAACGGCTGGCAGCCGGTTGCCGAGGGCGGCTGGAACTACTTCTTCACCTACTGGGGCGTCGCCGGCATCTGGAACCCGCTGGTGCATTCGCTGATCAACGGCTCGGGCGATGACAACAGCTGGGCCGGCTGGCCGGTCAATGCCCGCATGGAAGAGCTGCGCGCCGACTACCTGACCGCCGGCACCCTGGACGAGCAGAAGCAGATCGCCGAGGAGATCCAGCAGATCGCCTGGGACGACAGCTTCTACTTCAACGCGGGCGAGTTCAAATCCGTCGCCGCCTGGCGGACCGAGCTACAGGACATCCAGTCCGGCCCGATCACCCTGTTCTGGGGCGTCCACAAGTAACCTCTCCCCGACTAGGGCGGGCGGCCTGTTCCGGGCCGCCCGCCCCTTTTCCATCTCTCGCCCCCGCCGCACCCCCTGCGCACCACCCAGTTCCCGAGGCCCATGATGCTCAGCTATTTCCTGCGCCGGCTGCTGATGGCGATCCCCGTGATGTTCTTCGTCGCGGTCTTCGTCTTCCTGCTGCTGCGCCTCACCCCCGGAGACCCGGCCCAGGCGATTGCCGGCGACCAGGCCTCGCTGGCCCAGCTCGAGGCGATCCGCGAAAGCCTCGGGCTGAACGAACCGCTTTCGGTCCAGTTCGTCACCTGGATCGGCCAGATGCTGCAGGGCGATTTCGGTCGCTCGCTGATCTCGGACCGCCCCGTGCTGGAGATGATCGGCCAGAGGCTGGGCCCGACGCTGGCGCTGGCACTGCTCGCCATGGCAATGACCCTGCTGTTTGCCCTGCCCATGGGCGTGCTGGCGGCCTGGCGGGACGGCGGCATGACCGATCGGCTGGTGATGACGGTGTCGGTCATCGGCTTCTCGGTGCCGATCTTCGTCATCGGCTACGTGCTGATCGGTGTCTTCGCGGTGAACCTGCGCTGGTTCCCGGTGCAGGGCTACAAGGCCCTGGCCGACGGGATCGGCCCCTTCGCGCATCGCATCTTCCTGCCCGGCCTGGCCCTGGCCTCGATCTACATCGCGCTGATTTCCCGCATGACCCGCGCCTCGATGCTCGAGGTCCTGCGCGAGGACTATGTCCGCACCGCCCGTGCCAAGGGCCTGCCCGAGGGGCTGGTGCTGTTCCGCCATGCCCTGCGCAATGCCGCCATCCCGATCCTGACCGTGGTCGGCACCGGCTTTGCCATGATGATCTCGGGCGTGGTGGTCACCGAGACGGTGTTCAACATCCCCGGCCTTGGCCGCCTTGTGGTCGATGCCGTGCTGGCCCGCGACTACCCGCTGATCCAGGCGATCATCCTGCTGACCGCCGGCACCTACGTGCTGATCAACCTGGCCATCGACCTCTCCTATGCGCTGACCGACCCGAGGATCCGCTACCAATGAGCCAGACCCAAAGCCTGCGAAAGCGCCTGATCGAGACCCCGCCCCACTGGACCACGGTGCTGGCCCTGATCGTGCTGCTGGCAATCGTCGCCATGGCGCTCTTCGCGCCCCGCATCGCCAATTTCCCGCCGACCGAGCTGAACGCGATGATGCGCCTGAAGCCCGCCGACGGCACCTACTGGATGGGCACCGACAGCTTCGGGCGCGACCTTTACTCACGCGTGATCCACGGTGCCCGTGTCTCGCTTCTGGTCGGGGCCGGCGTGGCGCTTGGCGCCATCCTGATCGGCCTGCCCCTCGGCCTGCTGGCCGGGTGGTTCCGGGGCCTTGATGCCGTGCTGATGCGGGCGATGGACGGGCTGATGGCGATCCCCGGCATTCTGCTGGCCATCGCCATCGTGGCGCTGACCAAGGCCGGGCTGACCACCGTGATCATCGCCATCATGCTGCCCGAGATCCCGCAGGTCGTGCGGCTGGTGCGCGCCCGGGTGCTGGCCACCCGGTCGGAAACCTTCGTCGAGGCCGCCGTCCTGCTGGGCACCAGCCCGATGCGGATCATCTGGCGCCACCTGCTGCCCTCGACCATCGCGCCGCTGATCGTCCAGGGCACCTATGTCTATGCCTCCGCCATCCTGACCGAGGCCGCGCTGTCGTTCCTCGGCGTCGGCATCGGCACCGAGACCCCCACCTGGGGCAACATCATGGCCGAGGGGCGCCTCTATTTCGCGCTGAACCCCTGGCTGGTCTACTGGCCGGCCATCGTGCTGTCGCTTTGCATCCTGTCGATCAACCTGCTGGGCGACGCCCTGCGCGACCGGCTGGACCCCAAGATGAAAGGCCGCTCGTGATGACTGCCTCCCAACCCGGCCAACCCGTCCTCTCGGTGCGCGACCTGAAGGTCGCCGCCATGGGCCGCCGCCCGGCCGAGATCCTGAAGGGCATCTCCTTCGACATCGCGCCGGGCGAGACGCTGTGCCTCGTCGGCGAAAGCGGCTCTGGCAAATCCGTGACCTCTCTGGTGACCATGGACCTGCTGCCGCGCGGCGAATTGCAGGTGACCGGCGGCAGCGCGGCGCTGAACGGCGAGGATATCGTCTCG
>NZ_AFPM01000231.1 GCF_000220565.1 Oceanicola sp. S124 | reverse complement strand
CGCCCCCCACCCCGCCTGGGCCAGGCACCATGCGCCACCATGGCAGCGCTTTCCGGCGCCACCCGCGCGCCCCGCGCCGACCGGGCAGACCCCGAAGACGCAGCCCAGTGAACCGGCAGCGGCAATCGGCTGCCCCCCATTGCGCCCGGCGGGGTCCGTCCTTTAAGGCGCCTGTTACGAAGTGCAGCGACAACCGATTCCATCGGCGCATTCAGAAGGACCCGTCATGGCGCAATTCACACTCGGCTGGGAAGAATGGCTTTCCCTTCCCGGCCTCGGCCTGCCCGCGATCCGCGCCAAGGTGGACACCGGCGCCAAGACCTCGGCGCTGCACGCCTTCGCCATCGAGCCCTTCGGCTCGTCCGACAAGCCCATGGTGCGGTTCGCCATCCATCCCGATCCCGCCGACCCGGACCTGGAAATCATCTGCTCGGCACCGCTGAAGGACCGCCGCGAGGTCACCTCGTCAAATGGCGAGACCGAGTTGCGCTTCGTCATCGAAACCGAGGTCGCCATGGGCGACCGGCGCTGGCCGCTGGAAGTGACGCTGACCGATCGCGGCGCCATGGCCTACCGCATGCTGCTCGGCCGCTCGGCCATTGCCGAGGACATGATCGTCTCGCCGACGCAGAGCTACCAGCAGCCCGAGCTCTCCTTCGAGGCCTACCGCAGCACCCCGCGCCTGAAGCAGCACCGTCGCGCGCTGCGGCTTGCGGTGCTCACCCGTGAGCCCGACAACTACTCGACCCGCCGGCTGATCGAAGCGGCCGAGGCGCGTGGCCATACGCTGGAGGTGATCGACACCTCGCGCTGCTACATGAACATTTCCGCCGTCGGCGCCGAGGTCCATTACGATGGCCGCCGCCTGCCCCACTATGACGCGGTGATCCCGCGCATCGGCGCCTCGATCACCTCCTACGGCACTGCCGTGGTGCGCCAGTTCGAGTCCCTGGGCACCTATTGCCTCGCCGGCTCGGAGGGCATCGCCATGTCGCGCGACAAGCTCTATGCCCACCAGGTTCTGGCCCGCCATCACATCGGCATGCCGACAACCGCCTTCGCCCGCTCGCCCAAGGACAGCTCGAACCTGATCCAGCTGGTCGGCGGCGCGCCCCTGGTGCTGAAGCTGCTCGAATCGACGCAGGGCAAGGGTGTGGTCCTGGCCGAGACCAAGAAAGCCGCCGAGACGGTGATCTCGGCCTTCCGCGGCCTGAAGGCCGACTTCCTCGTTCAGAGCTTCGTCAAGGAGGCCGCAGGCGAGGACATCCGCTGCCTGGTCGTCGGCGGCAAGGTCGTGGCCGCGATGCGCCGGCGCGGCGCGCCGGACGACTTCCGCTCGAACCTGCATCAGGGTGGCACCGCAGAAACGGTGCGGATCTCGAAGGCGGAACGGGATACGGCGGTGCGCGCCGCCCGCGCGATGAAGCTGGACCTCGCCGGGGTCGACATGCTGCGCGGTGACGACGGCCCGAAGGTGCTCGAGGTCAACTCCTCGCCCGGGCTGGAAGGGATCGAGAAGACCTCGCGCAAGGAGATCGCCACCCTGGTGATCCAGCACATCGAGGCCAAGGTGGCACCGCGCAGCCCGCGCGCCCGGCGCGCGCCTAGGAAAGCAACGCCCGGCGCAGCAGGTTGAGGCCGGCAACCAGCAGCACCACCAGCGTGGCGCGGCGGAAGGTGGCCTGGTCGATGCGGTCCTGAAGGCGGAAGCCCAGGGCCATGCCCGCCAGCGCCACCGGCACCATGACCACCGAGAAGGGCAGCGTCTCGGCCCGCAGCACGCCAGAGCCGAAATGCGCGCCCAAGAGGGCCACGGCGCCCAGCCCGTAGATCACGCCCTGCACCCGGACCTGCTCGGTCTTGGGGGTGTCGAGGGCGGTCAGATAGGCCACGGTCGGCGGCCCCCAGACGCCCGAGAAGCCGCCGATGAAGCCCGCGAAGCTGGCCACCGCCAGTTCGACGCCGCGCTTCGGCGGCTGCGCCAGGGTCAGCGCCCGGCCCGTCAGCTGGGTCAGCGCGAACAGCACGATGGGCCCGCCGATCATCAGCAGGATCACCTGTTGCGGCAGCACCCGTACCAGCTGGGCCGAGAGCATCAGCATGACGAAGGCCACGCCGAGGAAGACCCGGAAGCGCTTCACCACCTGCCAGGCGGCGCCCGGCCCCTGGCGCAGCGCCTGCCAGCCGTTGGTCGCCAGGGTCGGCAGGATCAGCCCGGCCAGCGCCCAGTCCGGCCCGACGAAGCTGCCGAGGCCGGAAATCATGATCATAGGCATGGCAAAGCCCACCATGCCCTTCACCAGCCCGGCAATCAGCGCCACCGCGAAGATCGCCCCCCAGGCCAGCGCACTCAGGCCCACGGGGCCGGGAAGGTGCAGAAACTCGGTCATGCCCGATCCCTACACCCGCCCCGGCCCGGCCAGAAGCGAAAAGCGCACATCGGATCGGGACGGCCCGAGGCAGGCCGGGCAAGGGCGATGCGACTAAAATTCTCCGGGCAATTCAGGTGACTTCACCGGGCGGTGCGGGCATAGGCAAAAGGTCCGGCGGCGACTCCGCCCGGAGGGTGTGATGCAGTTCCAGATCCGACTAGGCCTGATCCTCGGCGCGCTTATCCTCGGCGGCGCGCTCGGCATCCTCGTGCCGCGCGTCCACATCGAGGGGCTTTCCGGGCCGCCGGACGTGGCGATCCACGAACTGCCCCGCGACGCGGCCCGCAACTGCGAGCCGGCGGTCTTCCTGGGCGAGGGGCCCGGCCCCGGGGGCGGCCTGCCCATCCGGACCGGCCCCGGCGAGGTCTACCGCACACGGCAAGAGCTGAGCCATGGCGACACCTTCCTTGTCTTTGAATATCGCGGCCCCTGGGCCGGCATCGTCTACGGCCACAACCGCGAGGTCTGCGGCGCCCAGGTCCGCCGCGTGGTCAGCGCACCGCGACAGGGGTGGGTGCCGGTGCAATACATCTCCTACATGCCGAACTAGGCCAGAACCGGAACCAGTCCGGGGGCAGCGCCGGACCGCTCGAACAGCGACACCAAGGCGGAGGATCTGCCCAGGGTGAGGGACCCGCCCGGCAGGGGGAAGAGAGCCCGAAATGGAAACGGGCCACCCGAAGGGCAGCCCGTTCCGACTCAAAACGTCACTCTTTACATGTACCGCGCGGATCAGCCCGCCTGGCCGGAGGGCAGGATCACGCGGTCGATCACATGCACGACGCCGTTCGACTGGTCGACATCGGCGATGGTCACGGTTGCGACGCGGCCATTCTCGTCTTCCAGCTTCAGCTCGTCGCCTTCCATGTAGGCCTTCAGCATGCAGCCGCCGACGGTGGGCACCATGTGAGAGCCGCCGTCATCGGCGATCATGCCGGCGATATCGGTCGAGAAGGCCTCGGTCGCGACCACGTGGCAGGTCAGGATCTGCGTCAGCTGGTCCTTGTTCTCTTCCATCAGCAGCGCGTTCAGGCTGTCTTCCTTGATCATGCCGAAGGCGTCATTGGTCGGCGCGAAGACGGTGAACGGGCCCTCGCTGGCCAGGGTGTCGACAAGGCCTGCAGCCTGGACGGCGGCGACCAGGGTGGTCAGGTTGGGCGCGGCCGAGGCGTTCTCGACGATGGTCATGTCCGCCATCATCGGGGCTCCGCCAACCATCGGGTTGTCGGCGGCGAAGGCGGCGGTTGCGGTGCCGGCGATCAGGGCGGCGGTCAGGGCAATCTTGCGGGTCATTCTCATATTCCTCCAGTTGTACCCAGTCAGCCTCCTTGCTGGCTGGTTAACCGGGGGTACGGGCGGGTTTCGCGTTCGGTTCTAAAACAGGGCATCACGCCTGCGTGACACGGGCGTGAGGCGCGCCTGTTGACAGCCCCGGCAGGCAGGTCATTACTGCGCCCATGGATCCCAAACCCTGCATCATCTGCGTCGCCATCACCGGCTCGCTGCCCCGCAAGAGCGACAATCCCGCCGTCCCGATCTCGGTCGCGGAACAGGTGGAGTCGACCCAGGAGGCCTTCGAGGCCGGCGCCTCGATCGTCCACGCCCATGTGCGCAACGACGACGAGACGCCCAGCTCCGACCCCGAGAAATTCGCCGCCCTGAAGGAAGGACTGGAAAAGCACTGCCCCGGCATGATCATCCAGTTTTCCACCGGCGGGCGGTCGGGGGCCGGGCAGACGCGGGGCGGGATGCTGCCGCTGGCGCCCGACATGGCCTCGCTCTCGGTCGGGTCGAACAATTTCCCGACCCGGGTCTACGAGAACCCGCCGGATCTGGTCGACTGGCTGGCCGCAGAGATGAAGACCCACGGTGTGCGCCCCGAGATCGAGGCCTTCGACCTGAGCCACATCCACCAGGCGGCGAAGATGTACGCCGACGGGCGGCTGGAGAAATCTCCCTACGTGCAGTTCGTCATGGGGGTGAAGAACGCCATGCCGGTCGACCGCGATGTCTTCGACTATTACCGCGCGACCATGGCCCGGCTGCTGCCGGACAGCGAATGGTGTGCTGCCGGGATCGGCGCGCAGCAGCTGACGCTGAACGAATGGGTGGTCGAGACCGGCGGCCACGCGCGCTGCGGGCTCGAGGACAACATCCGCCTCGACAAGACCACCCTCGCGCCCTCGAACGCGGCACTGGTCCAGCGGGTCACCGCGCTTTGCGAGAAGTACGAGCGGCCCGTCGCGACCTGGCAGCAGGCGCGCCAGATCCTCGACCTGCCGCTGCGCTGAGGCTCAGGCCCGGGGACCGGCACGGGGCCGCTCAGGGCCGGTCCAGCGCCTCGATGGCTAGGATGGTGGGCAGGTGGCGGGCGATCTCGTGCCAGCTGTCCCCCTCGTCGAAACTGCCGAAGACAGAGCCCGAGTTGGTGCCGAAGTAGATCCCGGCCGGATCGCGGCTGTCCCCGGCCATGGCCTGGCGCAGCACGGTGAAGAAGCAGCCCTCTTGCGGCAGCCCCTCGCGCAGCCCTTCCCAGGTGGCGCCGGCATCGCGCGAGCGCCAGACGGCGGCGGCGGCCTCGGGCGGGAAGCGCCCCGCCATGTCGCCGTTCAGCGGGAAACACCACAGCGTATCCGGGTCGCGCGGATGCACCCGCACCGGAAACCCGAAGGCCGAGGGCAGTCCCGCCGAGATATCATCCCAGCTGCGCCCGCCATCTTCGGACCGCCAGGCGCCCTCGTGGTTCTGCTGGTAAAGCCGCTCTCCCCCGCCGGGCGCGCGCATCATGTTGTGGACACAGTGCCCGACCTCGCCGTCCTTCGGCCCGGCGGGATGGTGGTGGTGGGCGCAGACATCGGCGTTGGACAGCCGGTTGCGCCGCTCCCAGGTGGCGCCGCCATCCTCGGTGGCAAAGACCCCGGCGGCCGAGATCCCCAGCCAGCTCCGCGCCGGGTCGGTGGGGTGCGAAACGATGGTGTGCAGGGTCAGCCCTGCCCCTCCGGGCTGCCAGCTGCCGGCAGAGGGATGGTCGGTCAGCCCCTCGACCTTTTCCCAGGTCTTGCCGTGGTCGCGGCTGGCCAGAAGCTGCGCCGGCTTGGTCCCGGCATAGAGCACCCCGTGGGCGTAGTGCAGCGACCAGACCTGGCTGAAGTCCGTTCCGAAAGGCAGCGGCGTCTCCGTCCAGCCGATCATCTCGGCAAAGCCCGCGTCATTGGCGGCCCAGTCGTCCATCTGCCCCTTCGTCATGCGCGCGCAGGCCCAGCTCTTGCCGCCGTCCTCCGAGCACCAGACCCCGGCACCGCACCAATCGCCCCCGCCTCCGGCCCAGATCCGCCCGCTTTCGGGATCGCCGATCACATGGTTGATCGGCCAGCCGTCGCAGAAGGGCCCGGACACCTTCCAGCCGCTGCGCCCGGCGTCGCCGTCCAGCAGGAAGGCCCCCTTGCCGGTGCCTATCAGGATCGTCACGCCGCCCATTCCAGCCTCCCTGCAGGGTTTACCTTGGGGCAGCATAGCATCCCCGCGGCGAATCCTCGCGGGAAATCCGGGCTCAGCCCTCGGGCGGCGCGATCCGCTCGAGCAGGGTGATGAGGCGCGCGCGGTCGCGCGGGGGAAGTGCGGCCAGCATGCGGTCTTCCTGCGCCTGCATCAGCGCATCGGCCCGGCGGCAGAGGCTGCGGCCCGCCTCGGTCGGCAGCAGCGTCCAGACCCGCCGGTCCCCCTCGATCCGTCGCCGCTCGATCCAGCCGGCGGCCTCCAACGCCTCGACGGTACCCACCGTGTTCGACCGCTCGGCCGAGAGCACCCCGGCCAGCTCCCCTTGCCGCAACCCCGGCCGGTCGCAGATCACAGACAGCGCGGCATAGGTCGCGCCGCGCAGCCCCAAAGGCTCCAGGCAGCGCCCGGCCTCGGAATGCAGCAGGTGATGGGCCCGCTTAAGCGCCGGGCCGACCAGCCCGCGCAGCGACAGCGGTGCGCTGCCGGCCTCATGGTCGGTGCCCCTGCTCTCGGTTCCGGCCGTCATCCTGCCCTCCGCGGTCTTTCCCCCGGGGCCTACCCTAGGGTGAGCCGACCGCCCGAGAAAGCCCCGCCGGACCCGCGAAAGGGTCCGACGTGCGCCTGCCTAGTGGAAGATCCGCAGCAGGAACAGCGAGATCGACGGGAAGAGCACCAGCAGCGTGACGCGCACCAGATCCGAGGCAACGAAGTACATGACCGCCCGGTATGTGTGCGAAATCGGGGTCTCGCGATCCATCGAGTTGATGACGAAGAGGTTCATCCCCACCGGAGGCGTGATCAGCCCGACCTCGACCACGATCAGCACGATGATGCCGAACCAGATCGCCACCTCTTCGGTGCTCATGCCGAAATCCAGCGCCGAGATGATCGGCCAGAAGATCGGGATGGTCAGCAGGATCATCGACAGCGAGTCCATCACGCAGCCCATGACGAGGTAGAGCAGCAGGATCATCACCAGCACCATCCAGGGGCTGAAGCCCTGCGAGGTGACCCAGAGCGACAGCTCCTGCGGGACCTGTGTCAGCGCCAGGAAGCCGTTGTAGAAGCCCGCGCCGAGCACGATGAAGAAGATCATCGCGGTCGAGCGCGCGGTGGAATAGAAGCTCTCCAGCCAGGCGCGGCCGCGCAACCCGCCGTTGACCAGCGCGATCAGCCCGGTGCCGAAGGCGCCGACGGCCGCCCCCTCGGTGGGGGTGAAGACGCCGAGGTAGATGCCCCCGACCACCGCCAGGAAGACCAGCAGCACCGGCCAGACATCGACAAGGGCGCGCAGGCGTTCGGGCCAGGGCATCGGGTCGCGATGGCCCGATGCCTCGGGGTGCAGCCGGGCGTAGATCATGATGGTGATCATGTAGCCCGCCGCCGCGAGGATGCCGGGCACGAAGGCCGCCATGAACAGCTTGGCGATGTTCTGCTCGGTCAGGATGGCATAGATGACCAGGATCACCGAGGGCGGGATCAGGATGCCCAGTGTGCCGCCCGCCGCCAATGTGGCGGTGGCGAAGCCGCCCGAGTAGCCGTGCCGCTTCAGCTCTGGCAGGGCGACCTGGCTCATCGTGGCGGCGGTGGCCAGCGAACTGCCGCAGATCGAGCCGAAGCCGGCGCAGGCGCCGACGGCGGCCATGGCCACGCCGCCCTTGCGATGGCCCAGGAAGGCCTCAGCGGCGCGGAACAGCGCCTGGCTCATCCCGCCGAGGGTGGCGAAATGGCCCATCAGCAGGAACATCGGCACGATCGACAGCGAGTAGCTGGAGAAGGTCGAATAGGTTTCAAGTTTCAGCTTGGACAGCACCACGGTGGTGCCGCCCGAGACCCAGGTCAGCCCCGCGAAGCCCATGGCGAACATCGCCAGACCGATGGGCATGCGCAGGAAGATCAGCAGCAGGAGGACGGGGAAGGACCACATCCCGATGGCAAAATCGCTCAATGCTCCGCCCCTTCCTGGCTCGGCAGCAGCACGCGGCCGCTGACCAGTTCGACGATCCGTGCAAGGGCCGTGTAGGTGCTGACGGTGCCGGCCACGCAGGCGGCGGCGAAGGAGGCCGCGAAGGCCCACCAGACCGGGAACTGCAACAGGAAGGTTGTCTCGTTGTAGCGCATCTTGCCCTGCATGCCCTCGTAGAGCCGCCAGGCGATGACGATCAGCACGGCGGCGAAGACGACTTCCCAGAAGGCGATCAGGGCGCGGTTGATGCCCTCGGGCAGGGCCGAGGTGAAGATGTCGACCGTGGCATGGGCGCCGCTGATCTGGGCCAGCGGCAGGAAGGCGAAGATGGTGAAGGCGATGCCCGCCTCGACCAGCTCGAAGTCGCCGGTGATCGGGCCCAGGCCCGCGTCCAGCAGGCGCTGAGCCAGTGGCCCGGCCAGGGCCTCGACCCAGCCCAGATGCAGCAGGCCGTTCAGGGCTCGACCGGTCACCGAGACCACCGTCAGCAGGACCAAGATGGTCAGGACCAGCCCGCCGAGGATCGCCATGATCCGCGCAAGCCACAGGAAGAGTGGATAAAGTCGCAAGAAATCTCTCCGGGGGAGGCGCCCCCGGGTGCGGCCCGGGGGCGGGGTTTGAGGCAGTCGCGGGCCGCCTCCCGGCGCCCGCGCAACCGGCACCCCGGGCGGGGTGCCACGGGGCAGATTACATCTCGCTGTACTTGGCGATCAGCGCCTTGGCCTCTTCGACCATGGCGGCACCGTCAAGTCCGCGTCCGTTCATCTCTTCGATCCACTCCGCCTCGATCTCGGCGGCGGGGGCCTTCCACGGGGCGATCTGTTCAGGCGTCAGCTCGATGATGTTGTTGCCCGCGTCGACGGCCAGCTGGCGGCCGATCTCGTCGCCCTGCGCCATCACCTCACCGGCAAAGCCCGAGAACTCGAGCCCCGAGTTGTTGTCGATCACCGCCTTCAGGTCGTCGGGCAGCGCGTCGTACTTGGCCTGGTTCATCCCCATGAACATCGTGGCGACATAGAGCGTCTCGCCCGGGAACTCGGTGTGGTTCTCGACCAGCTCGGAGATCTTCAGCGAGGTGGTGACCTCCCACGGGATCACCGTGGCGTCGATCACGCCCTTCGACAGCGCCTCGGGGACGGCGGGCACCGGCATGCCGATCGGCGTCGCGCCGAGGCGGCCGAAGTACATGTTGGTCACGCGCGAGGGCGCGCGCAGCTTGACGCCGTTGAGGTCGTCGGGCGAGGTCACCGGGTCATCCGAGTGGATCACGCCGGGGCCATGCACCCAGAGGCCCAGCATCTTGATGCCCTCGAACTCGGTATCCATCATGTTGTTTTCGGTGAATTCCCAGAACGCCTTGGAGGTCGCCTCGGGGCCGGCCGCGATGAAGGGCAGCTCGAAGACCTCGGTCGAGGGGAAGCGGCCGGGGGTGTAGCCCGGCAGGGTCCAGATGATGTCGGCCACGCCGTCGATCACCTGGTCGGCCAGCTCGGGCGGGGTGCCGCCAAGCTGCATCGCCGGGAACTGCTGGATCTTGATGCGACCGTCGCTCTCGGCCTCGATCTTGTCGGCCCAGACGCTCAGCGCCATCTTCGGCACGATCGCCTGCGCGGGCAGGAAATAGTGCATCTTCAGGGTCACGTCCTGGGCCTGGGCCGCAAGCGTGGTGCCGGCCAGCATTGCAACGGCAGTCAGCCCCCGCAGGGCCGTTTTCATCATGGTCATGTCAATCCTCCCAAATGGCGCGCCCCTTTCGGCGTCCGGCCCAGGAGGGTTTCGTGGCGTCCCCTTCCTGCTTTCCGACCTCTACCTCCGGGTCGGAACCGGACACCTGGCGGGGCGTCACTCGGGCTCAGGATGCAAGGCGGCCCGCCGCATGTCAAATCCGCGATACTACTGAGAACGATCATTTTCTCTAATAATGCAGATGCCATGGCGCAGCGGATTTGCCTGCGGCCCGGGGGGATCAGGTGGCGGGCCGGCACGCCCGGCGACGCGTGAAGGCCGCCTGGCGGGCAGCCGACCACGCCAAGAGGTGAGGCCCCCTGCGGAGAGAGGATGAGGCCGGGGCGGGGAAACCGGCGGCGCGGACCCGTCGTCCGACGGGTCACCCGGCGCAAGGGCCTGCATGGCCATGCCTGCGACCACGGCGCCTTTCGAGTACGGTCAGCTGGTCCCCGGGCCGTCAGAAACGGCACATTGGGCGGCCGGCACCGGCAGGCGGCCGCCAGCTTCGGGGCAGGTCATCTTGCCCTGGTCGCGCCCGTCAGTCTGCGGCCGGCCCCAGAAGGGCCACGGGCGCATCGGCGTCCTTCTGGAAATCCAGCGGCGCACTGTCCCGCGCCGGCGTGGCGCGCTTGAACTCGTACCGCATTTCGCCGCCCAGCTCTTCGGAGGCGATGATCAGGCAGGTGGCCAGGAAACGGCTGCCTTCGAACAGCTCCACGTGACCGCGCAGGCGCGGCACCACGTCGGCATCGACCGAAAAGCCGTTTTCCCAGCGGTTCAGCACCGGGAAGCTCTGGCCGTCGGCCTCAACCCGCAGCCGGCTGGCCTTGCGGGCGCGGTATTTGCGGGCCTGTTGCAGCCCCTCTTCGAGGTCTTTCGGAAGAAAGGTCGTCATGATGTTCCCGAAGCTCCCTGCATCGCACCTCCCGAAGATGGCCCGGGAAGTCTTGCGTTCAAGTTAACCAAAGTCCGAAAGCGGGGACAGGGCAAATCCGCCACAGGCGATCCTCGTCCGAGCGCGCAGGGAAGGTCATCGCAGGCGCCTCATGTGCAGGGATGCACGAGGTCTGCGCAGACATCGGCCTTTGCCAGACTGCCCCTGCCCGCTACCTCTTTCCCAACGCCCCGCGATCCGGGGCCATGCATTGAAGGAGGGCACCATGGGTTTGCTCGTCGACGGAGAATGGAAAGACAAGTGGTATGACACCAAGAGCACGGGCGGTACGTTCGTGCGTCAGGCCTCGCAGTTCCGCAACTGGATCACCGCGGATGGTCGCGCCGGCCCCAGCGGCAAGGAGGGCTTCAGGGCCGAGAGCGGGCGCTATCATCTCTATGTCTCGCTCGCCTGTCCCTGGGCACATCGGGCGCTGATCTTCCGCGCCCTGAAGGGCCTCGAAGAGCACATCGGCGTCTCTGTGGTTCATCCCGAAATGCTGTCAGAGGGCTGGGAGTTCCGCGATGACTTCGACGCGGCCACCGGGGACGACCTCTTTGGTTTCCGCTACCTGCGCGAGGTCTACCTGAAGGCCGAACCCGGTCTGACGACCCGCGTCACGGTCCCGGTTCTCTGGGATCGCCAGACCGGGCAGATCGTGTCGAACGAAAGCGCCGAGATCATCCGCATGTTCAACAGCGCCTTCGACGGGATTACCGGCAACACCGACGATTACGCCCCCGAGGCCCTGCTGCCGCAGATCGACGCGCTGAACGAGCGGATCTACGACACCGTCAACAACGGCGTCTACAAGGCCGGTTTCGCCACCAGCCAGCAGGCCTATGACGCGGCGGTGACCCCGCTGTTCGAAAGCCTGGACTGGATCGAAGGCATCCTGTCGGAGAACCGCTACCTCGCCGGAGACCGGCTGACCGAAGCCGACTGGCGGCTTTTCACCACGCTGATCCGCTTTGACAAGGTCTATCACACGCACTTCAAGTGCAACCTGAAGCGGATCGTGGATTACCCCAGCATCTGGGGCTATGTCCGCGAGCTTTACCAGGCGCCCGGCGTGGCGGGGACGGTGAACTTCGACCACATCACGCGGCACTACTACTTCAGCCATGACACGATCAATCCGCACCGCATCGTGCCGATCACCCCGGACCTCGACCTGATGGCGCCGCACGGGCGCGGCTGAACCGCCGCGCGCCCCGCACGGGGCGCGCGGCGATGTCTTCACTTGCCGCCGTGGCGCGCGTCCGGCACGGCGGCTTCCAGCTTCGGCGCCTTGCCGTAGTGCTCGACCAGCGCCGCCAGATCGGTGGCCGGGGCATCGCTGTGCATCATGGCGCAGGCATTGCCGGCGTGGCGGAAGATCGACCCGTCAGAGAAGAAGCTGGTGTTGGTGACGAAGATCACCTTCGCCTCGGGCTGGCGGTAGCTGGCGAAATCCGACACTGCCAGGGCCGAGCCATGCTCGAGCACGAGATCCAGGACCACCACGTCAAAGGGCACCCGTTGCAGATAGGCGATGGCGGCGTCCTGTCCGTGGGCCAGGCATGTTTCGCAGCCCAGACGGTCGAGATGCCGTTTCCACAGCCAGCCAAGGTTCGGCTCGCTCTCGACGATCAGTGCGTGGATGGGTCCAGCGCTCCACTCGGCGAGTTCCTCGCGCGGATGCGGGCATTTGCCCGAGATGTCGACGACCTTGCCCAAGATACTGCTCCCGGCCGGCGGCGGCCCCTCGGGCAGCAGATCCGGCACGTTCATTCGACTAAAGTCTGAGCCCAAAGTGCTAACAAACAATTAACGCGATTAGGCCTCGGTTAACGCTCCGGCGCCAGTTCGGCGCGAAACGGCCTCATGGCAGGCACGCTTCCGCCGATTGCCGGGGCCTGACGGGCGGAGCTTTGCCATTTGGCAAAGCCGTGCGCCTGTGGTGAAAGGGCCTCACCGCAATACGAGAGACTGCTGCCTTGCCGATGCCCTTTCCGTTGATGCCGCTGCCGTTGATGCAAAGTGCCCCGGGCCTGCCCCTGCCCGGCCCGGTGGAGACGCGCGCATGAGCCTTCGCGACCATGGCGGCAACATCGACGCCGCATGCGCCCGCTTCGGCGGCACCCGTGCCGACTGGCTTGACCTCTCGACCGGGATCAACCCGGTGCCCTACCCTCTGCCCGCGCTGACGCAGGAGGCCTGGACCGACCTGCCCGATGCCGGTGCCCGCGAGGCGCTGATCGCCGCCGCCCGCCGCTTCTGGAACGTGCCGGACGAAGCCGCCATCCTGCCCGTGCCCGGCGCCTCGGCGGCCATCGCCCAGATCCCCCGGCTGGCGCCCCCCTCCAGCGTCGAGATCCCTGCCCCCACCTATAACGAGCACGCCGCCGCCTTCGAGCGCCACCGCTGGCAGGTTCGCGCAGAGGGCCCGGCGCGCGGCCTCGTGCTGGTACACCCCAACAACCCCACGGGCGCCTTCCATCCGGCACCGGCACCGCACGGCCTGACCGTCATCGACGAAAGCTTCTGCGACGTCGCGCCCAAGCGGTCCCACGTCGGTCTCTGCCCGCGGTTCGACCTGCTGGTGCTGAAGAGCTTCGGCAAGTTCTGGGGTCTCGCCGGGCTGCGCCTGGGCTTCGTGATCGGCCCCGCGAAACCGCTGCAGCGACTGGAAGAGATGCTTGGCCCCTGGGCGGTCTCGGGGCCTGCGCTGGCGGCCGGCACCGCCGCGCTGGCCGACCACGCCTGGGCCGCGCAGACCCGCGCCCGCCTGACCGCCGATGCCGCCCGCCTCGATGCGCTGATGACCGGCGCCGGGGCCGATCTGACGGGCGGCACCTCGCTGTTCCGTCTCTACGAGGTGCCCGATGCGGCCCGCATGCAGGACCACCTGGCGCGCCACCGCATCTGGAGCCGCATCTTCCCCTGGTCCCGCCATGCCCTGCGCCTGGGTCTGCCCGGCCCCGAGGGCTGGACCCGCCTGACGGAGGCCCTGTCATGAGCACCGCCCTGATGCTGGCCCTGGCCCTGGTCCTCGATGCCTGCTTCGGAGAGCCCCGCTGGCTGTGGGATCGCCTGCCCCATCCCGCCGTCCTTGCCGGGCGGCTGATCGGCGCCGCCGATGCGCGTTTCAACGAGGGCCGGGACCGGCGCCTGAAAGGGATCCTCCTCGTCGCCGGGCTGGTCCTGCTGGGCTGGGGGCTGGGCTGGTTCATCGCGCTCTTCGGCTGGCTGCCTCAGGTGCTGGTCGCCGCCGTGCTGCTGGCGCAGCGCTCGCTGGTCCAGCACGTGCGCGCCGTGGCGCTTGGCCTGCGCATGTCGCCCGGAGAGGGCCGCCGTGCCGTGGCCCGTATCGTCAGCCGTGACACGCGTGCCATGCAGCCCGCCGACATGGCCCGCGCCGCCATCGAGAGCGGCGCCGAAAACGCCTCGGACGGGGTGGTGGCGCCGGCCTTCTGGTTCCTCGTCGCCGGCCTGCCGGGGATGCTGGTCTACAAGCTGGTCAATACTGCCGATTCCATGATCGGCTACCGCACACCCCGGCACGAAGACTTCGGCTGGGCCGCCGCCCGGCTGGATGACCTGCTGAACCTGATCCCGGCGCGGCTGACCGCGCTGGCGCTGGCGGCGCTCTCGGGGCGGCTGTCGGACTGGTCGGCGATCGTCGCCGAGGCCCGCCGCCACCGCTCGCCGAATGCCGGCTGGCCAGAGGCCGCCATGGCCCGGGCGCTGGATGTCGCCCTGTCCGGGCCGCGCAGCTACGACGGGCAGATCCGCGACTATCCCTTCGTCCATCCCGCCGGCAACCGCCAGCCCGGCCCGGGCCGGATCGAGGCCGCCTGCACCTGGCTCTGGCGTCTCTGGAGCGCGCTTCTGGCGGCCTGCCTGCTGCTCGCGATGCTCTGATCTGCTGGTCGGGGGGCTCATTGGTCGGGGCATTGTCCGCCGGGGCTTCCCTGCTAGGTTGGACCGGAGACCGAAGAAGGAAGCCCCGATGTTCCGCCCCAAATCGATCCGTCATGCGCTGCTGCCGCTGGCCCTGCTGCTCTCGCCCCTGCCCGTGCTCGCCCAGGACTGCGGCGGCTCCTTTCCCGCCTTCGTCGAGGCGATGAAGTCCGAGGCCATCGCGCGCGGCCATGCCCCCGACCGGGTCGCGGCCTTCTTCGCCTCGGCCCGCCAGGATCCGGCGGTGATCGCGGCGGACCGCAAGCAGGGGGTTTTCCAGCTGGACTTCACCAGCTTCGCGCGGCGGCTGATCTCGCAGAACCGCATCGACAACGGCACGGCCAAGGCGGCGCAATATGCCAAGATCTTCGACCGGATCGAGCACGAGATGGGCGTGCCGCGTGGCATCCTGCTGGCCTTCTGGGCCTTCGAGACCGACTACGGCGGCTACCAGGGCGACTTCAACACCGCCAATGCGCTGATCACCCTGGCCCATGACTGCCGCCGTCCCGAGTTGTTCCGCCCCCAGGTCTTCGCGGCGCTGGAGCTTTACGAGCAGGGCGATTTCGATCCAGCCACCACCACCGGCGCCTGGGCCGGAGAGATCGGCCAGGTGCAGATGCTGCCCGCCGACATCATCGAGAACGGCGTGGATGGCGACGGCGACGGCCATGTGCGGCTGAAGACCTCGGCGCCGGATGCGCTGATGTCGGGCGCGAAGATGCTGCGCGCGCTCGGCTGGGCGCCGGGTCAGCCCTGGCTGCAGGAGGTGACAGTGCCCGCCTCCATGGACTGGTCCCGGGCGGGTCTCGACACGCAGATCGCGCCGCGTGACTGGCAGGCCCTTGGCGTCGCGCCGCGATCCGGCACCTGGCTGGGCGATCAGCCGGCCTCGCTGATCCTGCCGCAGGGCAAGGACGGGCCGGCCTTCCTCGCCTATCCGAACTTCTCGGTGCTCTTCGAGTGGAACCAGAGCTTCACCTACGTCTTGACCGCGGCCTATTTCGCCACCCGGCTGGAAGGGGCGCCGGTCTTCGATCCGGGCAACCCGGCACCGGGGCTGGAGGGCCCGCAGATGAAGCTGCTGCAACAGAAGCTGGCGGCGCGCGGCCATGACGTGGGCGAGATCGACGGCATCCTCGGCGCCGGTACGCGCGCGGCGGTCCGCGCGGTGCAGGGCGAGCTGGGCCTGCCGGTGGACGGCTGGCCGACGGCCGCGCTGCTGAACCGTCTCTAGGGGCGGCCTTTCCCCGCCCCGCGAGGGGCCGGGAAAAGGCCTTTGGCGCCCGACATCAGGGCGTCGTCGGAGAAGGAAAGGTCGCGGGGGCTCTGCCCCCGCCCACTACGCGGCCTCCCCCGCAGTATTTTCAGCCTCAGAATGGGACAAGCGGCCCCTTGCATCTATCCGACGGCTGAAAATACTGCCGCCGGAGGCCATCGCCAGACTGGCGATGATCCTCTGGGCGTTCGACCTCTGGACGATACTCCGAGCGAGATCAGGCGACCAGCTGTTCGGCCTTCTTGAGGTCGACGGAAACCAGCTGGCTGACCCCCTGCTCCTGCATCGTCACGCCGAAGAGGCGATCCATGCGGGCCATGGTGACCGCGTGGTGGGTGATGATCAGGAAGCGGGTCTCGGTGCGGCGGCACATCTCGTCCAGCATGTCGCAGAAGCGGGTCACGTTGGCATCGTCGAGCGGCGCGTCGACCTCGTCGAGCACGCAGATCGGCGCCGGGTTGGCGAGGAAGACCGCGAAGATCAGCGCCATGGCGGTCAGGGTCTGTTCCCCGCCAGAGAGCAGCGACAGTGTCGACAGCTTCTTGCCCGGCGGCTGGCACATGATCTCGAGTCCGGCGTCCAGAGGGTCTTCGCTTTCGACCAGCACGAGGTTGGCCTCGCCGCCGTTGAACAGGTGGCGGAAGAGCAGCGAGAAGTTGGTGTTCACCTGCTCGAAGGCGGTCAGCAGGCGCTCGCGACCCTCGCGGTTCAGGCCGGCAATGCCGTTCCTGAGGGCGCGGATGGCCTCTTCGAGGTCGGCCTTTTCGGCCACCAGGGTATCGTGTTCCTCGCGGACCTCCTTGGCATCTTCCTCGGCGCGCAGGTTCACCGCGCCCAGGCTGTCGCGCTGACGCTTCAGGCGGTTCACATCCGCTTCGACCTGGTCCGAGGGCGGCATGTCCTCGACGCCCATGTCCAGCGTTTCCAGAAGCTGCTTCGGGGTCTGTTCCAGCACCTCGCCGATGCGTTCGGCGGCATGGGTCACGGCCTCGGCGGCGGCCTCGGCACGGGCCTCGGCGCGGGCCCGGGCCTCGCGCGCTTCCGAAGCCGTGCGTTCGGCGTCCCGCTCTCCCGCCACGGCTTCGCGCAGGGCGGCCTCGGCGCCGGCCAGGGCATCGGCGGCAGCAGAGCGGCGGGCCTCGGCCTCTTCGATGGCCTCCGTCAGCTCTTCGCGCTGCATCTCCAGCTCGTCCGGCTCGGCCTGGGCCTCTTCCAGCTGCGCTTCGGCCTCGGCGCGGCGCTCGTCCAGCTCGGCGATGCGGCGGTCGGCGCTTTCCAGGCGGTGCCGCCAGCCCGAGACCTCTTTCGCGACCTCCTGGCGGCGCCGGGTGCGGGCGTCGCCCTCGCGGCGGATCTCGTCATGGGCCGCGCGGCGCGACATCATCGCCATGCGCGCGGCCTCGACCGCCATGCGCAGCTGTTCGATGCCGGCGCGGGCCTCGTCGAGATCCTCCAGCGTCTCGACCGCCGCCTCGGCCTCGCGCAGGCGGGCGCGGGCTTCCAGCGCCTCTTCCTCGTGGCGGCTGACCGCGTGCAGCAGACTTTCGACCCGGCTGGCGGCCAGGCTTCGGTCGGCCTCGGCGCGCGACAGGGCGCGGGCGGCCTCGGTCAGCTGGCGGTCAGCCTCGGCCCGGGCCTGACGGGCCGCCTTGTCGGCCTCGGAGGCGCGCGACAGGGCCTCGGCCAGGTCCTCATGCGCCATGCGGGCGCCCTCGGCGCGCTCTTCGGCGGCCTCGAGATCGGTGCGCAGGGCCTCCAGCCGGTTCATCTGTTCCAGCCGCAGCGCGGCGGCCGAGGGCGCATCCTCGGCGCCCGACCGGTAGCCATCCCACCGCCAGAGATCGCCGTCGCGGCTGACCAGCCGCTGACCGGGCCGCAGCGCGGCCTGCAGCGCAGCGCCCTCGCCGGACCCGACCACGCCGATCTGGCTCATCCGGCGGGCCAGCACGCCCGGCACCCTGACATGATCGGCCAGCGCCACCGTGCCCGCAGGCAGCGGTTGCGTCGCGTCGTAGCCCGGCAGGTCGACCCAGCCCGAGGCCATGTCGCCGCCGACCACCGGCGCGCGCAGGTCATCGGCCAGCGCCGCGCCAAGCGCCTTTTCGAAACCGGGATCCACCCGGACGTCATCCAGCAGCTGCGCCCCTTCCGAGGCATCGCGCTGCACCAGCCGCGCCAGCGCCGCGACCTCGGCCTGCAGCGCCTTGACCTCGCCTTCGGCGGCAGAGCGCGCGGCACGGGCATCGGCCTCGCCCGACTGGGCCTCGGCACGGGCGGCCTCGGCCTCGGCCTGGGCCTCTTCGGCGGCCTCGACCCGGGCGCGGGCCAGTTCCTCGCCCTCTTGCGCCGCCTCGAAGGCCTCGTCGGCCTCTGCCGTGCGCGCGCGCGCCTCGGTCACCGCCTCGCGGGCCTTCAGCGCCTCGGCCTCGCTGCGTTCGACGCCCTTTCGGCTGTCCTCAAGCAGGCGCTGCGCCGACTGGTGGCGGGCGGCAAGACGGGCGACATCCTCGGTCAGCTCGCCCAGATCGGCCTCGCGGTCCGACAGGACTGACCCCGCTTCCGCCGAAAGCTCCGCCGCCTCGGCCAGCCGCATCTCGTGGCCCTCGTGGGCCTTGGCGATCTCGCGCGCTTCCCAGTCCAGCCGCTCGATGGTCTCGCCGGCGTCCTTGTTCAGCCCCGCCTCGCGCTCGCGGTCGCGCACCAGTTGCTCGATCCGGCTCTTCAGCGTCAGGATCTGCTGCATGGCGCGCTCTTTCTCGGCACCGAGGCTGTCGCGCTGGACGGTCAGGCGCTGCAGGACCGCCGCCGCGATCGCCTCTTCCTCGCGCTTCGGCGGCAGCTGGTCCTCGAGCTGCTGGCGCGTGGCCGATCCCTCGCGGGCCACCCGCTCGGCGCCCGCCGCGGCGGTCGAGGCCTCGCGGAAGGCCGCCAGCGCCGCATTGCGCGCCTCGTCCGCCTCGCGCCAGCGACGATAGAGCAACATGCCCTCGGCCTGACGCAGCTCGGTCCCGATGGCGCGGTAGCGGGCCGCCTGACGCGCCTGACGGTCAAGCGAGGCCAGCTGGGTGGCGAGCTGTTCGATCACGTCATCGACGCGGGTCAGGTTCTGCTCGGCGCCCTTCAGCTTCAGCTCGGCCTCGTGGCGGCGCTGGTAGAGGCCCGAGATCCCCGCCGCCTCTTCCAGGATGCGGCGCCGGTTCTTCGGCTTGGCGTTGATCAGTTCCGAGATCTGGCCCTGCCGCACCAGCGCCGGGCTGTGCGCCCCGGTCGAGGCATCTGCGAAGAGCATCTGCACGTCGCGCGCCCGCACGTCCTTGGCATTGGCCTTGTAGGCGCTGCCCACGTCGCGGGTGATCCGGCGGACGATCTCGATCTGGTCCTCGTCGTTGAACCCCGCAGGCGCCAGCCGGTCCGAGTTGTCGATATGCAGCGTCACCTCGGCGAAGTTGCGCGCCGGGCGGCTGGCGGCACCGGCGAAGATCACGTCCTCCATGCCTCCGCCGCGCATCGCGGTCGGGCGGTTCTCGCCCATGACCCAGCGAAGCGCCTCCAGCAGGTTCGACTTGCCACAGCCGTTCGGCCCGACGACCCCGGTCAGCCCGGTGTTGATCATCAGGTCCGTCGGATCGACGAAGCTCTTGAAGCCGGTCAGTCTGAGCCGTGAGAAGTGCAAATGAGGGGTTCCCCGTCCTGCCTGCGGTGATTCCGTATTAGGCAGGAATGGTGCGAAGCGGGGCAGGATGAGTCAACAAGACCCACGCATGATATGGGGAAGGTTGGGTCGTTTTCCACAAGATATTGCGAATTCCCGCCGGTTGCGGCGGGATGGGGGGGGCGCGGGCGGGCGCGACGGGGTCTTGACCTCGGCCCGCGCGCTTCGTGAAGTACCCGGACATTCCCGACACGCCGGCTACACCCGGTGCGCAGACTGCAGGACGACCTGATGACGCTGACGATCTCCCCCGCCAACCCGCTCGACCCCGAGGCCTCGGCCCTGCTGGATGCCTCGCAGCTGCTGATGCGGACGCTGTTCAATCCCGAAGAGAACAACTTTCTCAGCCACGAGGCGCTCTGCGCGCCCTCGATCCGCTTCTTCGTCGCCCGCGAGGGGGACATGGCGCTTGGCTGCAGCGCCTTGCAGATCAAGCAGGGCTATGGCGAGGTGAAGAGCTTCTTCGTCACCGAGGCGGCGCGCGGCAAGGGGGTCGGCAGCGCCCTGCTGACCCGGATCGAGCAGGCCGCCACCGCCGAGGGGCTGACCTGCCTGAAACTCGAGACCGCCGAGGCGCTGGCCGCGGCCTGCCGCCTCTACGAGGCCAACGGCTTTGCCCGCTGTGGCGTCTTCGGCGATTACGCCGACAACGGGGTGTCGGTCTTCATGACCAAGGACCTTGTTGCGGCGGAGGCCTGAGGCAGCATGACGCGCCGTTCCTCCCCCCCGGACGCCGAGGCCTCTGCCGGCCCCCCGTGCAAGGACGCAAACGCGTTCGCTGTCCCCCTCGTCGCGGGACGGAGGCGGGCGAAAGATGGGGGCTCTGCCCGCGGTCGCCGGATCGCGACCGGCGAACGTCGGGCGA
>NZ_AFPM01000232.1 GCF_000220565.1 Oceanicola sp. S124 | reverse complement strand
ATCTCGGCGCGCAGGGGCTCGGCGTGGCGTTCGGGCTTCACGGTCTGGTCGCGCATCCCCTGGACCAGTTCGACCGGCATCGCCAGCCCGGGCATCCGCGTGACCATCAGCTGCTGGTCGCGGACCAGCCGGACGCGCTGGCGGGCGTCGGCGCGCAGCGAGGCGGGGCGCAGCGACAGGGCCGAGCCGGCGCGGGCGAGGTAGTCGTCCGGCATGGCGTCGGGGGCGAACTGCGGCGCAAGCTCTTCCAGCAGGCGCCGTTCCGGCATCCAGGCGGTGAGCAGCCAGGCGATCAGCGGGCTGATCACCGGGCGCGCCATCAGCCGGAAGTGGCGCTTGATCACCGGTGGCCAGGGGAAGACAGGCGCGGCGATCAGCACCAGCCCGGCCAGACGCCCGGGGCAATAGGCCGCCCAGCAGGCCGCGACCGCGCCACCGAAGCTCTGGCCGCAGAGCACGACCTGCCCCAGGCCAAGCTCGGCACAGGCCGCATCCATCAGCTCGGCCTGGCGGCGCAGGGTCAGCCCGGGCATGCAGGGCAGCGAATGCCCCAGCCCGGGCCGGTCGAAGAGCGTGACGCGGAACCTCGCCGCCAGCAGCCCCGGCATCAGCGAGATCTGCTGATCGCGAAGGTTCCCCGAGGCGCCGTGCAGCAGCACCACCGAGGGGGCCTCGGCGGGGCCGTGTTGCAGGACATGCAGCCTCTGACCCTCGATGTGCAGGATGCGGCCCTGGGCCGGCCAGCGGGCGGCGCGACGGGCCGCGCGGTGCCGGGCGCGCAGCAGGGTCAGCACAGCGCCGACAACAAGACCGACCCCCAGCAGGCCGGGGATCAGAAGCGCGACGGAGACGCTCTCGTGCATGGTCATCTCTCCCTCCCGCGGTGGGCGCGCCGCGCTGCGCCCATCGTATTGCCAGCCGCGTCTTGCCTTGCGTCGTCTTGCCCTTGCCGCGTCTTGCCCCGGCGGCCATCGGCCTTGCGCTACTGCTCCCGGGCGGCGGCGCGGCGGGCGGCGCGGCGGACGGCGTCGTTGATGCCCTCTGGGTCGCCGACATGGGGCATGTGCCCCTGACCCTTCAGCAGCCGGACCCGGGCGCCGGGGATCTCTCGGCCCAGCACATGGGCATGCAGTTCGGGCTTCACGGCCGCATCCTCGGCGCCGTTCACCACCTCGACGGGGATGGCGATCTTGCCGTAGTGCGGTCCGATCTCGGACAGGTCGCGGCCCATCCGGGCAAGCTGGCGATTGTCGGCCACCACGTTGCGCGGCAGAAGAGACAGCGGCAGGCCGATGCGGTCACCATAGCCGTCGGGCACGGCGTTGGGAAAGAAGACCTGCGCGTAGCCCTTCTGGAAATAGCTCTGCGGGAACCAGGCGAACACCACCTGTGCAATCAGCGGTCCCAGCACCGGCATCGCCGGGCCCTTGATGCGCCAGGGCAGATGGGGCAGCCATGGATAGGCCGGTGTTGCCGCCAGGGCCATGGCCCGCAGCCCCTCGGGGCGGTGCAGCGCCCAGGCCAGGGCGACCGAGCCGCCAAAACTCTGGCCCAGCAGGACGAAGCTGTCGATGCCGAGCGCGCGCACCGTGTCGGCAAGGAAATCGGCCTGCTCGCGCAGGCTTTCGCCACGCCGATGCAGGGGGCGGGTATGGCCTTCGCCGGGGCGGTCGATCAGCGTGATGCGGAATTCGCCCTCGAGGCCCCGGGCAAAGCACGCGATCGCCTCGCGCATGTGGCTGGTGGCGCCATGGGCGATCACCAGGTCGGGCCCGCTGCCGAACTGGTGTACATGCACCCGGTGCCCGTTCACCACCTCGAACCGCCCGAGCACGGGATAGGTCCGCATGACGCGCCGCTGCTTCAGCTGGCAGGCCAGCCAGGTGATGGCGAAGAAGAGGGCGATGGCCCCCAGGCAGCCGGCGACAAGCCAGGCAAGGAGAGTGAGCATTCGGGTCTTCCTGATCGTCTTGCCGGGCAGGCTGGCCTGTCCCGGATCTTCCCGATCCTGCTTAGCAGTGTGGAACGGGCGATCAAGTGCGCGTGAACGGTAGCGTAGGGTCGCGGCCTCCGGCGTGTCCCGCAAGGCGCAATTCCGGGCAGGCTGGTGTCTTGTGAGAGTTGCGCCACGCCCGCCGGGCCCGAGACCCCGCGACGTACGGGATCCGGGCGCGGCGCGGCCGCCTCAGGCCTCGCCGATGCGGGCGAGGTCGAAGGGCGTGGTCTGGTAGATCTGGTTGATCCAGTTGCCGTAGAGCAGATGCGCATGGCTGCGCCAGCGGTTCTGCGGCTTGCGCGTCGGATCGTCGTCGGGGAAGTAGTTCAGCGGCGGCAGGATCGGTGCCCCGGCCTCGACGTCGCGGTCATACTCCTGTTTCAGCGTGTCGCTGTCATACTCGAAGTGGTTGAAGACATAGAGCGCCCGATGGCCCGGATCCTCGACCAGGCAGGGGCCGGTCTCTTCGTTGCCGAGCAGGGTCTTCAGGCCACCGCCGGCGGCACGGATGTCCTCTTCGCGCATCTCCGTCCAGCGGCTGACCGGCACGGTGCAGGCATCCGAGAAGCCGCGCAGGAAGGGCGAGGCCGGATCCAGGTTCGCCTGCGGATAGCAGCCGAAGTACTTCTCGGTCAGGATGTGCTTGGGCACGCCGTGGAAATGGTGGATCATCGCCATGCCGCCCCAGCAGACGCCGAATGTGGAATGCACGTGGGTCTGGGTCCAGGCGAAGACCTGTTGCAGCTCTTCCCAGTAGGTGACCGCCTCGAAGGGCAGGTGCTCGATCGGAGCGCCGGTGATGATCAGCCCGTCGAACTTCTCGCCCGAGGCCGCGACCTCCTCGAAGGGGCGATAGAAGCTCTCCATGTGCTCGGCGGCGGTATTCTTGGTCTGATGCTCGCTCATGCGGATCAGCGAGAGCTCGATCTGCAAGGGTGTGGCACCGATCAGCCGGGCGAACTGGTTCTCGGTCTGGATCTTCTTCGGCATCAGGTTCAGCAGGCCGATGCGCAGGGGCCGGATATCCTGACGTGCCGCCTGATCCTCGGACATGACCATGACGCCCTCGCGGGTGAGAACGTCGTAAGCGGGCAGGTCGGCAGGGATCTTGATGGGCATGTGAGGGTCCTCGTGGACAGCGGCAGAGGCCGTTTAGCTAAGCTCTTCTTCGCGCCGCGCAAGCGCATTTTCGATCAGGTTTTCGAAATCACCGGCGCTGCGCACTGCGGCGACCTCGTCGGCGGTGACGGTCACGCCGCGTTTCGCCATCTCGGCGTAGCGCGGCTGACGGTGCGACAGGGCCCGCGCGTAGGTCCAGCGCACGAAGGCGTCGGGGTCGACCCGGTCGGGGGCCTCGCCGGTCTCGGCGCGGTAGTCCTGCCAGGCCTGATGCAGGAAGGCGGGTTCGTAGTACATCGGCTTCGGGGCCCGGTCGAAGCGGCGCACCAGCTCGTCTGTATGGGCCTCGTCGCCCTTGATCCAGACCAGCAGGGCGGCGTCTTCCAGCGCCGTCAGCACCGGATCGCCGGGGTTCCAGGGATCCACCACCTCGCAGATCGAGCCGCCGCTGTCGCAGACGAAATGCGGATAGCCGTAAAGCTCGACCGCGCGGCGGGCAAAGCGGGCTGTATCCAGCAGCGAGGCGACCTCGGCCACCCGGTGCTGTTCCTGGCGCACCATGTATTCGTCGAAGGGCAGCCCGCCCTTCGCCGGATCGCCGGGCTTGCCGAGGTAGGTCGACAGCGGCGCGAGGTTGTTGAAGGTGATGTTGGAGCCGATGTAGATCGAATCCGTCATCAGCAGGTCGCGCAGGAAGGGCACCTGCATGGCGTGGCGCTTGGCGTTGTCGGCGATATGCTCGCCCATGTAGCCGGTGCCGATGCGGTAGTCGATCGAGTAGTGGAACCAGGTCCCGGCATCGCGCAGCAGGTTCGAGACATGGGTCTTGCCCAGCCCCGACATGCCGAAGAGAAGCACGCGTTTCTCGGTGGCCGCGCGCCAGTCCTGTGCCGATTTGTAAAGCATTCCGCCCCCTTGCATCCCGCGCGGCGCCCCTCGGCACCGTCGCGCACAGCGTTAGGGGAGGCAGGCGCCGGGGTCAAATCCCAATGCGGCCGGGCCCGGGGGCGGGCATGTGAAAACCCCCGGTCCTTGCGGGCCGGGGGCTGTTTGCGGGCGCTCTGCCCGGTGGTCGGGCAGGCCGTGGATCAGAAGCTGTAGGCGATCTTCAGGCCGAAGGCGGTGGCTTCGTTGTCGGTGAAGCTGGCGCGCGGGGTATCGGCCGTCTGGGGCTGGGCATCCCCCAGCCAGACATGGCTGATCCCGCCCGAGATCTCGACCGCCTCGGTGACCTTGTAGCTCAGGCCGAGGGACAGCTGGGTCTTGCCGTTGGACGGCGCCAGCGGAGACACGAGGCTGTCGCCCCCCTTCTCGTAGGCCACGCTCATCGAGCCAGCCAGCTTCGGCGTGAAGCGGCGCCCGATGCCAAGCTGGTAGGTCGTGCTGTCCTCCAGGCTGACCAGGTCGCGGTTCGCGGTCTGCGGCCGCACCTTGAACTGCGAATGCTTGACGTGGCGGATGCTGGCCATCAGCAGCGTGTCCTCGGCGATGCCGCTCTGGAATTCGAGATGCCAGCTCTCGGGGGTCTTCGAGGTCAGCGTGCCGGGAATGCCGGAAGCGGCCAGACCGTATTCGACGGTGTCGAAGTCATGGCTGATTTCCGAGTTGTAGGTCAGCGCCAGGCGGAAGGCGATGTCGGGGATCTCGTAGGCGGCGCCCAGCACGTAGCCGGTGCCAGAGCCGTCGTTCAGCTCGACCGAGTAGCCGGAAAGACCGGCCGGCGGCGGGCCGCCGTAGGCCAAGCCGTCCAGGGTGATCTCGCCCTCGGCGTTCTGGTGGCGGATACCGCCGTAGACGCTGACCCGGTCCGTGGCCTGGTACTTTGCCAGCAGGGTCAGGGCGCGCACGTCCGCCTGGGCGGCAGTGCCGTTCAGCATCTGGTTCGCCCCGCCGTAGTCATACTCGACATCCGCCCCGAAGGGGGTGTCGTAGATCAGGGCCAGGGCCACGCGATCCGTCACGTCCATCTTCAGCCCGAAGCTGGGCAGGGTGTAGCCCTTGCCGACGTCGGAAATGCTGTTGGCGGTGGCGTCGACGCCGGTCAGCGACGGGTCGACAGAGCCGAAGCTGAGCTCGAACCGGTTACCTTCGGCGAAGAGCAGCATTGCGGATTGGCTGGAGCGCTCGATCCCGCCCGCGTGGGCAGTCGTTGCGCCGAGAAGCGCCAGAAGGGCGCCGGCTTGCAGTTTCATGATGTCTCCTCCCAACTCAGGTTTGCACCTGCGTAATCGAAGCCTAGAGCCGCAGAATGCCCTGCGGCAATTGGCCCAGAAAGTTGACGTTGGGGGAAGCCTACGTAACGTGACGTTATTTCCGTCGCACTGTGGCCTGATGGACATACCGACAGGCGGAATTTGACTTTCCGCAGCGCGGAAATTGGGTCCCTTTTATGCCGCGCTGCGGAAAAAGCGGGGCGGCAGAGGGACTTGCCCTGCCGCCTCCTGGTCGGCCCCGGCCGGTTCCGGGGGCGGAGTCTCAGAACTTGTAGGTCATTTTCAGCCCGACCGCGGTCAGGTGATTGTCCTCGAAGCGGCCGACGGTGCTGCCGCCGACGGTGGCATTGGCGTCGTTGTACCGCCGGTAGCTGAGGCCGCCGCCGATCTCGATCTGGTCCGTCGCCTTGTAGCTGAGTCCGAGCGAGAGCTGCTTGTAGCCGTCATAGGGCGAGGTCGAGGAGGCATCCTGGTCGACCTTCGGCTCGAAGGCATAGGTCAGCGAGCCCGAGAGCTTCTGGCTGAAGGCCCGGCCGATGCCGATGCGGTAGGTGGTGCTGTCGTTCAGGTTCACCAGGTCGCGGTTCAGCACGCTGGGGGTCAGCTGGAAGGCCGAGTGCTCGACCCAGCGGGCCGAGGCGGTCAGGATCGTGCGCCGGTCCAGCGCGTGCTGGAAGTCGATGTTCACCGATTGCGGCGTGACGCTGGCGGTATCGGTCGAGGCGCCGAAGGAGGCGCCGTTGAAGGTCTCGACCGTGGGATAGTCGTAGTGGATCTCCGAGTTGTAGGTCAGGGCCAGCCGCATGGCACGTTCCGGGATCTCGTAGGCCGCGCCCAGCACGTAGCCGAGGGCGGTCTGATCCGCGAAGGTCACCTCGTAGGGCTGCGCCGGCAGGCTGGCATAGGCTGCCCCGTCAAGGATCGTCGAGCCGCCGGACTGCTGGATCCGCAGGCCGCCGAAGAGGCTGACGTTCTTGTTGAGCTGGTACTTGCCGAGGATCGTCGCGGCGCTGGTGTCGGCAATGGCGCGCTGCCCGTCGAGCACCGCGCTGGAGGGGCCGTACTCGATATCCGAACCCCAGGGCTTGTCCAGGATCAGCGCCAGGGCCAGCGTATCGCTGACATCCATCTTCAGCGACAGCGAGGGCGAATTGAAGTCGTTGGCGATGTCCCCCGAGGGATTGCTGTCGGCCATCTGTCCCGAAAGATGCGGCATGACATGCCCGAAGCTCAGCTCTACCAGGTTGCCCTTCTGGTAGAGGATCATTGCGGATTGCGGGGTGCGCTCGGTGCCACCGGCATGGGCCATGCCCGCCCCGAGCAGCGCCAGGATGGCGCCGGTCTGAAGTTTCATCGTGTTTCCTCCCGTTACAGAATGTCCATTGCGGCATTCTCTGCGCAATATTGTTTCGGGATGGGTCGCGGGGATCAATCGTCAGACCGTGCGGCCTTCAATTTGCGGAATGAAATTCCGCATTTTGGCCTGAACTGTGGCGTTGCTGCAATAGGGCTGCCCTGCGAATTCCGGCAGGCGGAATTTGCAGGTGCAGAAACATTTGTAATATATAGGTTTTTCGGTTCTGACGCGAATCAGAGTCACGCTCTAGGTGGCGTCGAGTGCCACCGGGCGGGGCCGGGTTTCCGACCGGATGTTGACCACGTTTCCGGCAAAGATCACCACGGCGCCTGCCAGTACCCAGAGGTCGAAGGGCTCTCCGAGGAAGAGCACCCCCAGAAGGACGGCCAGCGGCAGGCGGGTGAAGTCGATCGGCACCACCACGGTCGCGGGCGCGAAGCTGAGTGCCGAGGTGACGCAGAAATGCGCGAAGAGGCCGCAGCAGCCGACGAGCACCAGCAGGGGCAGGGTCTCGGCGGTCGGCAGCGCGAAGTCGAGGTCATAGCCGCCGCAGATCAGCCCCATGACGGTCTGCGTCACGGTCATCCAGAAGATGATCGACAGGGTGGGCACGTCGCGGGTCAGCCGCTTGGTGGTCACCATGGTGACGGCGAAGCCGATGGCGGCACAGGCGGCGGCGATGACGCCGGGCGACAGCTCTTGCGTGCCGGGTCGGGTGACCATCAGGATGCCGACGAAGCCGAGGCCCGCAGCCAGCACCCGCATCAGGGTCAGCCGCTCGCCCAGCACCAGCGGCGAGAGCACCAGCACCCAGAGCGGCGAGGTGAACTCAAGCGCGAAGACCTGGGCCACGGGGATCACGGCGACGGCGTAGAACCACAGGTTCTGACCGGTGAAATGGGCGATGTTGCGCCCGATGTGCAGGCCCATGCGGCGCGTGCTGATCCGCCCCCAGGCGCCGCGCGCGGTGATCAGCGTGACCATGATCGCCACGCCGGTCAGCGACCGCCAGGTCATGATCTCGAAGGTATCCAGCGAGGTCGACAGCGCCCGCCCGGCAAAGGCCATGATCAGGAAGGAGGCCACGGCGCCGCTCATCCAGAGGACGGCGCGCAGGATGTCTTGGCGGGTGGTCACGGGAAGGGCCTGCGAGTTTCTTGAAAGGTCAGACGCTGTTGTGACCGCTTGCGGGGCCGGGCGCAAGCCTTCACGCGCTGGCGTGGTCCGGCAGGCTCAGCCGAGCGCGAGCAACGCCTCGACGGTATTCAGGTTGCGCAGGGTGACCGGCAGGCCGAGCGCGCCGTCGATCTTGCCCGCCAGCTTCGAGCGCCCGATGCCCTTCGGCGTATACATCCAGAGGCAGAGCGGACCGAGGGCCAGCTCCTCTCCCTGCGTGCAGAAGGGGACGAGCCGGTCGGGTGCCTCCTGCGCCGGAGTGCCGCGAAAGAAGCCCAGATGCGTCATCTTCGGGTCGGTCCCGGCGAAGGGCAGGGCCTCGCGGGCGGCACGCAGTTCTGCCAGGCTCAGCGCCACGGCCTCGGGGCGAAAGCCCACATGGGCCGCGATCACCTCGCAGGTCCAGTCCGCGACAGCCTGCGGATCCTCGCGGTCGAGATCAAGGACCAGGTTGCCGCTCTGGATGTAGCTTGCGACGTTCGCCGCGCCCGCCTCAGTGAGCGCCGCGCGCAGGGGCGCCATGGGCAGCTTGCCCGTGCCGCCGACATTGACGGCACGCAGCAGGACGATCCACCTCATACCAGGTCGGGCTCCCGTCCGACTTTCGCAGCCAGCTTGCCCACGGTCAGTCCCTGCACGAGGATCGAGAAGATCACCACCGCGTAGGTCGCCGTCAGGATCAGCGGTTTCCACTCGCTGTCGGGCAGCGACAGGGCGAGGGCGACCGAGATGCCGCCCTTCAGCCCACCCCAGGTCATGATCGGCAGGGTGCCGGGGCCGAAGTCGCGGAAGGGTTTCAGCAGCAGCAGAGGCAGGGCCACGGCGCCGAGGCGCGCCACCAGCGCCAGCCCGATCGCCAGGGCGGCGGCGGCGAAGAAGCTGGGCTCGAGCTGCACCGCGAAGACCTCCAGCCCGATCAGCAGGAACAGCACCGCGTTGAGGATCTCGTCGATCAGGTGCCAGAAGGTTTCCACGTAGTCGCGGGTCTTCTCGGACATGCCGTGGCGGGCGCCGATGTCGCCGATCAGCAGGCCGGCGCAGACCGCCATGATCGGCGCCGAGACATGCAGCGCCACCGACAGCTCGTAGCCGCCGAAGGCCAGGGCCAGGGTGATCAGCACCTCGAGCGAGGGATCGTCGATGCGGCGCATGACGCGGAACACCAGGTAGCCCAGCACGAGCCCGATCACCGCGCCGCCGACCGCCTCGCGCAGGAACAGCTGCGCGGCGGCGGCCAGCTGGTTGGTCTCTTCCCCGCCGCCATGGCCGCCCGTCGCGCCGAAGGCGATGCCGACGAGGACGAGATAGACCACGTAGCCCACGCCGTCGTTGAACAGGCTTTCCCCGGCGATGGTGGTTTCCAGGCTGCGGCGCAGGTTGGCCTCGCGCAGCACACCCAGCACCGCCACCGGATCGGTGGGAGAGATCAGCGCCCCGAAGACCAGCGCCACCAGCAGCGGCATCCCCGTCAGCCACGAGAAGCCGACCCCGACGATCACGGTCGAGATCGCGACCCCCAGCGTTGCCATCAGCAGCACCACCGGCCATTGCGCCCTGAGGTCCGACAGCTTGACGTGCAGCGCGCCGGCAAACAGCAGCAGCCCCAGCATTCCCTCCAGCAGCGCATCAGAGAAGTCGATGCCCAGCACCAGGGTGCGGATCTGGTCGGCCAGGGCGAAATCGGCAATGGCCAGGTCGAGGCCCAGCATGGTCAGCGAGGTGGCCAGCGCCACCAGCAGGATGCCGATGGAGGAGGGCAGGCGCAGGAAGAAGTAGTTCACGGTGCCGAAGGTGGCCGCCAGCACGATGAGCAGAGAGGCGATCTGCAGGATGGTCATGGGAAATCCGGGCGTTGGAAATATGGCCCCGGCATAGCATGGCGGATCGCCACTGGCTACGCCGCCCGCAGGCTGAGGTCGAGGCAGACCGGCAGGTGATCCGAGGCGATACGGGCGGGTTGCGCGCTCAGCGCACGCAGCGGCGTGGCGCGCAGGTCGCGGGTGATGCCCATGCGGTCCAGCGGCGCCACGGGGCGGGCAGCGGGAAAGCTCGGCACGCCGGGCAGCAGGTCGAGAAAGCCCAGCTCGGCATCCAGGTCGCGGGCCGGACCCCAGGCGTTGAAATCCCCGGCGATCAGGGTGGGCATCTTCGCCAGCGGCTCGACTGCGCGGCGCAGGGCGGCGCATTGCAGCCGCCGCCAGCGCGCCACCAGCCCGAGGTGCACGCCGATCACCCGCAGCGGCCCGATGGGGCTGGCCAGTTCCGCCAGGATCGCGCCGCGCGGCTCCAGCCCCGGCAGGTCCAGCCGTACATGGTGCTGCACCTCGATCCCCGGGCGCAGCAGCAGCGCATTGCCGTGCCAGCCAAGCGAGGGCCCCTTGCCGAAAGGGGCGATCTGCCAGCCCTCGGCCTGGATCATGTCATGGGGCAGGGCGGCGGGACGCGGCGCCAGGCGCTTGTCGGCCTCCTGCAGCACGGCGATCACGGCGCCGGTGGCCTCCAGCACCTCGAGGCTGCGCCTCGGGTTGCGGCGCAGGTCCAGGCCGACACATTTCTGCAGGTTGTAGCTTGCGATCCGCACCGAGGAGGCTTTCATAGGGTCTCTGTGGCACCCAACGTTCGAGGCTTCCAGATGTTTCGGGAACAATCCATCGTGACGCGCCTGATCTGGCTGTCACTGCTGTTTTCCATCGCGGAGTCGCTGTTCCTCGGGCGCTGGTCGCTGGCCTTCATCGCCGCGGCGACGCTCTCGGCGTCGATGGTGCCGATGTTCGTGGCGCGCTGGATGCACATCCGCGTGCCGCCCGGTTTCATGGCTGCCGTGGTCGCCTTCATCTGGGGCACGCTGTTCCTGGGCGAGGTCTTCGACTTCTATAACCGGTACTGGTGGTGGGACGTGGTGATGCACGGCGGTTCGGCCATCGGTTTCGGCATGATCGGCTTCATCCTGGTCTTTGCCATGTTCCAGGGCGACCGCTACGCCGCGCCGCCCATAGCCATCGCCTTCTTCGCCTATTGCTTCGCCGTCTCCATCGGCGCGACATGGGAGGTCTTCGAATTCGCCATGGACCAGACCTTCGG
Organism: Oceanicola sp. S124; assembly: GCF_000220565.1. Classification (GTDB taxonomy): domain Bacteria; phylum Pseudomonadota; class Alphaproteobacteria; order Rhodobacterales; family Rhodobacteraceae; genus Pseudooceanicola. The sequence goes on along the minus strand of NZ_AFPM01000232.1, from coordinate 28,630 downwards.
CACCAACATGCAGAAATCCGGGCTGCAGGACACCATGTGGGACCTGATCGTCGATCACGCCGGGGCGATCTTCGGCGCCTCGGTGGGCTTTGCCTATCTCAAGGGGCAGGAGAGAGGCGGCCTGACCGGCCTGATCCACCAGTTCGTCGACCGCAATCCCCGCCTCTTTGCCCGTCTCAAGGACTGGCAGGACAAGAGGCGCTAGGTGCCGCAGAAGGTGGCCTGCACCTCTTCGCCGGGGCGCGGCGGGGCGGCATAGGCACTGTCTGCCTCGGCCAGCGAGAACGGAGTCGCCAGGACCCGGTGCAGGTCGCGGAACGGCGCAAGGTCGCCCTCGTGCGCTGCCGCAAGCGCTGCTTCCACCCGGTGGTTGCGGGGGATCACGGCGGGGTTCACCCGGGCCATCAGATCCTGCGGCGCCTCTTCCCGGGCGATCCGCGCCTCCCAGTCGCCGCGCCAGGCGGTGAAGGCGGTAGTGTCGCTGAACATGGTTTCAGCCCGTCCGGGATCTTCGCCAAGCGCGCGGAAGGTATTGGTGAAATCGGCGCCCTCGTTCTGCATCAGGCTCAGCAGCGCCTCGATCAGCCCCCGGTCGGCCTCATCCGCCTCGGCGATCCCCCAGCCTCTGCCCGAACCGCCGCAGCGTGGCGGCGTCGATCAGGCCCGGCATGGCATGGACGGCCTGGGTATAGGCTTCGACCTGCGCTTCGGCATCCTCTTCCAGCAGCAGCAGCGCCGAGGCCAGCTGCGCCATGTTCCAGGGCAGGATATGGCGTTGGTTGTCATAGGCATAGCGCCCCTGCCGGTCGATGGACGAGAACACGGTCTGCGGATGGTAGCCATCCATGAAGGCGCAGGGGCCGTAGTCGATGGTCTCGCCGGAAATCGTCGTGTTGTCGGTGTTCATCACCCCGTGGATGAAGCCGAGCGACAGCCACTGCGCCACCAGCTCGGCCTGCCGGGCGATGACACCCTTGAGGAAGGAAAGCGGCCCGTCTGCCTGCGGATCATGGCGCGCGATGGCATGATGCATCAGCACCCGCATCCGCGCCGGATCGCGCCGCCCGGCGAAGAACTCGAAATGCCCGACCCGCAGGTGAGAGCTGGCGACGCGGGTCAGCACGGCGCCGGGCAGGGCGGTCTCTCGGTAGATCGTGTCCCCCGTCGCCACCGCGGCCAGGGAGCGCGTCGTGGGCACGCCAAGCGCCGCCATCGCCTCGGACACCAGGTATTCCCGCAGTACCGGCCCTATGCCGGCCAGCCCGTCGCCGCCGCGTGAAAAGGCGGTACGCCCCGAACCCTTCAGCTGGATATCCCGCCGCTGGCCGGTCCGGTCCACCACCTCGCCGATCAGCAGCGCGCGGCCATCGCCAAGCTGAGGGGAAAAGCCGCCGAACTGGTGCCCGGCATAGGCCTGGGCCAGCGGGTCGGCGCCCTCCGGCAGCTGGTTGCCGGAAAAGACCTGCGCCAGCTCCTCGGGCGGGGCCTCGCCGCTCATGCCAAGCTCGGCGGCGAGGGGCGCGTTGAAGGCCAGCAGCTCGGGCGCGCTGGCTGCGCGCGGCGGCTGGCGCAGGAAGAACCCCTCGGGCAGGGCGGCGAAGGTATTGTCGAAGGGGAAGGCGATGCTCATGGCCCATAGCTAGGGCGCATCGCGCGCCAATGCCAGAGCTTCAGAAACGCCGCGTCCAGCACAGGCTGTCGGGCGCGGCGCGATAGCCGCCGACCCGGGCCAGCCGGGCAAGGGCGTGATCCGCGCTGGGCACGATGACCCGCAGCCGCTTCAGCCCGGCCTCGGCCAGGGCGCGCGGCAGGATCGACAGAAGCTCTGCTCCGATGCCGCGGCCCCGGATCGCCGGACGCACCCAGATTTCGTCCAGGTCGGCCGCCAGCCCGCCGTCGCCCAGTGACCACCCGAAGGAGATCGCCGCGTAGCCGATGGGGGCCCGCGCCGGGCCGGCGATGTAGATCGCCCCATGCGGCGCCCCCGACAGGATCGGCCCGAGCGCCTCGCGCAGGGCCCAGTCCTCGCTCGCCAGCCCCAGTTCGGTATGGCAGGCGCGCAGCATCGGCAGCAGCCGCTCCTCGTCGCCCTCCCGGGCCAGGTGCAACGCGGTCAAAACCGGCCGAGCCGTTCCGTCAGCAGATCGAAGAAGGCATCGTCGTCGGCGGTGCCGATGAACAGCGCATTGGCCTCGCGGTCGGTGACCCGCCACCAGTCGGCGACGGTCATGCCCAGGGTCAGTTCCGAGGAGGTCTCGATCTCGACGTTGATATGGCGGCCCTGGAAGATCTCGGGACGGATCAGGTAGGCGGTGACACAAGGATCATGCAGCGGTCCGCCGAGCGAGCCGTATTTCTCGACATCGAAACGTTCGAAGAAGTCGGTCATCTCGGCCACCGCATGACCGACCTTGCTGTCCAGCGCGCGAATGGCTTCGATCCGGGGCCGGGTGGCCAGCACCTTGTGGGTGACATCCAGCGGCATGACCACCAGCGGAACGCCGGATCTAAAAACGATATCAGCGGCTTCCGGGTCGACGTAGATGTTGAACTCGGCTGCCGGGGTGATGTTGCCGACCTCGAAATAGGCGCCGCCCATCAACACGATCTCCTGCACGCGCGAGACGATGTCGGGGGCTCTCTCGAAGGCGGTGGCGACATTGGTCAGCGGGCCGAGGGGGCAGAGCGTGACGGTGCCCTCGGGCTCGGCGCGCAGGGTCTCGATGATGAAATCGACCGCGTGCTGCTCTTGCAGGGGCATCACCGGATCGGGCAGCACCGGGCCGTTGAGGCCGGTCTTGCCATGCACATGCTCGGCGGTGTGCAGCTTGCGCTTCAGCGGTGCCTCGCAGCCGGCGAAGACCTTGACGTCGGGCCGGTCGGCCAGCTCGCAGACGATGCGCGCGTTCTTCTGGGTCAGCGGCAGCGGCACGTTGCCCGCAACGGCGGTGATGCCCAGCACCTCGATCTCTTCCGGGCTGGCCAGCGCCAGCAGAATCGCCACGGCATCGTCCTGCCCGGGGTCCGTATCGATGATGATCTTGCGTGCCATGTCCGCTCCTTCGGTCTTGCCAGAGAGGCGGAGAGTGATCTGCCCGCAGCGATTTGTCCATCGCCCGCGGCGGGGCTCGGCGAAAAAGCGAAGGGGCGCGCCCGCCCGACAGGCAGAACCGCGCCCCTTCCTATTCGATGGCGACAAATACTCCGGGGGGAGACCGCCGCAGGCGGGCGGGGGGCTGGCCCCCGACCCGGGCCGAGGCAGGCTCAGCCGTCGAAATCGACCTCTTCCATCAGCCGCAGCGCATCGGGGCGCAGGGCGGCGAGATCCATCAGCGCCACGTCATCAGCCTCGAAGCTGCCCCAGGAGGCGACCAGCTCGGAGGGCTCCGAACCCGGCGCGACAGGGTATTCGTAGTTCTTCTCGGCGTAGATCTCCTGCCCCTCGGGCGAGACGAGGAACTCGACGAACTTCAGCGCCGTCTCGCGGTTCGGCGAGGCCTTGGTCATGGCGATGCCCGAGATGTTCACATGCGCGCCGCCGCCCTCGAAGGTGGGGAAGACGATGCGGGCGCTTTCGGCCCAGTCCTGCTGCTCGGGATCGGCCAGCATCTGGCCCATGTAATAGGTGTTGCCGAGCGCGATGTCGCATTCGCCGGCCCAGATCGCCCGCACCTGGGCGCGGTCATTGCCCTGGGGCTTGCGCGCCAGGTTGCCCTTCAGCGCGGTCAGCCACTCTTTCGTGGCCTCTTCGCCGTGGTGGTAGAGATAGGCGGCGGTCAGCGCGACATTGTAAGGGTGGGTGCCCGAGCGGGTGCAGATGCGGCCCTGCCACTTGGGATCGGCCAGATCCTCGTAGGTGGTCAGCTCACCATCCGCGACGCGTTCCTTGCTGGCATAGACCACGCGGGCCCGGGTGGTGACACCGAACCAGTGGCCCTCGGGATCGCGCAGCGCCGCCGGGATCGCCTCGATCAGCGCCGGGTCGTCGATGGGTTGCGTGACGCCCGCATCCACGATGGCCGACAGCCGCGCGATATCCACCGTCAGCACCAGGTCGGCCGGAGAACGCATGCCCTCGGCCTTCAGCCGTTCGACCATGCCCTGTTCCAGGAAGGCGACATTGACCGGGATGCCGGTTTTCTCGGTGAAGGCCTCGACCAGCGGCGCGATCAGCTCGGGCTGGCGATAGGAATAGAGGTTCACCTCTTCCGCCGCGACGGCGGGGGCAAGGGCGGGCAGCGCCGCGCCGCCAAGGGCGACGGCAGACAGGATACGTGAGAACATGAGGCCTCCTCGGGGGTTTCTTCCCGGATATGGCCCGCCACCCTTCCGCAGGTCAATCCCGACTGTTACTGTCGGGGATCACGAGGAAGTTATCCGGCCGCCTTCTCCGCCGCCTTGGCGGCATCCCAGAGCGCATCCATCTCGGCCAGGTCGCTCTGCTCCGGGCGCTGACCCTTTGCTGCAAGAGCATCCTCTACCGCATTGAAACGGCGGGTAAACTTCGCATTGGCGGCACGCAGGGCCTCTTCCGGGTCGACACCCAGGTGACGGCCCAGGTTGGCCATGACGAACAGCAGGTCGCCATATTCCTCGGCCACCTTCTCGGGGGTCAATTCGTCGCGCGCCTCGACCAGCTCGGCGGCTTCCTCGGCGATCTTGTCGACCACCAGGCCCACTTCGGGCCAGTCGAAGCCGACCCGCGCCGCGCGTTTCTGCAGCTTCACCGCGCGCATCAGGGCGGGCAGACCCAGGGCGACGCCGTCCAGCACCCGGGTCTCCTTCTTGGCGGCGCGCTCGGCGGCCTTGATCTTCTCCCAGTCGAGGGTCTGCTGGGCGGCGCTCTTGTCGCGGCTTTCGTCGCCGAAGATATGCGGATGGCGGTCGATCATCTTCTGGCCGACCACGCCGGCCACGCTGTCGAAGCTGAAATGCCCGGCCTCCTCGGCCATCTGGGCATGGAAGACCACCTGCAGCAGCAGGTCCCCCAGCTCTCCCTCCAGCTCGCCCATCTCGCCGCGCTCGATGGCATCGGCGACCTCGTAGGCCTCTTCGATGGTATAGGGCGCGATGGAGGCGAAATCCTGCTCGATGTCCCAGGGGCAGCCCGTCTCGGGGTCGCGCAACCGGCGCATGATCTCCAGCAGGCGGGGCAGCCCTGCCTCGACGTCATGGATGGGATCACGGCTGTCATCGGCCATTGCAGCGCCTCGCGGTTTGGGATTTCCTGCACCCTGACGAGAGAACCCCAAGGAGTCCAGACCATGCCCGTGGTCAATCGCATCGCCGGTCTTGCCGGGGAAATGGAGGACTGGCGCAAGCACCTGCACCAGATCCCCGAGATCGGTTTCGACTGTTTCGAGACCGCCGCCTTCGTGGCCGGCAAGCTGGCCGAATTCGGCATCACCGAGGTGCACGAGGGCATCGCGAAGACCGGTATCGTGGCGATCATCGAGGGCCGCGAACCGGGCCCGACCGTGGGCCTGCGCGCCGACATGGATGCCCTGCCGATGACCGAGGAAACCGGGCTGCCCTATGCCTCCGGCAAGGCGGGTGCCATGCATGCCTGCGGCCATGACGGTCATACCACCATGCTGCTCGGCGCCGCCAAGTACCTGGCGGAGACGCGCAATTTCGCCGGTCGCGTGGCGCTGATCTTCCAGCCCGCCGAGGAAGACGGCGGCGGCGGTGGCCGCATGGTCGAGGCCGGCATCATGGAGACCTTCGACATCTCCGAGGTCTATGCCCTGCACAACGCCCCCGGCATGCCCGTCGGCACCTTCCGCACCGCGCCCGGCGCCATGATGGCCGCCGTGGACACGATCCACATCCATGTGACGGGCACCGGCGGCCATGCCGCCAACCCCCAGGACACGGTCGATCCCATCGCCGCCACCGTCGGCATGTACAACGCCATCCAGACGGTGATCTCGCGCAACCACGATCCCGTGAAGGACCTGGTGATCTCTATCACCCAGATCCACACCGGCAGCGCCGAGAACGTTGTGCCGGAAAAGGCCTACATGATGGGTACGGTGCGCACCTATGACCCTGTCGTGCAGGACATGGTGGAACGGCGCCTGACCGAGATCGTCGCCGGGCAGGCCGCCGCCTATGGCGTGCAGGCCGAGCTGATCTACGAACGCTGGTATCCGGCGACCATCAACAACCCCGAGAAGGCCGCCTTCGCCGCCGATGTGGCCCGCGAAGTGGCGGGCGAAAACGCCGTGCTCTTCAACGACGAGCGCGAGATGGGGGCCGAGGATTTCTCGTTCCTGCTCAATGCCCGGCCCGGCGCCTACCTCTTCCTCGGTCAGGGCGACACGGCGCCGGTGCATCACCCGAAGTTCGATTTCAACGACGAGATCGCCCCGGTCGGCGCCAGCTTCTTCGCCCGGGTCGTGGAAACCGCCCTGCCGCTGAAAGGAAACTGAGATGGCCCTTGAAGACGCCAAGACCCAGGTCGACCAGGCCTTCACCCGCGCGCAGGCCCGGGGCCTCAGCTACGAGAACGCCTTCGGCGGCGCCACCTCCTTCCTGCGCCGCAAGTACACGAAGGATCTGACCGGCTTCGACCTCGCGGTGACCGGCGTGCCCTTTGACCAGGCGGTGACCAACCGCACCGGCACGCGCCTCGGCCCCCGCGCCATCCGCGAGGCCTCGACCCTGCAGCCCTACGATCCGCCCTATGGCTGGGGTTTCGATCCGCTGGGGGAGTTCGCCGTGGCCGACTATGGCGACCTGGCCTTTGATTACGCCAAGGTGGCCGAGTTCCCCGAGACGCTGACCAACCACATCCGGGGCATCCTTGCCCAGGGCGCGGGCTCGATCGCGCTTGGCGGCGATCACTACATCTCGTTCCCGATCCTCAAGGCCTATGCCGAGAAGTTCGGCCCGCTCTCGCTGATCCATTTCGACGCGCATAGCGATACCTGGCGCGATGACGACATGAGCCGGATCGACCACGGCACGATGTTCTACAAGGCGATCAAGCTGGGGCTGATCGACCCGGCGCGCTCGGTCCAGGTGGGCATCCGCACGGTGAACGAGGATGGCGCCTTCGGGATGAACATCATCGACGCGCCGGAGGTCCACGAGACAGGCGCCAAGGCCGTCGCCGCGAAGATCCGCGAGATCGTCGGCGACCACCCGGCCTACCTGACCTTCGACATCGACTGCCTCGACCCGGCCTATGCGCCCGGCACCGGCACGCCTGTCTGGGGCGGGCTGACCACGGCCCAGGCAGCGGCGATCCTGCGCGGCATCGCGGGCGTGAACCTGCAGGGCGGGGATGTGGTCGAGGTCTCGCCCCCCTTCGACACCACCGGGGCCACGGCCATTGCCGGCGCCCATGTGGCGATGGAGCTGATCGCGCTCTGGTGCTGGACCCGTCGCAAGGACTGAACCATGGAGTTCGCCCCCTGCAGGGGCGAAGCCTCCGGCGGCAGTATTTTTGGCCCTCGGATGGATGCAGGGTGCCAATTCCCTCTATCCGATGGCTGCAAATACTGCGGGGGAGTCAGCCTTCGGCTGACGGGGGGCCAGCCCCCCGCTCAGTGTCCAGATCGCGCGACGACAGGCAGGAGGGCCCCACCTCGCGCCACATCGGCACGTTCAGCGACATCTGGCATTGCGCAAGGTAGCTGCGGCCATCGACGCTGAGGCAGATGGTCTCGCCCAGCTCGACCCGGTCGCCCTGTCGATCGGTGCAGTAGCACTCGATCGGCTTCAGGGGCGGGGCCTCCTGTGCCATGGCGGGCAGGGCAAAAAGGATCAGGGCATAGCGCAGCATGGCCTAGTGTATCACGGGTGCAGGCTTGACCAAAGTGCGACTTTGGGGGATGGCTTCGCCCCATGATCTCCGAAGACAAGCTGGCCCGCATCAAGGGCCGATCCGAATTCATCGAAGCCAAGATGGCCGAGGGCGGCGGTGATTTCGCCGCGCTGGCGCGCGAATATGCCGAGCTGAAGCCGGTGGTCGAGGCGGTCCGCGCCTACGAGACCCTGCGCGCCGACATGGCCGAGGCCGAGGCCATGCTGGCCGATCCCGAAATGCGCGCCCTCGCCGAAGAGGAACTGCCCGGCCTCAAAGCCCGTCTGCCCGGGCTGGAGCAGGCCCTGCGCATCGCCCTGCTGCCCCGCGACATGGCCGACGCCCGCCCGGCGATGATCGAGATCCGGCCCGGCACCGGCGGCGACGAGGCCGCGCTGTTTGCGGGCGACCTGCTGCGCATGTACCAGCGCTATGCGGAAGGGCGGGGCTGGAAATTCGATATCGTCGAGGAACAGCTGACCGAGCTGGGCGGCATCAAGGAGGTCACCGCGGCCGTGCGCGGTGAGGGCGTCTTCGCCCGGCTCAAGTTCGAAAGCGGCGTGCATCGCGTCCAGCGGGTGCCGAGCACGGAAAGCGGAGGGCGGATCCACACCTCTGCCGCCACCGTCGCCGTACTGCCCGAGGCCGAGGAGGTCGACATCAGGATCGACCCGAACGAGATCCGCATCGACACCATGCGCGCCTCGGGCGCCGGTGGCCAGCACGTCAACACCACCGACAGCGCCGTGCGCATCACCCATATCCCCTCGGGGATCGTCGTGACCTCCTCCGAGAAGTCCCAGCACCAGAACCGCGCCATCGCCATGCAGGTGCTGCGCAACCGGCTCTTCGACCTGCAACGCCAGCAGGCCGCCGATGCCCGCGCCGCCGACCGCAAGGCGCAGGTCGGCTCGGGCGACCGCTCCGAGCGCATCCGCACCTACAACTTCCCGCAGGGGCGCATGACCGACCACCGCATCAACCTGACGCTCTACAAGCTGGACCAGGTGATGCAGGGCGACCTTGACGAGGTGATCGAGGCGCTGATCGCCGATCACCAGGCGCAGCTTCTGGCCGAGGACGGGGCGTGAGCGACGCCCGTCGCGCCCTCGCGCTGGCCGGGCAGCGCCTCGCCGAGGCCGGGGTGCCCGATCCCGGCCGCGATGCCCGCCGCCTGCTGGCCCATGTGCTGGGGATCGCCGCCGAGAGGCTCTCGGTCGAGATGCCGGCGGATCTGGGGGACAGGGCCGCCGCCTTCGACGCAGCCGTTACCCGGCGCGTGGCGCGCGAGCCGCTCAGCCATATCACCGGCAGCCGCTTGTTCTGGGGCCGCAGCTTTGCCGTTACCGCGGATGTGCTGGACCCGCGCCCCGAGACCGAGGCGCTGGTGGCCCATGCGCTCGAGGCGCCCTTTGCGCGGGTGCTCGACCTCGGCACCGGCTCGGGGTGCCTGCTGCTGACCCTGCTGGCCGAGCGGCCGCAGGCGAGGGGGCAGGGGGTCGACCTCAGCCCCGCCGCGCTGGCGGTGGCGGGGCGCAATCGCGCGGCACTGGGGCTTGAGGACCGTGCCGAGCTGACCGTGTCGGACTGGTTTGGCGCGGTCTCGGGACGGTTCGACCTGATCGTCTCGAACCCGCCCTACATCACCGAGGCCGAGATGGCCGGCCTGTCGCCCGAAGTGCTGCGAGAGCCCGCCATGGCGCTGAGCCCCGGCGGCGACGGGCTGGACAGCTACCGGGTGATCGCGGCGCAGGCCGGGGCGCATCTGCTGCCCGGCGGAAGGCTGGCGGTCGAGATCGGCTGGCGGCAGGGCGCCGCCGTCGCCGCGCTCTTTGCAGCGGCGGGTCTTGAACAGGTGGCCATTCATCCCGACATGGATGGCAGAGACAGGGTCGTGGCGGCCCGGGCTCCTCGCGGGGCCGGGAAAGACGCAAAATCTGCGTAAAACTGTCACTTCCCTCTTGTCATCTGCATTCGGGCATGTTTATTCGATCCTATCCGGATCGAGGACGCGCAGTTTGGCAGCGTCTCCCGGATGCCAAGCCAGAGAGAAACCGCTCGCCAAGATCCGACGCAGGACGCGCCGAGGCAGCGAGCAGGTACCTTAGATACAACAAGGCTGGACATCTGACCTTATGAGATCTTCGAAATCACGTTCGCGGAGCAAATCGCGCAACCGTTCCGTCGGGAACATCGTCAACCGGGTCTTCGACTCTTCGGGGCCCGAAGGCAAGGTGCGCGGCACCCCGCAGCAGATCATCGACAAGTACAACCAGCTGGCGCGCGATGCGCAGCTGGCCGGTGACCGCGTCGCGACCGAGAACTTCCAGCAGCATGCCGAACATTACCTGCGGATGCTGGGCGAGGCCCAGAAAGAGCAGGACAATCGCCGCGAGCAGCAGGAACAGGAAAACCGCCAGCGTCAGGCCGACCGCGACCGCGAGCGGTCACAGCACCGCCAGGACCGCGACGGCAACAACGGCAGCGGCGACGACCGCGCCGAGGCGCGCTCGGACACCCCGCAAGAGCCTGTTGCCGAGGCCGAGGCCTCGTCGCATGGCGAGACCGGCGGCAAGTCCGAGAAGTCGGGTCGCGCGCCGCGCAGCCGCAAACCACGCGGCTCCGGCGATGATGCGGTCGATGGCGCACCGAAGTCCTCGCGCAGCCGCTCGAAGAAGTCGCAGGACGACGTGATCGAGGTGAGCTCGGATGACGAGGGCGACAGCATGCTGGTCGAGACCCCCGAGAATGCCGGCGACAAACCCAGCCCCCGCAAGCGCGCGCCGCGCAAGGCCCCCGAGGCCAGCGCGGCCGAACCCGAGACGACGGCACCCGCCGCCGCAGAGGGATCGCAGACGGTCGACTGAGGCGCTGCCTGCCCTGGGCAGGCATGAGCGCAAACATACAGACAGGCGGTCCCTTGGGGCCGCCTGTTGTCGTTTATGCCTGTCCGGGGAGGCGACGCCGGGGCGTTGCAGCAACTCGCGCGGGGCGGCAGCTCAGCCTGCGGCGATGTTGCGGGCGAGGGCGCAGAACTGCTCCAGCCCCACGGTCTCGGCGCGGTCGGTGGGCTTGATGCCCGAGGCCAGCAGGCGGTCTTCCAGATCCGGCGCAAGTCCCTTCAGCGCGGCGCGCAGCATCTTGCGACGCTGGTTGAAGGCCTGGGCCACGACGCGCTCCAGCACCTTCGGGTCGGCGGGGTAGCGCGGTTCGGGCAGGGCGGTCAGGTGGACAACGGCGGAAGAGACCTTGGGCGGCGGCGTGAAGGCCTCGGGCGGCAGCGAGATGGCGATGCGCGCCTCGGCCCGCCAGGAGGCCAGCAGCGCCAGCCGGCCATAGGCCTTGGAGCCCGGCGCGGCGACGATCCGCTCGGCCACCTCGCGCTGGAACATCAGCGTCAGGCTTTCCCAGAAGGGCGGCCATTCGGGCGGCGTCAGCCAGCGCACCAGCAGTTCCGTGCCGACGTTGTAGGGCAGGTTGGCGGCGACGCGGATGGGCGGGGTCAGATGCGCCAGCGGGTCGATTTGCAGCGCGTCGCCCTCGATCACCTGAAGGCGCCCGGGATAATGCGCCGCAACCTCGGCCAGCGCCGGCAGGCAGCGGGCGTCCTTCTCGATTGCCAGCACCTTGCGCGCGCCTTCGGAGAGCAGGCCACGGGTCAGCCCGCCGGGGCCGGGGCCGATCTCCAGCACGTCGCAGCCCGACAGGTCCCCGGCCTGGCGGGCGATCTTGGCGGTCAGGTTCAGATCCAGCAGGAAGTTCTGGCCCAGCGACTTCTTCGCCGCGAGGCCATGGGTTGCGATGACTTCACGCAGCGGCGGAAGTCCGTCGATGGCAGCCATTTACTCGACGATGCGCGCTTCGGAGCGCAGCTGGGCCAGGTAGCCCTCGGCGTAAGAGCCGAGACGACGGTTCTGCAGCTGCTGCAGCACGGCGGCGCGGTCGATCTCGCCATCCGCGCCGGCGCCGGCCGGGGTCCGGCCGCAGAGCATCAGCAGCACCAGGGTCTGACCGTTGTTGGTGGTCAGCGCGGTCGAGACCTCGTTGTCGTCCAGCTTGGCCAGCTCGAGGCCGATATCCGAGGGGATCTCGCCGGGGGCGAGGCTCACGCGGTCCAGCACCTCTTCGGGCTGGCCCAGGGCCACGCCGTAGAGGTCATCACAGGTGTCGATGCCAGAGGCTATCTCGGCGGCCTTGGCCAGCGCCTCGGGCGAGCGGCCGCCGGGAATGAAGTAGCGCGCATACTCGATGGCGGAATATTCCTGACGGGCGGCAGTGCTTTCCTGGATCGCCCGCAGCTGGAACAGCGCCAGGGCACCGTTGACCTGCTGCGGCTGGGTCACCTGGCCGGGGCGCAGGCCCATGATCACGGGCTGCAGGGCGGGCGGCAGGTTCGAGATGCTCATCCAGTTGATACGGCCGCCATTGCCCCGCGAGGGGGCGGCAGAATACTGGCGCGCGGCATTGGCAAAGGCGTCGATCGAGGTCATCTGCGAGATCTGCCGGGCCAGGTCCGCAGCGCCCCCGGGGTTCTGCGCGGTCGGGATGAAGATCTCGGAGAGCAGCACCTGCACGCCGCCGCCCTGGGACTGGCTGGCAATGGCGCGGTCGATCTCTTCCTCGCTGACGTTGACCTTCGATGCGAAGAGGCCGCGCACGACCTGGCGCCAGACCACGTTCGAGGCGATGAAATCGCGGAAGGTCTGTTCAGAGACGCCTTCCTGGCCAAGCGCGGTGACGAACTGTGCGGTTTCCATGCTGGCCTGAGAGGCGAATTGCGTCATCGAGGCCTCGACCTCGGCGGGATCGGCCTTGAGGCCGAAGCGCTCGGCGGCGCCGGCCTTCAGGCGGTCCTCGATCAGCTGTTCGCGGGCCAGTTGGGCGGGGTCGCCGGGGGCGCTGAAGATCTGCAGCATGCGGGCGCGCTGATCCAGCTCGTATTCGGTGATGACCTTGTCGTTGACGCGGATGGCCGGGCCGAAGCTCTGGGCCATGGCGGGCAGGGCCGCACCAAGCAGGACGGCGCAGGCTGCCAGCGGCGCCAGCAGGTGGCGTGCCTTGCGGTGAAGGGGGCTTTGCGGAACGGAAGTTGTCATGTCTGCCCTGGTCATCTCTGCCTTCATCTCTTTCTGCGAGGGCATCCGGCGGCGCCCCCCTTTCGCCCTATCTATATCGGATCGGGCCCATCTCTCAATCGCTTCCTGACCAAGGGGTGGTCAAGTGCCGATCCCCTCAGCTGCAGGATTTAGACCCCACGCGTCCCCCGCTGGAGGCCGAGAAGCCCCTGAGACCGATGGTGAAGCTGAAATCGGTCGAGGGGGTCAGCACGGTCGAGGAGGCGAAGCTCTTCGAGATGCCAAGCGCCACGTCGACACATTCGTTGGACCAGGTGACGCCGAAACCGGCCTTCGCAAGGCGGTCGTCGGCCACGTCGTAGCGCACATCCGCCGAGGTCAGCCAGCTGTCGTTCCAGCGATAGCTGCCGTCCACCACCCATTCCGAGATCACGTTGGGCCGGTCTTCCTGCGGGTCGGGGCCAAGCCAGACGTAAGAGGCAGACAGCGCGGTGCGGGCATTGCTCCAGGCGGCGCGGGCCTCGGCGCGGTCGGGGTCCAGCGCATCCTCGAAGAGGCCGCGGGCCGAGAAGCTGAAGCCGCCCGGCGCGACGATCTGCCCGGCGATCAGCAGATCCGAGTAGGTCGAGCTGAGCCCCGAGGTCTGGCTGAAGGCCGCGTCGGGATGCTCCTGCACCACCTGCCCAAGCACGAGCCGGCCTTCCCAGCCCGTGGGGTCGAAATGGGACCACGAGACACCATAGGCGCCGCGCCAGCCCCGTTCGCGCCGGTCCGGTGCGGTAAAGCGGGTCAGACCCAGCAGGTTGCCTTCGTCGAATTCAAGGCGGGTGCTCTCGTCATTGGCGACGTCCAGGTCGTGGCCGCCGGACCAGGCGATCTGGGCCACGGGTTCCAGGACCTGGGTCGCCCCCGAGGCAGTGGTCCGCATCATCGGCCAGCGCAGGGTCAGGGCGGTCATCGGGGTGACGCCGGTCTGGCGGTCCGGCAGGGTCACGTCCTGCGAGGTGCGGAAGCTGTCGATGGCCACCCCGGCCATCATCTCGGCGCGGATGCCGGCGGGCAGGGTGTACCAGCGGCGCCAGTCGGCGCTGGCGGTCAGCCGGGTCACGTCGCGCCCGTCGACCACGCTGTCGGCATCCGGCCCGTCGGTCGCATCGGTGGAATAGCGGTAGTGGTGGTGCCACTCGGCGCCCAGGCGCAGCTCTCCGCCCAGGGTCGAGGGGAAATGCCGGCTCTCGTAGGTCACGTCACCGATGATCGACGGCAGGGTGGAATTGTCCTCGTCCTCGCGCAGCGAATAGTAATGCGTGACCGAGAGGCTGAGCCATTCGTCGCGCCGGGCCCTCTCGACCGCAAGACGACTGTCCAGTCGGTCCTTGTCCGAGTAGTCGTAATCGGCAAGGTAGCCGTCGTCGGTCACCGCCTCGATGTCGAAGCTCAGCACCAGGTCGCGGGGCAGCAGGAAGCGGCCCGCGGCTTCGAGATAGCCGCGTGCCTCGCCGGGCAGCAGCTCGTCCGAGCTGACCGCCCCGGAGATCCCGAGTGCCCCTTCGGCGAAGGCCTGGCGATAGCGGAATTCCAGTGTCCGGGTGTCCTGGGACAGGTAGGGGGTCAGCGTCAGGTCGCGGCTGTCGTTCATCGCCCAGAAGTAGGGTAGCTTCAGCCCGGTCCCCAGAAGCGAGTTCCGCCGGATCGAGGGGATCAGGAAGCCGGTGGAGCGGTCCTGGCTGGGGTCGGGCATCCGCATGTGCGGCAGGTAGAGCAGCGGCACCCCCAGCACCTCGAAGCGCGCGGCGTCGAAGTAGAGCTGCCCGGCCTCCTGGTCATGGGTCACCCGCTTGGCGCGGATCTGCCACAGCGGCGGGCGCCCGTCCTCGCAGACATGGCAGGATGAAACGGTGGCCCGTGTCAGCTCGGTGTAGCGGTCTTCGCTGCGGTTGATCTGCGCGGCCGCCAGTTGCACCTGCGCCGAGAGCATCATGCGCGCCCCGGTCAGCAGCCCTTCGCGCAGCTCGGCGTCGAGGCGGCCGGCATCGGCGATTATCACCGTCTCGCCGCCCTCTTCGGTCATCCGGATCGGGCCCTCGATGAGCAGCTCGCCGGTGGCCTGGTCATAGGTGATCCGTTGCGCAGACAGGCGGATGTCGCCCTGCAGGGCCTCGACATGGCCTTCGGCGACGATGCGGTCGTTGCCGGCCAGGTAGATCTGGTCGGCGACCAGCATCGCCGGGGTCGCCGCCCGCAGCGCCAGGGGCGTGCCGGCCAGCATCGCGGCAAGGACCAGCGCGCCGGCGCGGTTGCGCCGGGGGCCTGGAAGGGACGCCCGACGCGCGGGGCGGAAGGGAGCCGCCATCAGCCGTCCTCCATCTGTAGCAGTAAGCCGGTCGAGAGCAGAAGCGCGGCGACCGGCGGCGCCCAGGCCGCCAGCATCACCGGGATCTGCCCGTTTTCCCCCAATACCTGGGCGAAGTTCCGGATGTAGTAAAGCGAGAAGCCCAGCAGGATCGCCACCAGCACCGATTGCCCGGTACGGCCGAAGCGCGCCGGGCGCATGGTGAAGGCGGCCGAGACCACGACCATGGCCAGCAGGAACAGCGGCCGGGCCAGCTCCATCTGCAGCCAGACCGCGTGGCGGCGGGCCGAGAACCCGGCCCGTTCAAGCTGGGCGATATAGGCGGGCAGCTCCCAGATCGGGATCGCCGAGGGGTCGCCGAAGCTGTCGCGGATGCGCTCTTCGGTCAGGGTCGAGGGCAGGAAATAGGTCGCGTGAACCTCGGCGTCGGCCTCGGGGTTGATACCGTCCGACAGGGGCCAGAGCTTGACATCGCTCAGCGCCCAGGCGCCTTGGGTCAGACGTGCGCTCTTGGCCTCGATGCGGCGCAGCGGGCCACCGCCGACCCCCTCGGGGCCAAGCGGCGCATAGGTGATCATCGTCACGTCGTACAGCTCTGTCGCCTGGGGGTTGGCGCGGGCGGCGCGGATCACTGTCTGCCCCTCGGCACCGCCCTGGCGCAGCCAGAGCCCCTCGGCCGAAACCGACAGCGTGTCCGATCCCCCCGAGCGATAGCTTTCCGCCACCGTCTCGAAGCGCTTCGAGGTCGAGGCGACGATCGGGTTCAGCATGGCGACGGTCACGATGCCGATCAGCAGAGCCACCGCCAGCGGCGCCATCAGCGTCTTCAGCGCCGAGCGCCCGACGGCCCGCGCCACCACCAGCTCGGACGAGCGCGACAGGGCCAGGAACAGCGAGACCGTGGCCAGGATCATGATCAGTGGCAGGATCTCGTAGAGACCGGCGGGCACGTTCAGCAGCACCAGCCCGATGATCTGGCCGAGCGAGACATCGTAGTTGGACATGATCCGCATCTGCTCGACCATGTCGATCATCGCGGTCAGCAGGAAGAAGATGCCGAGGATCAGCAGGAAGGACTTGGCGAAGCGGCGGGCGAAATAGGCGTGCAGGATCATGCGGCAGCCTCGGCCGGCAGCGGGCGGTTGCGCGGGCGGCGGGCGCGGGCAGCCCACCACAGCAGCACGCCGGACAGGCCGAGGCCGGCCAGCGCGGGCAGGTAGAGCATCGGCCAGAGCGTTGCGTCCTTGCGCACCGGGTCGGTGACCAGCCCCTCGACGAACTTGACCACCACGAGCAGCAGCACGGCGAAGACGATCTGCTTCCACACCCCGAACCGCGAGAAGCCGCCGACCTGCAGGGCGGCGAAGCCGATCAGCGCGGCGACGATGCACAGCAGGGCCTGGGCGAAGCGGCCATGGGCCTCCTGCACCACCCAGCCGGGCTTGGACCCGGTCAGCTGCGAGACCACCCCGGTGTCGCGCAGCAACTGCCAGGTGGGCAGGTCGCGGATGCCCAGGATCACCTCGTCCGAGACGTCGATCAGCGCGCCGACGTCATAGGCGAAGTCCTGGAAATGTGTGGTGTAGAGCCGGTTGGTCGCCAGGTCGAGCGACTGGGCCAGCCCGTCGACCATGACCAGCTTGGGCTGCGGCTCGGCGGCGGGATCCTCTGCGGCGTTGATCAGGTAGGCGCGGGCGGCGGTGAAGGTCTGCACCTCTTCCGCATCGCGCCGGTCCGACAGGAAGACATCATGCAGCGCGCCATCGGCGTCGATCGAGCGGATGTAAAAGGTGATCCCGTCGGCAGGATGCAGGAAGGTGCCCTCGGTCAGCATGCGCGCGGTGACATTGCGCGAGATTTCCTTGTTGCGGGTGACGATCTCGGCATGGCTCATCGGCACCAGCAGATGCGTCAGCACCGACATCATCGCCGCGGTGATCAGCCCGAAGATCAGCACCGGCCGGGCCAGCCGCCAGGGCGAGAAACCGGTGGCCTGCATCACCACCAGCTCGGATTCCGAGGCCAGCCGGTTGGTCGCGTAGACGGTCCCGGCGAAGGCCGCCATCGGCAGGGTGATGCGGATCACATTGGGCAGCGTCAGCGCGGTATATTCCAGGAAGACCCAGGCCGATTGCCCGTCGGCGATCAGCTGGTCGAAGAGGCGCACGGCGGAATTGATCCAGTAGATCGCCACCAGAACGAGGGCGAAGAATCCGAAGAGCGTCATAAGCTGCGACAGCAGGTATCTGTCGAATCGCGCCACGCGCACCCCCGGGTCTTCTGGTTCTTGACGTAAATAGCAGCACCAGGCCGCCCCCCGGCAGCCCTTCGCGCAAGTCTAGCGGGTTTCCCCGCGCGGGAAAACTGCAATCTGGTCAAACCGCAGGCCCCGCGTTAGCTTCGCGCGACATGCCGCCTCCGCCGGTCTGCGCCCTGTTCTGGCCTCCGGTCGGCCGCCGCCGGGTCCGGGCCCGGCCCGGACAGCCCGACCCGGGGCGCGGCACCAACAGAGCAGCGCCAGTTCCAGCCGAGGAAAGCACCGTGACCCAACCCGTCTCCCTTCGTTTTGCCGCCACCGATCTCGAGGCCCTGCCGGGGCAGGAAGGCCGCCTTGCCGTGGTCGTCGCGCCCGATGGCAAGCTCTCGGCCCCGGCGCGGCGGGTCAACCGGCTGACGAAGGGCGCCCTGGCGCGGATGGTCGCGGCCGAGAGCTGGCAGAAGGTGAAGGAGGGCGAGGTGATCACCCTGGCCTTCCCGCAGGGCCTCGCGGCCGAGGCGCTGGACGTGGTGGTCCTGTCGCGCAGGCCCGAGCCCGCGCTGCTGCGCCGCACCGGCGCGAAGCTGGGCAAGCTGCTGGGCGAGGCGGGGATGCTGGTGCTGGCGGGCAACCTCAGGGGCATCGAGGACCTGGCCCTTGGCCTGAAGTTGCGTGCCTATGACTACGATGCCCAGAAGACCACCAAGGCCACGGCCCGCGGGCCCGTGACCGTCATGGCTGCAAGCCAGCCCGAAACCACCGTCGTGGATGCCCTTGCGGCAGGCGTCTTCTTCACCCGCGATCTGGTCAATGCTCCTGCCAACGTCCTGACGACGCAGAGCTTCTCGGACCAGCTCGAAGAGCTGCGCGCGCTCGGCCTCGAGGTCGAGGTGCTGGACGAGCCGGCGCTGAAGGATCTGGGCATGGGCGCGCTGCTGGCCGTCGGCGAAGCCTCGGTCACGCCCTCGAAGGTGGTGGTCATGCAGTGGAAGGGCGGTGCCGACGAAGCGCCGCTGGCGCTGATCGGCAAGGGGGTCGTCTTCGACACCGGGGGCATCTCGCTGAAGCCTGTCGGCGGCATGGAGGACATGACCATGGACATGGGCGGCGCGGGCACCGTCGCCGGCACCATGAAGGCGCTGGCCCTGCGCAAGGCCAAGGCCAATGTCGTCGGCCTCGTCGGGCTGGTCGAGAACATGCCCGGCGGCAATGCCTATCGCCCCGGCGACGTGCTGAGCACGATGAAGGGCGACACGGTCGAGGTGATCTCGACCGATGCCGAGGGGCGGCTCGTGCTCTGTGACGTGATGTGGTACGCACAGGAGCGCTTCAAACCGGCCGGCATGATCGACCTCTGCACGCTGACCGGCGCGGTGATCATCGCGCTTGGCCACGAGATGACCGGTACCTGGTCCAATCACGACGCCTTCTGCGACAGCTTCCTGAAGGCCGCGGCGGCGGAGGGTGAAGGCGCCTGGCGGATGCCTCTGGCGCAGGGCTACGACGACCAGCTGAAAAGCCGCATCGCGGACATGAAGAACCTCGGCGGGCGGCCGGCGGGCGCGGTCACGGCGGCGCAGTTCCTGAAGCGCTTCGTCCGGGACGAGACGCCCTGGATCCACCTCGACATCGCGGGCACCGCCTCGATCAAGGCGGGCACCGACCTGGCGCCGGCAGGCGCGACGGGCTGGGGCGTGCTGGCGCTGAACCGCCTCGTCGCGGACCGGTACGAGGGCTGATCCCTTGGGCGAGGTCTACTTCTACCACCTGACCCGCAGTTCGGTCGACGGGGCCCTGCAGAACCTGCTGCCGCGCGCCCTAGCGGCGGGCTGGCGGGTGGCGGTACGCGGCACCGATGCCGACCGGCTGGACTGGCTGGATCAGAAGCTGTGGCTGGGCCCGGAGGAGAGCTTCCTGCCCCATGGACAGGACAAGAACCCCCATGCCGAGTTGCAGCCGGTGCTGCTGACCTTGGGCCAGCCCGCCAACGGGCCCGACTGCCTGATGACCATCGACGGCGCCGCGCTGGAGCCTTCCGAGATCGAGGGCGTCAAGCGGGCCTGCATCCTCTTCGACGGTCACGACGAAGAGGCGCTGAGCCATGCGCGCGGCCAGTGGAAGGCGCTGACCGGGGCGGGCTGCGCGGCGATCTACTGGTCCGAGGAATCCGGCCGCTGGGAGAAGAAGGCCGAGAGCGGCGGCAAGTAGACCCGTGCCCGGCCGCGCGCCCCTGCCTGCTTTGGCGGCGCGGGCGCAGGGTCGGCGCGCCCGCTGCACTTGCGGATTGCCATGGCCGCCATCGCCCGCATAGGCTCTGCCCATGACCGGGAAAGACGCATGAAACCTGCCGCGATGATCGTTCTGGGCCTGACCGGGGCCGCCGCCCTTGGCGTTGTCGCCCTGCTGGCCGGCGCGGCCCTGCGTGGCACCCCCGAGACCGGCCTGCTGGCCTGGCAGGACCCGGCGACCGTGGCGCGCGGCGCGGTGCTCTATGCCTCGGAATGCAGCGCCTGCCATGGCGGGCTGGATGGCGCAGCGCGCGATCCCGACGCGCCCGCCCCCGTCGCTCCGCCCCATGACGAGACCGGCCACAGCTGGAAACATGCCGATTACGTGCTGTTCGGGCTGACCAAGTCCGGCGAGGTGGCCGAACTGTGCCTGACCGGCACCGGCGATGCGGCAATGCCCGAGTTCGCCGAGGCGCTGGAGGATCGCCAGATCCTCGACGTGCTGTCCTACATCAAGTCGACATGGCCGGAAGAGGTGCGTGCGCAGCAGGAGGCGACCAACGCCATCTATGCCAGCCAGAACGCCGCGACACGGGCCTTGCTGGAGGCGGGCGGGCACTGACGCGCCTGCCAAGCGGGGCCTTGCGGAACGCGGGCTGGCACTGAACCTCGGGGGGATGCTGCGGGATGGGCGGGCACTGAAGGCGCCCGCCGCAGGGTCTTACATGTCGCGGAAGCGGGCCGACTGGCGTGCGGTCCAGAGCACATCCAGCTCGAAGCCCGCGTCGGTCTGCCGCTCGGCCTGCACGATGCCCTCCTTGAAGGCCCAGGCCCGGCGCTTGCCGTCCGAGAAGGGCAGCAGCACCGTTTCGGCGTGGCGTTCGGAGTCCAGCGCCCGGGTGACCTCGGCCAGCAGGGCGGGCAGGCCCGCGCCGGTGATCGCCGAGATCGGCAGGATCTGCTCGTCCCGCTCGGAGGCGGTCAGCAGGCGCTCGGATTCCTCTTCCGGCAGCAGGTCGATCTTGTTCCAGACCTCCAGCACCGGAACCTCTTCGCGCAGGCCCAACTCGGCCAGGATCTCTTCGACATCGGCTTTCTGCTCGCGCGTCTCGGGGTGCGAGATATCGCGCACATGCAGCACCAGGTCGGCTTCCAGCACCTCTTCCAGCGTGGCGCGGAAGGCCGCGACCAGCTGGTGCGGCAGGTCCGAGATGAAGCCCACGGTGTCGGACAGGATGATCTCGGCGCCGGTTTCCAGCTTCACCCGCCGCATGGTCGGGTCCAGCGTGGCAAAGAGCATGTCCTTGGCCAGCACGTCGGCGCCGGTCAACAGGTTGAAAAGGGTCGACTTTCCGGCGTTGGTATAGCCGACCAGCGCAACGATGGGGAAGGGCACCTTGGCGCGCGAGGCGCGGTGCAGCTCGCGCGTCTTGACCACCTTGTCGAGCTGACGGCGCAGGCGCACCATCTGTTCGTCGATGGCACGGCGGTCGGCCTCGATCTGGGTTTCGCCGGGGCCGCCGACGAAGCCAAGCCCGCCGCGCTGACGCTCAAGGTGGGTCCAGGCGCGCACCAGGCGCGTGCGCTGGTAGCCGAGCGCGGCCAGTTCCACTTGCAGCACGCCTTCGCGTGTGCGGGCGCGGTCCGAGAAGATCTCGAGGATCAGCCCGGTGCGGTCCAGGATCTTGACGTTCCACGCCTTTTCCAGGTTCTGCTGCTGCTTCGGGCTGACCGGGCCGTCGATCAGCACCAGCTCGGCCTCGGCCTCGGCCAGGGTCTGCTTCAGCTCTTCGACCTTGCCCTTGCCGAACAGGGTCTTCGGCTGGACGGTCGAGATCCGCACCAGCTGGTCGCCCACCACCTCGAGACCGGGCAGCGCATGGGCCAGGCTCACGGCCTCCGCCAATGCGTAGAGAGGCGCATGACGCGCCTCTTCACCCTTGAACTCGGGGTGGATCACGAAGGCGCGCGTCGGCGCCTGTTCATGTCCGATCAATTTTCGCCGTCGCCTTCATAAAGAGAAATCGGCTGCGAGGGCATGATGGTCGAGATCGCATGCTTGTAGACAAGCTGGGCCTGTCCATCACGGCGCAGCAGAACGCAGAAATTGTCGAACCAGGTGATAACACCCTGAAGCTTGACGCCGTTGATCAGGAAAATCGTCACCGGAACCTTGGTTTTCCGCACATGGTTCAGGAATGCGTCCTGCAGGTTCTGTCTATCGGAAGCCATTCTTGTTACGCCTTTTTTAGGTTTATTATTGCCGTCCGCGGCTTTCTGGAATTAGCGCATCGATTATGGGCGCGCCCGGAAGAAGTTTCCACCCCCATCTCGCAATAGTTTCGCCGTCGCGCCGGGTTGCGTCACTCGCGCCACAGCGCCGGATTGAACAGGGCAAGGATGGCCAGCAGCTCGAGCCGGCCGAGGATCATGAAGGCGCAGAGCGTCAGCTTGGCGCCGTCGCCCAGCTCCAGCAGCGCTACCGGATCGCTGCCGCCATGGACGGCAAGGTTGCCGGCATTGGCCAGTGCCGCGACCGAAAGCACCGTGGCGTCCTCGAAGGAGATGCCGAAGGCGGCGAGGATCAACATGCAGGCGGCGAGGCAGAGGGCGAAGAGCATGAAGAAGACCCAGGCCTGGAAGGCGCCGTGTCGGCGGATGCGGCGCCCGGCGATGCCGCTGCCCGAGACCGAGGAGGGGTGGACCAGCCGGTCAAGCTCCCTCCGGCCCTGCAGGTAGAGGGTATAGACCCGCAGCAGTTTGACCCCGCCCGCCGTGGTGGCGACGCCGCCGCCGACCAGCGACAGGCCCATCAGGACCATGCCGGGGGTTTCCAGCCCCGACCAGCTCTGCGCGGTTTCCCAGTGCAGGCTTTCCCAGCCTGTGGTGGTGATGAAGGACAGCACGGTGAAGACCGCCCCCCAGAGGGCGCCGAAGCCCAGCCCGAGGTTTTCACCCGAGGCCACCTCGAAGGCGGCGGCCCAGTGGCGCAGGAACAGCAGCAGCGGCACCACGGCGACCAGCGCCAGGCCCATGCGGAACTCGGGGTCGCGGTGCAGGCCGATGCGGGCGGTGACGGTGTCGGACGAGAAGGCGACACGCGACAGGGCAAACAGCAGGAAGGCGGCGATGATCACCTCTCCGGCGACACCGGAGCCGGCGTGGGTCGGCCCGCCGACCGGCGAGATGCCCGACGTCGACAGCGTCGACATGGCGTGGATCAGCGCGACCAGCGGCCGGTCCCCCGCCACCAGCAGCGCCAGCCAGAGCGCCGCCGTCAGCCCGAGGTAGATAGGCCCGAGGCGCGTGGCGCCCTTCAGCACGCGGCGGATCACCCCGGCCCGCTGGAAGCGCGAGATCCGCGTCTCGCCCTCGTCGCGGCCGGCGGCGGTGATCTCGAAGCCCCCCAGCGACAGCGGCGCCATGACCGCCGCCGCCGAAACCCAGATCATGAAGCCGCCCATCCAGGCGACCTGCGCGCGCCACAGGTGCAGCGGCGCCGAGAGGCGTCGCGGGTCGTCGTAGAAGGACATGCCGGTGGTGGTGAAGCTCGACACCATCTCGACATAGGCATTCAGGAAACGGGTGTCGGGCAGGCTCTCGGCGAAGGGCACGGCCAGCGGCAGGGGCAGCAGCAGGAAGGCGGCAAAGAGCGCCAGCAGCGCGAAGAGATCCTCGCGCCCGGTGACCGCGGCATCGCGACCGCCACGGGCCAGGCCGATCATCACCGCCAGCGCCGTGCCCAGCAGGGCGCTGTAGAAGAAGGCCCGCGCCGTGGCGTGTTCCTCCATCCCGAGCGCCAGGGCCGCGGGCACCAGCATCGACAGGCAGAGCGCGCCGAACAGCAGCAGGAACAGCGGCTGGCGTTCCAGCAGCCGGGCCAGGGGATGCGGACCATGCGGCCCTTGGGGCAGGGGCAGCGGCGCCTTGCGCATCGCCCGGACCTAGAAGTAGTCGATGGAGACCTGCAGCAGGCGCTCCACCTCGGGGACATCGGCGGCGAGGGCGAAGAGCACGATGGTGTCGCCTTCCTCGATGACCAGGTCGGCGGTCGGCCGCACCACCTTCTCGTTGCGCATCACCGCGCCGACCAGCACGCCCTCGGGGAAGGCAATGTCGCGGATCGGCTTGCCCGACATGGGCGAGGTGGAGAGCACGTCGGCCTCGATCACCTCGGCCTCGGCATCGCCGATGGAATAGACGCCGCGCACCCGGCCGTGGCGGATGTGGCGCAGGATCGAGCTGACGGTGGTGGCGCGGGGGTTGATGTAGGCGTCGATGCCAAGCGGCGCCATCAGCGGCGTCAGGGTCGGATCGTTGATCAGCGCGATGGCCATCGGACAGCCCAGGTTCTTGGCCCGCACGGCGGTCAGCATGTTGGTCTTGTCGTCGTCGGTGACGCAGAGCACGGCATCGGCGCGGTTGATGCCCGCCTCGGCCAGCAGCGCGGAATCCAGCCCGTCGCCGTTCAGCACGATGGTCCGTTCCAGCGCATCTGCCGCCTTCTCGGCGATCTTGCGGTTCTTCTCGACCACCTTGGCGCGGATGCGCCGCCCCGAGGTTTCCAGCCGCCGGGCCACGGTCAGCCCGACATTGCCGCCGCCGACGATGACCACCCGGTCCTGCTGCTTGTTGGACTTGCCGAAGACCTCGAGGCAGCGGCTGACGTCCTCTGAATGGACGCAGATGTAGCACTCGTCATCGGCGAAGATCTGATCGCCCGGCTCGGGGGCGAAGAGGCGGCCTTCGCGGCGGATCCCCACGACGACGGCGCGCAGGGTGGAAAACAGGTCTGTCAGCTGGCGCAGCGGCGTGTTGACCACCGGACAGTCGGCGTCGATCTGGATGCCCAGAAGCTGCGCCCGCCCGCCGAGGAACTGTTCGACGTCGAAGGCCGCGGGGGCCGAGAGGCGCTGCAGGGCGGCCTCGGCCACCTCCAGCTCGGGGCTGATCACCACGTCGATCGGCATGTGGTCGCGGCGGTAGAGGTCGGAATAGATCGCGTCGAGATAGCTGCGCGCCCGCAGGCGGGCGATCTTGCGCGGCACCGAGAAGACCGAATGGGCCACCTGGCAGGTGACCATGTTGACCTCGTCCGAGAAGGTCGCGGCGATGATCATGTCGGCGTCGCGCGCCCCCGCCTGCTCCAGCACGTCGGGGTAGGAGGCGAAGCCGGCGATCCCCTGCACGTCCAGCGTGTCGGTCGCCCGCCGCACCAGGTCGGGGTTGCTGTCGACCACCGTCACGTCGTTGTTTTCGCCGGAGAGATGGCGGGCGATCTGCCAGCCGACCTGGCCCGCGCCGCAGATGATGACTTTCATGAGTTCCGACCGCCGCGGCGGACGCCCTGTCCTGAAACTGTCTGAGAGACCTCTGTGGCAGAGGCCGGGCAGGGGGTCAATTCAATTCAAACCCGCGACGTTCCCCCGCCCCATGGCTGCCGGTCCCGCACGCGCTTTGGCAGGTGCGGTGCAGCCTTCCTCCATTCGACGGCCAAAAATACTCATGTCCGACGCAGGCCCCGGGGCGCCGGCGCAGGGCGAGCGCTCAGCGCGGCTCCAGCCGGGTGACGCCGACCGAGGCGGCGCGGGCCAGGGCCTCGTCCAGCGACATCGGGATGTATTCGCCGCGCCGCCACAGCTCTCCGAGGTCGTCGTAGTGACGGCTCAGGAAATGGCCGGACTGGCCGGTGGAGGTGATGAAGACCGAGCTGTCGGGATCGGCGAAATCGTAGACCCCGCGGAAGCCGGCGCCATGGACGTTCAGGTAGGGATTGCTGCCGGTGCCCGAGGTCAGCCCGCGCATCAGGGTGTTGTCCCCGCCCGAGGTGCTCTGGCGGATGTTCACGAAGTAGCGCAGCACCGGCACATCGCCCAGCACCGGGTGGTCATGGGCGGCCTGGTGCAGATCCCCCCAGCGGAGGCTCTCGAGGTTGCGCCCGTAGCGCTCGGTGATCCACAGCAGCGCCTCGTCCAGCGCCTGGCGGGCGATGTCGGTGCAGCTTTCGGTGGCGGTGGATTGCAGGATGTCGCACCAGCGCGCGGCGCCGTCGATGTCGCGGAAGACGCGCTCGATGAAGACCGGGTCGACATGGGTGAAGTCATCGGCCACCGGCCCCAGTTCGTCGCGGATCAGCTTGTCCTGCAGGGCGCGCAGCCAGGCGGCATAGAGCAGCGGCTCGGGCAGGTGCTCGTTCATCTCGCCGTTCCATTCGGCCAGCAGGCGCAGGGCCTCCTGGCGCAGCCGCTCGGGGGTGCCCTCGGGGGCGGGATCGCCGGTGAACCACAGGTCGCGGCCGATCAGCGGCAGCAGCGAGCGGGCGGTGAACGAGACGGTGTCCAGCTGCGCCTCGATGAAGCTGTCGCGGGTATGCACCCGGCGGCTCTGCATCAGGCGCTGCCAGCGGTGGATCCGCTGGGTATCGCCCCAGTCGAAGCTTACATGCTCGGGGAAGGGGCGGTCGATGAACTTGTTGTTGGTATTGCCCAGCAGGCCGCCCTCGGGGTTCACGAAGGCGGGGTTGCGGTCATAGGGCATGATGCCCTGCCAGCGGTTCTGCTGGTGCCAGCCCAGCGAGGGCATCCGCCCCTTGGTGTCGTGGCGCGGATCACGGGCGGGCATGGCGCCGATGGTCTTCATGGCGATGCCCGAGGCATCGGCCAGGGTCAGGTTCTGCGAGGGGGCCACATGGGCCTCGGTCGCTTCGATGGCCTCTTCGACATTGCGCGCATACATCAGGTTCACCCCGGCGCTCAGGGTGGTGTCGTCGGGCGACAGCGCGGTCCAGGCGATCGAGGCGACATGGCCCGCAGGGGTGACCGAGGCGAGGTCGTAGTGGCTGCCGGGCAGCACGGGGCCGTTCTCGGTCCAGCGCAGGGTCAGGGTGACCGGGGCGCTGTCCTTGACGTTGATGATCGACTTGCGGGACTGGAAGCGGGCCCAGCCCTCGGGGGTGCGGTACTCCTCGGGGTTATCGGGGTTCACCTCTTCCATGTAGACGTCGAGATCGTCGAGGTAGGACGAGGTCAGCCCCCAGCCGAGGAAATGCGACCGCCCCGACAGGATCGAGGGAATGCCGGGAATGGTGGCGCCGATGACGCCGCCCTGGGTCAGCTCCATCCGGGCCAGGTACCAGATCGCCGGCGCCGAGAAGCCGAGGTGGGGATCGTTGGCCAGCAGCGTCCCCCCCGAGGCCGAGCGCGAGGGCGCGGCGGCGAAGGCATTCGAGGCGCCAGCCTGGCCGGGCTGCGGGAAGGGCGACAGGGGCGTCGCGGGCAGGCCGAAGCGGTCGAGGCCAGCGGCGGCGAACTGCTGGCCGACGGAGCCCGGGAAACCGGTGCCGGGCATCAGCGCCGCATAGTCCGGGTCGGCGATGGCCGCGCCGGGGGCATCGGGCAGGATATCGGCCAGCATGTCGGGATCGGGCAGCGCCAGCGAGACGCGGGCGCGCTCGACCTCGGCCGAGAGGGCACCGGACAGCTGCACCGCCATGAGCTTGCCGATGGCAATGGAATCGGCCGGTTGCCAGGGCGCGACGGGCCCGTGGAAGAGGAACATCTCGGGCGCGCCGCGCCCCAGGGCGTCCTCGTTGATCTCGGCCAGGCGGGCGTTGACCCCGGCGGCATAGGCCTGCAGCGCGGCGGTGGTGCGGGCGTCCTGGTCGGGCACAGACTCGATCGCCAGGCGGTAGAGGTCGAAGCGCCGCATCAGCCGGTCGACGGGCAGGGTGCGGGTGCCGAAGAGCTCGGACAGGCGGCCCTGCACGGTGCGGCGCAGGGTGATCATCTGCCACAGCCGGTCCTGGGCATGGGCATAGCCGAGGCCGAAGAAGACATCCGCATCGTCCTCGGCGAAGATATGGGGCACGTCTGCGGTATCGCGCACGATCTCGACCGGGGCGGAGAGGCCCTCGACCCGAAGCGTCTTGTCGTAGTCGGGCAGCGAGCGTGCGGCGAGGAAGTAGATTCCGACGACCGCCAGCACGGTCAGGGCGATCAGGCCTCCGGCAAGGCGCAGCAGCCAGCGGAAAAGGAATGTCATGTGATCACCTGCCCTCGATATGCGGCCCGGAATTCCCTTGTCCGGGCAAGCCCCTTGCGTTCCGGCGGGCTGGCGGACAGTCTGCGGCGATCAGGGCGCGCCCGCCCGTCCCGCGGCCGGCGCGAGCACCAATACAGGGGAATGAGCCATGGTGAAAGCAGCCTTTCTGGGTCTCGGCGTGATGGGCTATCCGATGGCGGGCCATCTCGCCGCGAAGGGCCACGAGGTGACCGTCTACAACCGTACCGCCGCCAAGGCCGAGGCCTGGGTGGCCGAACATGGCGGCGCCATGGAGCTGACCCCCGCCGAAGCGGTGGCGGGCGCCGACTTCGTGATGACCTGCGTCGGCAATGATGACGACCTGCGCGCCGTCTGTGCCGGCCCCGGCGGCGCCTTCGAGGGCATGAAGGCGGGCGCCGTGCTGGTCGATCACACCACCGTCTCGGCCCGCGTCACCGCCGAGCTTGCCGCGCTGGCGGCCAGCAAGGGCTTCGGCTTCGTCGATGCGCCGATCTCGGGCGGGCAGGCGGGGGCCGAGACGGGCGCCCTCTCGGTCATGTGCGGCGGGTCCCAGGACGACTTCGACCGCGCCGCCCCGGTGATCGACGCCTATGCCAAGATCTGCCGCCTGATGGGCCCCTCGGGCGCCGGGCAGATCACCAAGATGTGCAACCAGATCGCCATCGCAGGCGTCGTGCAGGGCCTCTCGGAGGCGCTGAACTTCGCCCAGAAGGCAGGCATGGACGGGGCGCAGGTGGTCGAGGTGATCTCTCAGGGGGCTGCCGGGTCCTGGCAGATGGCGAACCGCTACAAGACCATGCTGGAGGATCACTACGAGCACGGCTTCGCCGTCGACTGGATGCG
>NZ_AFPM01000233.1 GCF_000220565.1 Oceanicola sp. S124 | reverse complement strand
GGCAAGGCGCCGGTTCTTCGGCTCTTCGTCCTGGACCTCGCTCCCGCCAATCGTGATGCGGCCCGCACTCAACCGCTCGAGCCCGGCGATGCAGTTCAGCAGGGTGGACTTGCCGCAGCCGGAGGGGCCGAGGATCACGGTGAACTCCCCGCCACGCAGCTCGGCGTCGAGGCCGGGGATGACAGGGGTGTCGCCGTAGGATTTCACCAGCCCGTGCAGGCCGATGGCGGCGGTGGATCGAGGGCCCATCATGGTCATTTCTCCGACAGGGTCAGGCCGCGGACGATACGGCGCTGGAACAGCGCGATCAGGATCAGCGGAGGCAGGGTAACGAGGATGGCGCCAGCCATCTGCAGGGGGAAGTCGGGGATGCGGTCCGCGTCCTCCTGCAGCCGGGTCAGGCCGACAACGGCCATGGTGCGCGCCGGCGAGGAGGCAGCAACCAGCGGCCACATGTACTGGATCCAGGCGCTGATGAACATGTAGATGCCAAGCGCGGTCAGCGGTCCCTTCGACAGCGGCAGCAGGATATCCCAGAGGAACCGCAGCGGCCCGACGCCGTCCACGATGGCGGCACGTGCCAGTTGCGGCGGGATGGTGCGGAAGAACTGCACGAGGATCATCGTGCAGGACCCCTGCGCCATCAGCGGGATCGATATCCCGGCATAGCTGTCCAGCAGGTTCCACCGCAGGTCCAGCGGCCCGCCGAACAGCGCCCCCCACCAGCCACCGAGGTTGGCCACCACGTTGAGCGGCAGGGCGACATTGGCGGTGACCTGGTAGGCGGTGATGATCATCAGCTCGAGCGGCAGCATGATCGAGGCCACCACCAGCGCATAGACCAGCCCCCGGCCGCGTCCGGCAAAGAACACCACGGCGTAGCTGGTCGTCACCGCCAGCGCGACGCGTCCCGCCGCCACGATGGCCCCGACGATGATCGAGTTCAGGGTCTGCCGTGGCAGGTCGGTGCGCGACCAGACTTCGCGCATGTTGTCGAGGAAGTGGCCGCCGGGGATCAGCGAGAAGTTGTTGCGCAGGAAGTCCTCGTAGCTCTGGGTCGCGGTGATCACGACGAAGACCAGCGGTGTCAGCACGAAGAGCAGCCCGGCAATCAGGATCGCCCCTGCGACCCGGTCGATGGAGGAGGTGTTCTCGATCATCGGTCGTAGTTCACTTTGCGTTCGAGGAAGACGTACTGGAAGCCGGTGATACAGGCGACGAGCGCCATCAGGATCACCGTCTGGGTCGCCGCGCCTGACAGGTCGTAGGCCTTGAAGCCGTCGGAATAGATCTTGTAGACGAGCAGGTTCGTCGCACCGCCCGGCCCGCCGTTGGTCATCGTGTCGATCAGGCCAAAGCTGCCCGAAAGGCTGTCGGCCACCTCGAGCACGATCACCACGAAGAGTTGCGGCGTCAGCAGCGGCAACTGAATGTCCCAGAGCCTGCGCCAGGGGCCCGAGCCATCCATCGCACCCGCCTTGTGCAGCTCCTGCGGGATCGCCTGCAGACCGGCCAGAAGGATGATGAAGGTGAAGGGGATGGCGTTCCAGACATTGGTCACGAACAGCATGATATAGGTGTGTGTCACATTGGTGCGCGGGTTCCAGAAGCCGGGCCAGATCTCGTTCAGCGGCGCCAGGATGCCGAGGAACGGGTTCAGGATGAACACGAAGATCACCCCGATCGAGGCCGATGCCACCGCCTTGGGCCAGATGAACACGTTGCGCGCCAGCGGAGAGAGCTTCAGCGCCCGGTCAGCGGCCAGCGCGAGGATCAGCGCGGTCAGGATCGACGTCCCCGAGGCGAGGACCATGTAGAGCAATGTCGCCCCGGCAGAGGACCAGAACTCACCCGAGCCCAGCACGCGACGGAAGTTCTCCAGTCCGACGAACTCCGATCTGCCACCGAAGGGCTGCTCGAGGTGGAAGGCCCAGAAGAAGGCCAGCGCGATCGGCAGGTAGAAGAACAGGAAGAGGACGATCAGCTGCGGCGCGCTCAGCCACCAGGGCAGCCAGCGGGATCGGAAGATTTCCTGTTTCATGGGGACTCCGGGAGAGGTCGGTCAGCGGTAAGGCAGCCGGCCCCCAGGGGGGGGCCGGCACGGGCCAGAGGCCATGCAGGGGCCTGCCGTTCAGGGCAGCTTGGTGCCTTCGTAGGTCTGCTCGAAGCGGCGCAGCAGGTCGTTGCCACGGGCCGCGGCCGCGTCCAGCGCCGCCTGCATGTCCTGCCCGCCGGTGAAGGCCTTCTGCGTCTCTTCCATGAAGATGTCGCGGAACTGCACGTAGAACCCGAGCCGCACGCCTCGGCTGTCCTCGGACGCGGGCTGGTTCAGGCTTTCGACACCGACGCCAGCCGTGGCGAACTGCGGATCCCCGGACAGGCCCGCTGCCTCCAGCGCCGCGAGGCCGCTGTTGGTCACGGGCACGTAGCCGGTGATGCGGGTGAACTCGATCTGCTGTGCGTCGCCGCGCAGGAAATCGAGGAAGGCACGCGCCCCGTTGTAAGAGGGTTCGTCATGGCCCTTCATTACCCAGATCGAGGCGCCGCCGATCAGCGTGTTGTGGCGGTCGTACCCTTCGTACATCGGTGCCATGGCGATCTCGACCTTGTCGCCCAGGGCCGCGAAGGCTGCGCCATAGGATCCGGTCGAGCCTTCCATCATCGCGCATTCGCCACTGTTGAAGGCGGTGGTGTACTTGCCCGCCGCGGTATCCGCATCCAGCTTCACCAGCCCCTCATCGCGCCAGGCAGCCAGGTTCTGCAGGTGCTCGGCGACCGGCCCGGTGTTGAAGGTATACTCGGCATCCAGACCGCCGTAGCCGTTGTTCCGGCTGGCGATGGACAGGCCGTGACGGGCCGAGAACTGTTCCAGCACGCGCCAGGGGTGCGCATCGGTGGTGAACGGGCAGTCGATGCCGGCATCCTTCAGCACACGCGCCGCCTCGATCACGCCTTCCCAGGTCTGCGGCAGCTCGTCGACTCCGGCCTGCGCCAGCAGCTCGCGGTTGCCGTAGAAGATCAGCGTCGAGCCGTTGTAGGGCTGCGAGAACAGTTCGCCGGTCGACGTCTCGTAGAACGAGCGGGCCCCGTTGATGTAGTCGCCCCAATCGACGTCGGGGGCGACATCCTGCACCGGCAGCACCGCGCCCGAGAGCATCAGGTCAAGCGTCCCTGCGTCGAAGAACTGGATCAGCACCGGATGCTGCTGCGAGCGGTAGGCCGCGATCGCCTTCTGCATGCCGGTCTCGTAGCTGCCCTGGCCCACGCAGGAAACGCGGTGCTCGGACTGGCTTTCATTGAAGGCTGTACAGGCGGACTGGATCGCCTCTTCGCCGGTCCCGGTATTGCCATACCAGAACTCGAAATCGGCGGCCTGCGCGACGGGCGCGGCAACCATCAGCGCAAGTGCGGAAAGGGCGGATTTGTTAAGCATGTCGGATCCTCACGGGACGGGAGCAGGAGCGCCGGAATCGGCATGCGGCCTTAATAACACTTTATGTGTGACAAGCTGGTGACGTGCCGAGAATGTCATTAACTTCTTGAAAAAACTTCAGATCACATGAATTGTGACCAGATGAGCGCCCAGTTCCGAACCTTCCCGTCCGATCCCACCAGCCTGCTGCCTCTGCGCTTTCGCCGTCACGGGGCCGCCGTTGTCAGTGGCAACGAGCGGCAGATGCTCTCTGCCGTCTGGCAGGATCCCGAACAGACCCGTGCCTCGCTCACCGGCCAGATGGAGCTGACCCAGCAATCCGTGCACCGGCTGCTCTCGACGCTGCACGGCGACGGCATGGTCCTCTTCGGGCCGCTCGTCCCACCGAAGCACAAGGGCAAGCCCAGCCCGCGCCTGCTGCTGAACCCCCGTTTCGGCTGTGCGCTCGGGGTCTCTCTCGACACCGACCGCGTCGGCGTGGCCTGCATGGATTTCGCCGGCGGCCATGTCACGCGGCAGTTCTCCATCGCCGGCGACAGCGTCACGGCCGTGCTGGACCGCCTCGACGCCGAGTTCGACGCGCTCCTGGCGCAGACCCGGTTCGGCAGGGACGAGGTTCTGGGCATCGGCTTTGCCATCGCAGGCTACCTGATGAAGAGCGGGCGCTACAATCCCCCCGACCCGCTGGTCCACTGGTCCGAAATCGACCTGGCGCGCTGCGTCTCAGAGCGCTTCGGCCTGCCGTGCTGGACCGACAATTCCGCCAACACCGCCGCGCTCTGCGAAGCGATCTTCGGCCTCGGGCGACAGCACCGGGATCTGGTCTACCTCTCGTTCAACTACGGCTTCGGCGCCGGCATCATTAACCAGGGGGACCTGCTGCGCGGAGCCTTCGGCAATGCGGGCGAGATCGGGATGATCTTCACGCCCGAGGAATCCGGCATCCGGCCCGCGCTTGGCCTGCTGCTGGCGCGCCTGCGCGAGGCCGGTCACGACGACCTGCACGACATCGAGGAGCTGGACCGCGTCACGACCCCGATGTCCCCCCATGTGACAAGCTGGGTCGCGCAGGTCGCGCCACAGCTCAACCGGGTCATCAATGCCGTCACCGCCGTCGCTGACCCCGCCTGCATCGTTTTCGGAGGCCAGGTTCCGCGCGCCCTGGCACAGGCCTTCATTGACCGGGCCGAGTTCTATGCCCGCCCCCGCCATGGTCACCTCAACCCCTTGCCGGAACTCGCGATTTCCTCTCTCGGACGCGAGACCCCGGCAATCGGCGCCGCCTGTCTGCCGCTGAAGGCGCTGGTCTTCTGAGGCGGGGGCCGTCCCCGCTCACGGCGCCACTTGTCCGGCATCCCGCCCGGCGACCTCTTCGAGGTCCAGCAGCAACTGCCGGATCACCGGGATTTCCAGCGAGCTCTTGCGGACATAGGCCCCGGTCGCCATCCGGCTGATCGGGGGATCGGTCGGGCGGGCCACCAGCCCCACGTCCTCGACACGGTCCGCCAGTTGCAGGGGCGCCATCAGCTTTGCGCCGAACGCCCGGGTCAGGTCGAGCGCCGTGGTGAAAGAGGTCGAATGCGCCCGGAAGGTTGGCGGCGACAGCTTGTGCTGGGTGAAATAGCGACGCAGCAAGGGGACGTTGTCGGTCGCCCCCTGGTAGGCGACCCACTCAAGCCCTTCCAGGTCTTGCGGCGTGAGTCTTGCCTTGCTGGCCAGCGGGTCATCCGCAGGCATCATCACCGAATGCTCGATTTCCGACACCGGGATGATCTCGATTTCTTCGGCCGGCGAGAGCGGTTCAATCGCCCCCAGCACCACGTCCACCCGCTCCTCGCGCAGCATGGGCAGGGTGACCGCGTTCTGATCCGCGATCAGCTCGAAGCTGAGGGCTGGAAAGCGTTTGCGCAGGCGGGTGAAAAGCGGGGTGACGTAGCGCAGGTGATAGAGCGGCCCTGCCCCGACGCGCAGGGTCTCCAGACCCATGCCCATCAGGGTGTTCAGCTCTTCGTAGGCGCGGTTGTACTCGGTCTCGATCCGCTGCGCGCGCGCCAGGAACCGACGCCCGGCGGCGGTCAGGCGCATTCCCCTCCGGTGACGCTCGAACAGCGGCGCGCCCAGTTCCTCTTCCAGGTTGGCCAGCCGCTTGGTCAGCGACGGCTGGGTCAGCCCGATGCGCTCCGCCGCCGCCGAGAGGTTGGCCTCCTTCGCGATTGCCAGGAAGGCCTGCAGGTTCCGATCCATGAGGTATTCCCGTTATCTATGGTGAGACCTTCTAAAAGCGATTTTACAGAACCCCTGACGCAAGACAAGCTATGGTGCACTACCAAGGGAGGGGCCGTTGCGGACCATTTTCGTACTTTTTGACTCATTGAACAGGTCCACCCTGGGGGCCTTCGGGAATACCGCCTTCCCGACCCCGAACTTCGATCGTCTCGCCGCGCGCGCGGTGACCTTCGACACGCATTACGCCGGGTCCCTGCCCTGCATGCCGGCACGGCGCGACATGCACACGGGGCGGCTGAACTTCACCCACCGGCCCTGGGGCCCGCTGGAGCCCTTCGACAATTCCTATGCCCAACTGCTCAGCACGGCGGGTGTCTATACCCACCTCGTCTCGGACCATCAGCACTACTTCGAGACCGGGGGCTGGGGCTATGCCCAGGCCTTCGACAGCTGGGATTTCATCCGCGGCCAGGAGAACGATCCGGTGGCGGTCTTCGCCGTGCCGCCCGTCGAACGCATCCGCCAGCGCTTCGATCCGCGCCATTATCCGACCGACGGGATGGAGCCCGGGCGCACCGCCACCCGGCGCACGCTCAGCAAGAACGTCTGGAAGCGTTCGCGCCATGCCATCAACCGGCTGGAGGTCCGCGAAGAGGACGACTTTCCCACCGCCAAGTGCTTCCGCCAGGCCTTCGACTTCCTCGACCGCAACCGCGACAGCGACGACTGGTTCCTGCAGATCGAATGTTTCGACCCGCATGAACCTTTCGACGCCCCCGAACGGTTCAAGGCGCTGTTCGATACCGGCTACGACGGGCCGATCCTCGACTGGCCGCTCTACGAGAAATGCACCAACTCGTCGGAGGAGATCGCCGAGATCCGTGGCAACTACGCCGCACTGGTGTCGATGTGCGATGCCTATTTCGGCAAGCTGCTGGACTGGATGGACGAAAACGACGCCTGGTCCGACACCGCGCTGATCCTGACCACCGATCACGGCTACCTTCTGGGCGAGCATGAATGGTGGGCCAAGAACCGGATGCCCTACTACGAGGAAATCTCGCATATTCCGCTGATGATCTGGCACCCCGACGTGCCCCGTCGGGCCGAGGGGCGGGTCACGGCCCTGACCCAGACCGTCGACCTGATGCCCACCTTCCTCGACCTGCACGGCGTCACCGCGCCAGAGGAAGTGCGGGCCCATTCGATGCTGCCGCTGCTGCGCGGGGAAAACCCGCAGCGCGAGACGGCGATCCTGGGCATGTTCGGCGGGCCGATCTGTGCCACCGACGGCCGCTACACCTATTTCCGCTTCCCCGAAACCGGCGACCCCTCGGCCCTGCCGCTCTATACCCTCATGCCCAGCCAGATGGAGGAGCTGTTCTCGGTCCGCGACCTGTCGACGGCAGAGCTGGTCGAGGGCTTCGATTTCAGCCAGGGCGCGCCGCTGTTGCGGATCCGGCTGTCCGAGAAGCTGGGCGAGGCCGGCATGGGCATTCTGGACAACTGGCACGAGGGACATGTGCTCTATGATCTGAGCAGCGATCCCGGCCAGACCCGGCCCATCGAGGACGCGGCGGTCGAAGCCCGCCTGCTGGACGCGATCTGCGCCCACCTGAGGGCGCATGACGCGCCCCGGGACCTGTATGACCATTATGCGCTGACTGATAGGACGACGACGCCTTAGGACGACGTCGCCGCGCGACCCATCACCACATGAGGAGGAGGACCCCATGAAACATCTCACCACGACACTCGTCACGGCCCTGGCCCTGACGGCAGTGCCCCTTGCGACCCGGGCGGAGGATTTTCCCAGGCGGACGATCGAGCTGATCTTCCCCTGGGGGCCGGGCAACGCCATGGCCGGCAGCCAGCTTCTGGCCGATGCCATGGCCGATGAGCTGGGCGTCTCGATGCCCGTCATCTCGACCCCCGGTGCCGCCGGCACCAAGGCCTTCATGATCGCCATGAACAAGCCGGCGGACGGCTACACCATCCTTGACGGCTATGTCGCACCGCTGGTGCTGCAGCCGGTGCTGGGCAATGCCGACTGGACCTATGACGACTTCATCCCGCTGCATGCGGCCTCGTCCAACGCCTTCGCCATCGGCACCTCGGCAGAGAACGACCGCTGGGCCGACTTCGAAGAGATGATGGCCTATTGCGCCGAACACCCGGGCGAGCTGCGCTATACCACCGGCTCGCGCAACAACCTGCCCCACATGGTGATCGCCAAGGCCCTGCAAAGCTATGACTGCGTGGCCCAGAACATTCCCTACACCGCCAACGCCGAAGGCATGTCCGATCTCAAGAACGGCGTGCTGGACTTCGGCTTCATCAACGTGGGCGAGTTCCAGCAGAACGGCGACAACTACGCGATCAAGCTGGTGCTCTCCGAGCTGCCGGCCAGCGCCGAGGCCTTCGGCAATGCGCCCTCGATCGCCGATCTCGACATCGACCTGGGGCTGAGCGGCCTGGCTCCGCTGGGCTGGAACTGGTGGCTGGTGCACAAGGACACGCCGCCCGAGCGGGTCGAGGTGCTGCGCCAGGCGATGAAGGCGGCAACTGCCAACCCCGAGGTGCGCGCCAAGGCTGCCGCGCTCGGCTTTGCCTTCCTTGACTGGGACTGGGATCAGTACGACGAGGTCGTCGGCCCCGTCGCCGGTCAGCTCAAGGCCATGGGCGATGCGCTGAAATGGGAAGAAGAAGAGCTCTCGAAGCTCTGATGCGCCCCGTGACGAGCCACAGCCGGAAGATGGAATGATGATCAGGAAAATTCACGCCGAGTGGCTCGTCACGCTGCTCTTTGTCGGGGTCGTGGCGCTGGTGTTCCAGCAGGCGGCCACCGACATGGCACGACAGGGCATCGCCTCGGGCGGGCCCTATGACAACGCGGCCGCCTATCCCAAGGCCATCGCCGCCCTGCTGGGCGGCATGGTCGCCCTGCAACTGGCGCTGCGGCTGCTGCGCGCCCGCAGCGACGAGGGCCCCGACGCACCGGGGGTGCCGTTGCGCGCGCTTCTGCGCCCGGCGCTGATGGTGGCGATTTTCGCGCTCTACCTCGGCAGCCTTGCCCCGCTGGGCTACCACCTCACGACGCCACTCATGCTGGCCGCCCTCATGCTGCTGGCGGGGATCCGCAACCCGGTCGCGATCCTCGTGCCGGCGCTGCTGATCTCGCTCGGGTTCTCCTTCGTCTTCGAGGCCTGGCTCAAGATCGTGCTGCCCGGCGGCTTCCTTCACCTGAACATCCCCTGGTAGATCATGCTTGCCCAATCGCTCATCCAAGGACTCGATCAGTTCTTCACCCCGCTGACGCTGATCCTCACCACGCTGGGGGTCATCTTCGGCCTCGTCGTCGGCGCCCTGCCCGGCCTCGGGCCGCTCATGGGGATCGTGCTGATGCTGCCCTTCGCGGTCGACATGCCGCCGGTCTCGGCCATGGGGTTCCTGATCGCTATCGGGGTCGGAGGCTCCTGCGGGGGGTCGATCTCGGCGATCCTGCTGCGCATTCCCGGCACGCCGCTGGCGGCGGCAACGCTGTTTGACGGCTACCCCATGGCCCAGAAGGGCCGCGCCGCCGATGCCATCGGCATCGCCATCTCGGCCTCGGCGCTCGGCGGGCTGTTCGGCGGGCTGGTGCTGATCCTGACCGCCCCGGTGCTGGCCGATTTCGCCTCGAATTTCGCCCCGCCGGAATATGCCATGCTGGCGCTGACCGGGCTGATTTCCATCGCCGTCGTCTCGGACGGATCGCTGCTGAAGGGGCTGATGACCGGCGCCCTCGGGCTGCTGATCGCCACCATCGGCACCGACGAGTTCTCGACCGGCTTCCGCTTCGCCTTCCACTACGAGATGCTGAACGGCTTCCATATCGTCGCCATCGTCGTGGGCATCTTCGCGGTCTCGGAAATGGCCCAGCAGGTCCAGGCGGGCAACCTGAACGAGAAGCCCACGGTCAAACCCGTCCGCCCCGGCTTCCGCAGCGTGCTGCTGACCCTGCGCCACTGGAAGAACCTGCTCAGGTCCTCGACCATCGGCGCGGCTTTCGGCGCCCTGCCCGGAGTCGGCGGCACGATCTCGACCTTCGCCTCCTACGCGGTGGCCAAGGCCATGTCCAAGCCCGAAGAGGGCTATGGCAAGGGCGCCGAGGGCGGCGTCGTCGCCACCGAAAGCGCCAACAACGCCACCGTCGGCGGTGCCATGGTGCCGACCCTGGCCCTGGGCATCCCGGGCGAGGCGGCCTCGGCGGTGCTGATCGGAGCCATGCTGATCCTCGGCTTCTTCCCCGGCCCGGCCCTGTTCGCCGACCAGCCCGAGATCGCCGGCGGCATCTTCCTGGTCTACCTGTTCTCAAACGTCTCGCTGCTGGTCGTCGGCATCGTGATGACCCCGGTCTTCGTCTGGGTGCTGCGACTGAAGAAGAGCTACCTGGTGCCCGTCGTCCTGCTGCTCTGTGCCATCGGCACCTTCGCCCTGCAAAGCTCGGTCTTCGATCTCTGGGTGATGATGGGCTTCGGCGTGGTCGGGATCCTCCTGCGAGCGGGGGGCTATCCGCTGGCGCCGCTGGTCATCGGGGTGATCCTGGGACCGCTGCTGGAGAACAACCTGCGCCGCTCGCTGCTGATCTCGCGCGAGGGCTACTGGATCTTCCTCGACCGGCCGGTCTCGGCGATCCTCGTGGCGGCCAACGTGTTGCTGATCGCCAGCGCGATCTTCTGGACGATCCGCCTGCGCAAGGCGCAGCGCGCCCGCCGCGCCGAGAGCCCCGACTGAGGGGCGCCGCAGTGAAGATCCTGCCCATGTTCAAGCGCCTCCGCACCCGGATCATCGCCCTTGCCACGGCCCCCTTCATGGGGGCCCGGGCCCTCGGACAGATCAAGCGCTACGACCCGGCCCGCCACTACATGCGCGGGCCGGGTCCGGCCAGTGAAAGAAATACCGACTAGGGGCTGCGGCCCGGCGCGCGCTCAGCGCGCCGCAGGGCCGCGATTGATCCCGTCGAGCCAGGCCGCCATGGCGCTCAGCGCCCGGTCACAGGCCGCGCAGCGACCGATGAAGCGCAGGTAGCCATGGGTCAGCCCCTGCCCCGCCTCCAGCGTCACCGCCACCCCTTCGGCCTGAAGCCGCTCGGCATAGGCCCGGCCGCTGTCACGCAGCGGATCATGTTCGGCCACCGCGACGAAGGCGGGCGGCAGTCCTGCAAGGCTGTCGGCCATCAGGGGCGCGCAGCGGGGCGAGGAGAGCAGATCGGGATCGGGGCAATAGGCCATCTCGACCCGGGCGTCGAGGCGGATCATCGGCCCCGCCCCGTTTTCGGTGTAGGAGGGGCGCGAGCGGTCGAAGTCGCAGGGCGGATAGGCCAGCAGCTGGCCGGTCAGGGCAACCTCGCTGCCGCGCAGGTCCAGCGCCATGACGGCGGCCAGGTTGGCCCCGGCGCTGTCTCCGCCAACGGCGATCCGACCCGGGTCGATACCCAGCAGGGCGGCATTGGCATGGCTCCAGCGGGCGACGGCGGTACATTGGTCGATCGCTGCCGGGAAGGGCACTTCGGGCGCCAGGTCATAATCGACGCTGATCACCGTCTGCCGGTTCATCGCGGCAAGGCTGGCGGTGATGTCCCAATGGGTTTCCGGGCTGCCCTGCACCCAGCCACCGCCGTGCATGTAGATCAGGCAGGGCTGCACGCCGCCCGAGCAGTGGCGGAAGACCCGCACCCGCACCGGACCGGCCTCGGTCTCGATCCAGTGCTCGGTCCGGGCGTCCACGTCTTCGGGCATGGGGCCGCGCATGGCGTGGCTCATCACCTCGAACCGCGTCCGCCTCTGGGCCGGGGTGGCGCCGGGCGGGAGGGCCTCCCATCCTGCGGCCCACTCGTCGAGGCAGCCTTGCAGTTGCGGGTCGATCATGAGGGGCCCTCCGGTGCTGTCAGGTCTTCAGAAGCCAGGCGTGGTCTTCCTGGTTGTGGAAGCGCCAGACCCTCCGGGGCCCGGCCATGACGTTCAGGTAGTACAGATCGTAGCCATGGAGGGTCGCGCAGGGGTGATAGCCGCGCGGCACCAGCACCACGTCCCCGTCCGACAGGCACATGGTTTCGTCCAGCGAGAGATCGTCGGTGTAGACGCGCTGGAAGGCATAGCCCTGGGGCGGGTTCAGCCGGTGATAATAGGTCTCTTCCAGCTGGCTTTCCCCGGGCAGCGCGTCGCGGTCATGCTTGTGCGGCGGGTAGGACGAGGTATTGCCGCCGGGGGTGATCACCTCGACCACCAGCAGCGACTGCGCCGCGCCGTCGTCCTCGGGCATGATGTTGTGCACGTGGCGCAGGTTCGAACCCGTGCCGCGCCGTTCGACCGGATGGGTGCCGGGCGGGATCGCGCGGGCGGCGAAATCGCCGCCTCCGGGGGCCGAGCAGACGGCAAGCTCAAGCGCGGTGGTGGCGGTGACCGCCCAGTCCGCGCCGGCGGGAACATAGAGCGCATGGGGCGGCCCGTCGAAGGGGCTCATCCGCTCGCCCAGTTCGCCGAAGTCATGGCCTACGGCCTGCGCCTGCCCACGGCCGGACACCCAGACCAGGCAGGTCTCGCGGTCGCTTGCCGCCCCTTCGAGGGTCTCGCCTGCCGCCAGTCGATGGACCTCGAAGCCGACATGGCCCCAGCCTGCGCTTTCAGGCGTCACACGGGTGATGCAGCCGCTGTCCCGCTGCGGTTTCAGTTGCAGATCGGCCATGCTCAGACCCTCCCCTCTTCCAGGCGCGTGACCTGCAGGCCGGCGCGGGCGCAGACCTGCAGGATCGTCTCGTATCCCATCCGTGCATAGGCTTCGGGCGGGGCGCTGGCCGGGTCCTGCTCGGCCTCGACCACGATCCAGCCATCGTAG
This sequence comes from Oceanicola sp. S124, assembly GCF_000220565.1. Classification (GTDB taxonomy): domain Bacteria; phylum Pseudomonadota; class Alphaproteobacteria; order Rhodobacterales; family Rhodobacteraceae; genus Pseudooceanicola. Next base: position 7,046 of record NZ_AFPM01000233.1, on the reverse strand, counting down.
CCCATGGCCTTCAGCCGGTCCGCGACCGCCTGGAAGTCGATGCAGCCGTCGCCGGGCACGGTGAAGGCCCCGGCGATCACCGCCTCCAGGAACGAGCGGCGGTTGTCCCGCACGTCCCGCACCACCCCGGGCCGGATATCCTTGAAATGGACGTGATGGACCCGCTCGGCCCAGCGGTCCAGGGTCGCCAGGACATCTCCGCCGCCGAACAGCAGGTGCCCGGTATCAAAGCACAGCGTCACCTCGGGACCGCTGGCCGCCATCAGCCAGTCGACCTCCTCCTCGGCCTCGATGATCGAGCCCATGTGGTGATGATAGGACAGCACCGTGCCCGCCCCGGCCACCCGTTTCGCCAGTTCCGAGAGCTTGCGGGCATAGGCCCGCACTCCTTCGCGTCCCAGCCGGGGACGGTCATTGACCGGCACGCCGATATCCCCCTGAACGGTGTTCGAGCATTCGGAATAGACGATGCAGGGCGCGTCCAGCGCGGCGAACTGCGCCACCTGGCCCCGGATGGCCTGCCATTCGGTCTCGACGTCGTTGACCAACAGGTTGCCCGAGCACCAGCCGCCGCAGAGCGCAAGGTCGTGCTGGTCGAGGTAGCCGCGCAGGGCCTCGGTGCCCTCGGGCATCTGCCGCCCGCGCTCGACGCCGCGATAGCCGATCCCGCGCGCCTCGCGCAGGGCCTGGTCCATCGTGTACTGCGCGGTCAGCTCCGGCAGGTCGTCGTTCTGCCACGAGATTGGGGAAATGCCGATCCTGATGGCCATGTCAGTCTCCGATCAATCAACAGGGTTCTGCCGCGCCGCATTCTGGGCGTGGCGGGCGCGGGCGGCGTCCAGGCGCGGGCCGTCCCCGGCCTGCGGGACGGCGACGTCCCACCAGTGGCCGCCCAGATCGAGGCCCGGCGCGGCATCGGTGTCGATCACGATCACCGTCGGAATGTCCCGGTCGCGGGCGGCGAGGATGCGCGCCTCGAGATCCGCGATATCGGCGGCCTTCTCGGCGTGGGCCCCCATGGCGCCGGCATGGGCCACGAAGTCGATCTGCGGCAGCGCCTCGAGATCGGAGTCCTTGTACATGTTGCGGAACTCGGCCCCGCCGCTGGCGATCTGCAAGCGGTTGATGCAGCCGTAGCCCCGGTTGTCGGTCAGCACGACGGTAAAGGGCACCCGCCGCATCACCGCCGTGGCCAGCTCAGAGTTCGCCATCATGTAGGAGCCGTCGCCGACGAAGCACACGACATCCCGCTCCGGCGCGGCCAGCTTGATGCCCATGGCGCCGGCGATCTCGTAGCCCATGCAGGAATAGCCGTATTCCATGTGATAGCCCCCCGGCGCCGCCTGCCAGAGCACCTGAAGCGCCCCCGGCATGGTGCCCGCCGCGCACATGGCGACGGTGCGGTCGGTGGCCGTGCGCTGCACCGCGCCGATCACCTGGGCATCGGTCGGCAGCCCCGCCGCGACCGGTGCGGCGGTGACGGCGCGAACCGCCTCCTGCCAGCTGTCCCGCGCCGCGGGATCCTGCCAGCCAAAGCGCCTGTCTCCCATCAGGTCCGACAGGGCCACCAGCGCCATGCGCGCATCACCGACCACGGGCAGCGCGCCATGCTTGGCCGCGTCATGTCCCGCAAGGTTGATCGACACGAAACGGCAGTCCCTGTCGAACAGCGCCCAGGAGCCGGTGGTGAAATCCTGGAACCGCGTGCCGATGCCCAGCACCAGGTCGGCACGGGCGGCCAGCGCATTGCCGCAGCCCGAGCCGGTCACCCCGGGCGATCCGAAGTTGTGCGGGTTGTCGCAGCCAAGCACGCCCTTCCCGGCCTGGGTTTCGACCACCGGGATATCGTGCCGGGCGGCAAAGGCCGCCAGCGCTGCCTCGGCCCCGGAATAGAGCACCCCGCCCCCGGCGACGATCAGCGGACGTTCGGCGGCGCGCAGCGCGGCCAGGGCATCTTCCAGCTCTCTCGGGTCGGGCATGGGGCGGCGAATGCGCCAGATGCGCGGCTGGAAGAAGGACAGCGGGTAGTCATGGGCTTCGGCCTGCACGTCCTGGCAGAAGGACAGGCAGACCGGCCCGCAGTTCGCCGGATCCGTCATCACGCGCAAAGCGCGCGGCAGGCAGGTCAGCAGATGCTCAGGCCGGGTGATCCGGTCGAAGTAGCGCACGACCGGGCGGAAGCAGTCATTGGCGGAAACGGTGCCATCGTCGAAATCCTCGATCTGCTGCAACACCGGATCGGGACGGCGGTTGGCGAAGACATCGCCGCAGATCATCAGCAGCGGCAGGCGGTTAACATGGGCCAGGGCGGCGGCGGTGACGAGGTTGGTTGCGCCCGGCCCGATGGAGGTGGTGACCGCCTGCGCGCGCCGGCGCCGCTTGGTCTTGGCATAGGCAATCGCGGCATGGGCCATGGTCTGTTCGTTCTGGCCGCGCCAGGTGGGCAGCTCATCGCGGTAGCGGTGCAGCGCCTCGCCCATGCCGGCGACATTGCCGTGGCCGAAGATTGCCCAGACGCCGTCGATGAAACGCTCGCCCTCTTCGGTCATCTGCACGGCCAGCCATTTCACCATGGCCTGCGCCGCGGTCAGTCGGATCGTTTCGCTCACGCGGCTGCCTCCTGCGCGTCCTGCCGCGCCCTGTCCCAGATGCTGCACAGCCGCGCGAACCTCTCGGTCATCTGCGCGACGGCCTGTGCGTCGTCCATCCCGCCCGCCATCCAGGCGCGCGCCGCATCGGCAAAGATCGTCCGGCCGACGGCGAAACCCCTGACCAGATCGAACCGGGCGGCCACCGCGAAACTCTCGGCCAGTTCGGCCTCCGGCGCATCGAGACCCAGCACGACGATGCCGCGCGTATGGGGATCGTTGCGCTCGATCGCCGCCACCGCCTGCTGCCAGGCCGGGACCGAGCGCATTGGCTCAAGCTTCCACCAGTCGGGATAGACGCCAAGATCGTAGAACCGCTGGATCAGCCGTGCCGTGGTGTCCTCGGCGACGGGTCCGACCTTCGAGGGCGCCAGTTCCAGCAGGAATTCCAGCCGGTTGCGGCGCGCGGCGGCGAAAAGCCTGCGCACCGTCTGTTCCTGGGCCGCCCAGATCTCGGCGCTGTCGTCGGGATGGCAGAAGCAGAGCACCTTGACCACGTTCTCGCGCGCCCATTCGACCAGACCGCCGAGGTCCGGCCCCAGCTCGGGCTCCAGCTCCAGCGGGCGGGCACCGGGCCATTCCACCGGCCGGCCGATCCACAGCCCGGTGCCCGAGGCGCGGTGCAGGGCGCGCCGCCCGATGCGGTTGTCGCAGAGAATGCCGTAGCCGCGGCGCCCCGCGCGCACCGCCAGCGCCGCGTCGAGGCACAGGTCCTTGAACCGCGCGCCCTTCTCGGGCGTGAAGCCCTGCATCTCTTCCAGCTGGATCCGGTGGTCGAAGGCCAGCACCCTCAGGTCGAGCCAGGCATTCGCCCGGGTGGTCGACCAGTGCAATTGCTCCAGCTCGGCATCGTTGCGCAGGTCGGGGCGCTGCACGCCGCGCCGGATCAGTAGGTTCAGTTCCTCGAGGCTTGGATAGGCCGGGGTGCAGCCGTGACGGCTGACCGCGAAGGCCCCGCAGGCATTGGCATAGGTCAGTGCGACCGGCCAGGGCGCATCCTCCAGCCAGCCCTTCAGCAGCCCCGACATGAAGCCGTCGCCCGCGCCCAGCACGTTGAATACCTCGATCGGGAAGCCGGGGCCGCTCTCTCCGCCGTCCAGCGTGTCTGGGATCGCTCCGGCAAAGGCCACGGCGCCGAGCGCGCCACGCTTGCAGACCAGCACCGCGCCCGACAGGGCCCGCACAGCGCGCAGCGCCGCGAGCGTGTCGGTGGTGCCGCCGGCGATGTGGAACTCTTCCTCGGTGCCGACGATCAGGTCGAAGAGGTGCAGCTTGGCCTGCAGCGCCCGCGTCACCGTCTCGGAGGCGACGAAGCGGCTTTCGCCCTCGCCATGGCCGGCCACGCCCCAGAGGTTCGGGCGGTAGTCGATGTCGAGCGCGGTGCGCACCCCTGCCCCGCGCGCCAGGTGCAGTGCCTTGAGCAGCGCCGCCTCGGTGCGCGGATGGCTGAGATGGGTGCCCGTGGCCACCACCGAACGCGCCGAGGCGATATAGCCCGGATCGATGTCATCCTCGCAAAGCGCCATGTCGGCGCAGTTCTCGCGGTAGAAGATCAGCGGAAACTGTTCCTCGTCGCGGATGCCCAGCAGGACCAGCGCCGTCAACCGCTGGGGATCGGTGATCACGCCGCGGGTGTCCACGGCATTGCGCGCCAGCTCTTCGCGGATGAAGCGGCCCATGTGCTCATCCCCGACCCGGGTGATCAGGCCCGAGCGCAGCCCCAGCCGCGCGGTCCCGCAGGCGATATTGGTGGGTGACCCGCCGATATACTTGTCGAAAGAACCCATATCCTCAAGCCGGCCACCCACCTGTGTGCCGTAGAGATCCACCGAGGATCGCCCGATGGTGATGACGTCCAGCTGTGTCACGTCCGATCCTGTCATGAACTCCCCCTGCTCTCCGCGCCCTGCGGTCTCCATTCCGCACGGATGAAACATTTGTTCCACACGGTAGTCAATATGGAATATCCACATCTCACCCGAAGATGCCTCCCTCAGCCTCCCAGCCGGCGCCGCTCGGCCACGGCTACGGGCAGGGCCATGGTCAGCGCCATGCTGGCCGAGAGAGAGCGGAATCCGTTGAAGGCCTGTTCCGCGACCTCGAACCAATGGCTCGCCAGGGGGGCCAGCGGTGACAGGGCCGAATCCGTGATCGCGATGATCGGCACACCCGCCTCGGCCAGCTCTTCCGCCAGCCCGATGGTGGCGGGCGTATAGGGCGCGAAGGAGCAGACCACCGCCGCATCGCGGGGGCCTGCCGTCCGCACGATCTCGCTGTCGACGGCCATGGCGCTGTCGACCATCATCGTCCTGATCCCGAGGGTGCCGAAGGTGTAGGCCATCTGTGCGGCCAGCGGATAGGCCCGCCGCCGCGACACCAGGAAAATCGTGTCAGCCTTGGCCAGAACGCTGACAGCACTGCCGAAAACTGCCGAATCCATGCTGGCTGAGACACCGTCGAGCGACTGCCGCGCCGCCCGGAAGAACCCGTTCAGCAGTGCGCTTTCATAAGTATCTCCGGCGACATCGGTCTCGATCTGACGCAGCCGATCCTCGTAGACCGAGGCACGGCTCTTGAGCCGCTCGCGGAACACCGTCTGGAAGTCGGAAAAGCCCTGGTAGCCGAAATGCTGCGCCAACCGGATCAGCGTCGAGGGCTGCACCCCTGCAGCCGTCGCCACGCTGGCCGCCGTGCCCAGGGCGATGTCATCGGGATTCGCCAGGGCGAATTGCGCCGCCTGGCTCAGCCGCCGGGGCAGCTCCCCCGGTTTGGCGGCGATCATCTGGCGCAGCTCGTCGAAACTGCGCGGCGGAACGCCCGTTTCAGCTTTCCCCTCGGGACCTCTGTCATTCATGCTTGACCCACTCATTCATTGGTGGAAGAAAAATTCCATATTTTTGGAATCGCCGCAACAAATAGTACATGAATTGCGGCCCCGACGGTGAAGGTGCGCGCATGACGTCGCTCGGAATTGGTCTCATCGGGACCGGATACATGGGAAAATGCCACGCGCTGGCGTGGAATGCCGTCGGGCCGACCTTCGGCGACACCCCGGCGATCCGCCTGGTGCACCTGGCCGAGGTGGATGCCGACCTGGCCCGCACCCGCGCCGACGCCTTCGGCTTCGAGAAGGCGACCGGCAACTGGCGTGACCTGCTGGCTGACCCGGAGGTCGAGGTAATCTCGGTCACCACGCCAAATGCCTTCCATCCCGAGATGGCCATTGCCGCCCTTGAGGCCGGCAAGCACGTCTGGTGCGAGAAGCCGATGGCGCCGAAGTTCGAGGACGCGCTGCAGATGCGCGACGTGGCCCGGGCCTCGGGCCGCATCGCCGCGCTTGGCTACAACTACATCCAGAACCCGATGATCCGGCAGATTGCCGACCTGCTGGCGCAGGGGGCCATCGGCAGGGTCACCCACATCCGCGCCGAAATGGACGAGGATTTCATGGCCGACCCGGAGGAGGTCTTCTACTGGAAGCATGATGCAAACTCGGGTTACGGCGCGCTGGATGACTTCGCGGTGCATCCGCTGTCGCTGATCACCACGCTGTTCGGGCCGCTGGACCGGGTCACCACCGACATGGCCCGCCCCTACCCCGACCGCCTCACCTCAGAGGGCGACCGCCGCCCGGTCGAGACCCATGACATCGCCAACGTGTTGTTCCGGATGAAGGACGGCGCCTCGGGCGTGCTGATGGCCAACCGCTCGGCCTGGGGGCGCAAGGGACGGATCGCCCTGCAGATCTACGGCTCGGCCGGGTCGATCACCTATGACCAGGAACGGATGAACGAGGTCGAGGTCTACCGCGCCGGGGGCGATGCCGCCGAGGCCGGGTACACCCGCCTTCTGGCCGGCCCCGCCCATCCGATCTACGGCCAGTTCGTCCCCGCCCCCGGGCACGGGCTGGGCTTCAACGACCTGAAGGTGATCGAGTGCTGTGAACTGCTGAACGCCATCCACGGCCGTCCGGCCCATCTCATCGACTTCGAGAAGGGTATCGAGATAGAGCGCAGCGTTCACAAGATGGCCGAGGCGTATGAGGCGCAAAGCTGGGTCTCGGTGACCTAGAGCGGTATTGCGCCCCCGCGGCAGAAGTGCCCCCAAAGGAACTGCCCGGGGCCTGCCCGTGACGGGCGCGGGCCGCCGAGGCGCCCCCCGAGCGGACCGCCAAGGCGGGTGCATGTCCCCCAGCCGCCGGGCCCACGCAGGTCGCGGCTTCGGGGGCGTTGCTGCGGCGCATCGGCCAGATGTCCAGCGCGCTGAAGCCCCGGACGGGACCGGTGGCACCGACCGGAGAGAGGGGCCGCAGAGCGGCAGCGGCGATGCCATCCCTGCCACCCCAGCCCGGGGCAGCTCGACCCTAACCGAGATCGGGTTGCGCCAGGGATGACCGGC
>NZ_AFPM01000234.1 GCF_000220565.1 Oceanicola sp. S124 | reverse complement strand
GGATCTCGGCGTCCATCAGCGCGTCAAGCACCTGCCGGAAACCCGCCACCGCTTCGGGACCGGCCTTGCGATAGGCATCGCGCATCCACTTGCGCTGCGCATCCGACAGCTTCTGTTCCAGCGCCGCGCCCTTCTCGGTCAGGTAGAGATGCCTTTCGCGCTTGTCGGCCCGCCCGATGCGGCTTTCGACCATCTCGTCGGCGATCAGGGTGCGCAACACGCGGTTGAGGCTCTGCTTGGTGACCCCGAGGATCAGCAGAAGCCGGTTCACGTTCATCCCCGGCGCCCGGGCGATGAAGTGCAGCGCGCGGTGATGCGCCCGGCCATAGCCGGTGCCGTCCAGCATCAGGTCCGGCGCGGCGGTAAAGCCGCGATAGGCGAAGAACATCGCCTCTATCCCCTGACGAAGTTGTTCATCCGTCAGGAAAAGCAGCGAGTCACCGACCTGGACTTCCGACATGAGACCTCCCTTAGCTGGGCCTTGATTGGGCCCGCGCTGGACCTTGCGCGAGGCCCTTCGCTGGCCCCCTGTTCGAGCCATCCGACGATAGGCGCTAGATCCGGCTTAGCCAAGCCTTGCCGCCGCCTGTGGAAGAATAAGTCAGGCTTGTTGACATTCCAAGAATCAAAAGTTACGTAACCCGTGTTGAAACGAAATATTATGTCCGGTTCGGATCATTTCGGCGCAACATATGGAAAATTTTGATGTCAGGAGGTTGCGATGTCTGCATATGACGACCGCGACGGCAAGATCTGGATGGATGGCAAGCTGGTTGAGTGGCGCTCTGCGAACGTACACCTGCTGACCCATGCCCTGCACTATGCCTCCTCCGTCTTCGAAGGTGAACGCTGCTACAACGGCAAGATCTTCAAGGGGGTGGAGCATTCCGAACGGCTGCGCAAATCGGCGCAGATGCTGGACTTCGAGATCCCCTATTCCGTGGAAGAGATCGAGGCGGCCAAATACGCCATGCTGGAAGCCAACGGCTGGAAGGACGCCTACGTGCGTGCCATCGCCTGGCGCGGTGCCGGCGAGGACATGGGCGTCAGCTCGGCCCGCAACCCGGTGCGCCTGGCCGTGGCCGGCTGGGAATGGGGCAACTACTACGGTGACGCCAAGATGAAGGGCGCCAAGCTCGACATCGCCAAGTGGAAGCGCCCCTCGCCCGAGACCATCCCCGTGCATGCCAAGGCCGCCGGTCTCTACATGATCTGCACCATGTCCAAGCACGCGGCCGAGGCCAAGGGCTGCTCGGACGCGCTGTTCATGGACTACCGCGGCTACGTGGCCGAGGCGACCGGCGCCAACATCTTCTTCGTCAAGGACGGCGAAGTGCATACCCCGCTGGCCGACTGCTTCCTGAACGGCATCACCCGTCGCACGGTGATCGACCTGCTGAAGCAGAAGGGCATCACCGTGCACGAGCGCCACATCATGCCCGAAGAGATGGAAGGCTTCGAACAGTGCTGGCTGACCGGCACCGCTGCCGAGGTGACCCCCGTCGGCCAGATCGGCGATTACACCTTCGAGGTGGGCGCCCTGGCCAAGGACATGGTCGAGACCTACGAGAAGCTGGTGCGCAGCTGATCCTCAGCTCGCGCCATCCGAGGGGGCTCCGCGCGGCGGGGCCCCTTTTTCCTTGCCCGCCTTGCCGTCCTTCCCGGTGCCGCCCGGCGGATGCGCCTCGACATCGGCGCGCACCTGGGCATGGGCGACCAGGGCAAAGATCAGCGTGCCGCCGATGACATTGCCCGCCAGCGTCGGCAGCCAGAATTCGACCACCACCGGGACCAGCCCCTCGTTGCCGAGGAAGACGAGGTAGAGCACCTCGACCGTGCCCGCGACGACATGGGGAAAGTCGCCCAGCGAGATGATCCAGGTGGCCAGGAAGATCAGCGGCAGCCGGGCCTGCGGCGCCGCCGCCATGGCCCAGACCAGCGTCGCGATCAGCCAGCCCGAGACGATGCCACCGGCGAACATCTCGTCCGCGGGCTTGCCGATCAGGTGCAGCCCGATCTTCGCGAAGCTCTCCGAAGTCTCGGCATCGAAGAGCGGCATCCAGGCAAAGACCCCGGCCGCAACGGCGCCGCCGATGGTATTGCCCGCCAGCACGATCCCCCAGAGCCGCAGCACCCGCCACAGCTTGGACAGGCGCGGCCGGGACATCAGCGGCAGCACCGGTGTCACGGTGTTCTCGGTGAACAGCTGCTGCCCGGCGCAGATGACGAAGATGAAGCCGACGGTATAGCCCATGGCCTCGAACAGGAATCCGACGTCGGTTTCGGGCAGATGCGCATGCAGCAGCCCCCGCGCCATGAAGGAGGTGGCCATTGTGATGCCACCGGCGATGGCCGACCACATCAGCGCCATGCCGTCGCGGTCCATCTCCTTCTCGCCGGCGCGGCGGATCACCTCGTGGACGGCGGCGGCGGTCGAGGGCAGATGCGGCTCAAGCTCCTCGACATCGGCGGTGTCGGATTCGGGGGCCAGGTGCCCGGAGTGGCTGTCGTCTGAGAGATCGGTCACGGCGGGTCCTGTGGCAGCGGCTATGCAGAGGCAACGCCAGCCCGGCCCCGGGGTTCCCGCAAAGCACAACGCAAAGGGGCGCCCCGCAGGACGCCCCTTCCGAACGAATGCTGACGCATAGTGCGCCAATTGACCTAAAAGCACGAAACTCTGTCAATCAAAGATCGAAATGTGGATCTATTGCGAAGTATCCGCATATACTCAGGAAGAAAAACTTCATTCATACTTCAAGGATCAAAATATTGTCCAATGATGGCTTAGACCGGAGCGCACGGTGGAAGGAGGGCATTGCCGCAACAACCACCA
>NZ_AFPM01000235.1 GCF_000220565.1 Oceanicola sp. S124 | reverse complement strand
GAAGGCCGTCGAGAAGGCCAGGGGGGCGGCGGTGACGAAGACGTGGAAGGTGGCGATCGAGAAGCTCCAGCAGATCGCATAGCCCCAGAAGCGCGGCGAGCGCAGCAGCTCGGGCCAGGCGCGGAACTGGGCGGCGAAACCGGCGCCCCGGCTGTGGTGGGTTTCGCCAAGGTCGACCCAGGCGAGGATCAGCACCGCAAGGCCCAGCCCCGTGTAGAAGACGAAGTTGCCGCGCCAGCCGAAGATCTCGTCGATGACCCCGCCAAGCGCCGGGCCGACCAGCGGACCCACGGCCATGACCATCGAGACCGTGGACATCTTTCGGGCGATCTCGCGCGGGTCGTACTGGTCGCGCAGCACGGCCCGGCTGAGGGCAACGCCGACGGTGGCCGCCGCCTGCAGCATGCGTCCGATCCAGAACACGGTGATATCCGAGGTCAGCGCGCAGACTGCCGAGGCAACCGTGAAGACGGCGACTCCGCCCAGCATCACCGGGCGCCGCCCGACCATGTCCGAGAGCGGACCAAAGAGCAGCTGCATGATCGCCGTGACCACGAGGTAGGCCCCGATGACCATGCTCATCGCGCCATAGTCGACGCCGAAGTCGCGCGCCATGCCGGGCAGCGAGGGCACGAACATGTTGATCGTCAGGACGGCACTGCCGGTCAGGATGATGAGGGTGGCCAGATGCGGCGGCGTGCGGACGGACATGCGGTCTCCTGTTGGGTCGCGATCCTCCCCGCTGCCGTTCTAGGCCTTTCCGTCGCCCTCTGCATCCCCCTGCGCCACCTCCGAGGGATCGGCCTGGCCGATGCCCCGGAAGACCGCGCGCAGCGGCCAGGCCCAGAGCACACCGAGGACGACATAGACCAGCAGCTCGACCAGGATCGGCGGGCGGCCGAGCCAGTTCATCACCGTCACGCAGGCCACGATATAGAGCGGCAGCCCGATGATCAGGACCAGAAGCGACCAGCGCCGGCGGGCCTTGTAACTCAGTGCCATGATGGTCTCCTTTGGGTGTCGGTGGTGGGGGCTCTGCCCCCCGCGCCTGCGGCGCTTCCCCCCGCAGTATTTGAAGCCGTCGGATGGAAGCAAGAGGCCCTTCTATCTATCCGAGGGCTGAAAATACTGCGGGGGAGGCCCGGCTTGCCGGGACGGGGGCGGAGCCCCCTACCCCTTTAGCATGGTCGCCCTCCGGCGACGGGGGCAGAGCCCCCTACCCGACCGGGATCAGTCCGCGAAGGGATCGGTGACCAGGATCGTGTCGTCACGCTCGGGGCTGGTCGAGAGCAGCGCCACCGGGCATTCGATCAGCTCTTCGACACGGCGGACGTACTTGATCGCATTGGCCGGCAGATCGGCCCAGCTGCGGGCGCCTTCGGTGGATTCGCTCCAGCCGGGCATTTCCTCGTAGATGGGCGTGCAGCGGGCCTGCTGGTCGGAGGCGGTCGGCAGGTAGTCGACGCGCTTGCCGTCCAGCTCGTAGCCGGTGCAGATCTTCAGCGTCTCGAAGCCATCCAGCACGTCGAGCTTGGTCAGCGCGATGCCGTTGACGCCCGAGACCGCGCAGGTCTGCTTGACCAGCGCCGCATCGAACCAGCCGCAGCGCCGCTTGCGCCCGGTCACGGTGCCGAACTCATGGCCCCGCTCGCCGAGGCGCTGGCCGGTCTCGTCCTGCAGCTCGGTCGGGAAGGGGCCTTCGCCGACGCGGGTGGTGTAGGCCTTGACGATGCCCAGCACGAAGTCGATCGAGCCCGGGCCGATGCCGACGCCGGTGGCCGCCTGGCCCGCGATCACGTTCGAGGAGGTGACGAAGGGATAGGTGCCGAAGTCGATGTCCAGCAGCGAGCCCTGCGCGCCCTCGAAGAGGATGCGCTTGCCGGCCTTGCGCTTCTCGGTCAGCACCTTCCAGACCGGGGCGGCGTATTGCAGGATCTCGGGGGCGATCTCGTCCAGCATGGCGATCAGCGCGTCGCGGTCGACGGCCTCGAGACCCAGCCCGGCGCGCAGCGCATTGTGGTGGGTCAGGGCGCGGTCGACGCGGGCTTCCAGCGTGGCGCGGTCGGCCAGGTCGGCGACGCGGATCGCGCGACGGCCCACCTTGTCCTCGTAGCAGGGGCCGATGCCGCGACCGGTGGTGCCGATCTTGGTGCCCTTGGAGGAGGCCTCTTCCCGCGCCCGGTCCAGCTCGCCGTGCAGCGGCAGGATCAGCGGCGTGTTCTCGGCGATCATCAGGGTCTCGGGGCTGATCTCGACGCCCTGCTCGCGGATCTTGGCGATCTCGCCGACCAGGTGCCAGGGATCCAGCACCACGCCGTTGCCGATGACCGACAGCTTGCCGCCGCGCACCACGCCCGAGGGCAGCGCGTTCAGCTTGTAGACCTTGCCGTCGATGACGAGCGTATGGCCGGCGTTATGTCCGCCCTGGAAACGCGCGATCACATCGGCGCGCTCCGAGAGCCAGTCCACGATCTTGCCTTTCCCCTCGTCGCCCCACTGGGCACCGACGACTACGACATTGGCCATGTCCGGTCCTTTCTGACTTGTCTGACTTGGCTGCGTGACGGGCGCGCGCCTCAGCGCAGGGCCCAAACCCGCGCCGGTATAGCGAAGGGGCCGGACGGAAGAAACCCGAATCTGCGCCGCGCCGGAAGCGCCCGCCAATCCCCGCCAAGCGGGAGCCGGCGCCAGGCGACGCCCCCCGGAACGGGGGAGCCCCCTGCCCCGGCGGCAAGCGAGCTGACTTGCCGAACGCGACAAAGGAACCATTCCCGGGCGTTTGGCTGGACAGGGAGCACCGAAAAGGGCACATCATCGGCCACTTGCAAGACTTTGAAGAATCCGAACCCGGGCCAACCGGGCAGGGGCATTTGCCGGAACCATATTCAAGGGGGACATTGATGGGGTTCTTGACGCGCTGGTTGGTGGCCTTCGTGCTGATCGCCGCCACCTACAACCCGACCGAATACAATTATGTCACCTGGATCATGACGAACTGGCCCGACTTCATGTCGGTCACGGTGCTGTTCGGGCTGCTTCTCTTCGTCGGCTACGTGATCTATCTGCGGGCCACCCTGCGCTCGATCGGGGTCTTCGGCATGGGGCTGGTGCTGGCCATTGCCGCCGCGCTGATCTGGGTACTGTCGGATTTCGGCCTGCTCGGCCTCGAGAACCGCAACTCGCTGCTTTGGATCGGCATCGTCTCGCTGTCGCTGGTGCTAGGCATCGGGCTGAGCTGGTCGCTGATCCGTCGCCGCCTTTCGGGGCAGGTCGACATGGACGACGTCGACGACGACCGCTGAGACCGAAAGGCGCTGTCGCCGCGTCCGGCCCGCTGGCCCGGGCGCGCGCAGGGCGCCAAGGGCCCGGCCCGGCGCGTGACCGCGGGGGCGCAGCCCCCTGCCCGCCCCCGCCGCAACGGCCATTCGGGGTTGCGGCGCGGCCCCGCGTGGCTTAGATACCCGCCGAATGGCGCTCTGCCGCCGCCAAGACCCCAGACATCCAGGCGCCGCCTCCGGTCGCGCGCCCTCGACCGAAACGAGCTGAGTACATGGAAAACGTCGTCCTGATCGTCCACCTGATCCTCGCGCTGGCGCTGATCGGCGTGGTGCTGCTGCAACGTTCCGAAGGCGGCGGCCTCGGCATGGGTGGCGGCGGCGCGATGACCGGGCGGGCAGCGGCCACCGCGCTCGGCAAGGTCACCTGGGTGCTGGCCGGCGCCTTCATCGTCACCTCGCTGGCGCTGACCATCGTCGCCGCAGAGAAATCCGCCGGCTCTTCGGTTCTCGACCGCCTGGCCCCGCCGCCGGCAGCGGAAACCGGCACCGAAGCCCCAGCCGCCGATCCCGACGGCCTGCTGCCCCCGCCCTCGGGCGCCTCGGGCAGCAATACCCTGACCCCCTCGGCCGACTGACCGGACCGGGAACCGCCGGAAGACACCGCCCGGGCGCCCCCGCGCCCGGCCCGGGACCTTCCCCCTTCAGAACCCACTACACCTTGCGACGGTAACGCTGCGTTACCCAGCATCTAGCGGCTGGCTGTTGCCAGAGCCGGGCGAATCTGCTATCGGTCAAATCCCGTGATGCTGCCCTCTTCGGGCCGCAAAGGTGATCTATTGCGCAACCGCGCTTGAGTATTCCACGGGAGCCCCAGATCCATGGCCAGATATGTTTTCATCACCGGCGGCGTCGTGTCGTCCCTTGGCAAGGGCCTCGCATCGGCTGCCCTGGGCGCGCTGCTGCAGGCGCGCGGCTTCTCGGTCCGGCTGCGCAAGCTGGATCCCTATCTGAACGTCGATCCGGGCACCATGTCGCCCTTCGAGCACGGCGAGGTCTTCGTGACCGACGACGGCGCCGAGACCGACCTGGACCTCGGCCACTACGAGCGCTTCACCGGGGTTGCCGCGCGCAACACCGACAGCGTCTCGTCCGGCCGGATCTATTCCAACGTTCTCGAGAAAGAGCGCCGTGGCGACTACCTGGGCAAGACCATCCAGGTGGTTCCCCATGTCACCAACGAGATCAAGGATTTCCTCTCGGTCGGCGATGACGAGGTGGATTTCATGCTCTGCGAGATCGGCGGCACTGTCGGCGATATCGAGGGCCTGCCCTTCTTCGAAGCCATCCGCCAGTTCAGCCACGACAAGCCGCGCGGCGAATGCATCTTCATGCACCTGACCCTGCTGCCCTACCTGGCCGCTTCCGGCGAGCTGAAGACCAAGCCGACGCAGCACTCGGTCAAGGAGTTGCAGAGCATCGGCATCGCGCCCGACATCCTGGTCTGCCGCTCGGAACAGCCGATCCCCGAGAAGGAGCGCGAGAAGATCGCCCTTTTCTGCAACGTGCGCAAGGAGCACGTGGTGGCGGCCTATGACCTCAAGTCGATCTACGAGGCGCCGCTGTCCTATCACCGCGAGGGGCTGGACCAGGCGGTGCTGGATGCCTTCAACATCTCTCCCGCGCCCAAGCCCGACTTGACGGTCTGGCAGGATGTTCAGGACCGCATCCACAAGACCGACGGAGAGGTGAAGATCGCCATCGTCGGCAAGTACACGCAGCTGGAAGACGCCTACAAGTCGATCAAGGAAGCGCTGGTTCACGGCGGCATGGCCAACCGGATCAAGGTCAATGTCGAATGGGTCGACGCCGAGATCTTCGACCACGAGGACGCCGCCCCTCACCTGGAAGGCTTCCATGCCATCCTGGTTCCCGGCGGCTTCGGCGAGCGCGGCACGGAAGGCAAGATCAAGGCGGCCGAGTTCGCCCGCACCCGCAAGATCCCCTACCTGGGCATCTGCCTCGGCATGCAGATGGCCGTGATCGAAGCCGCGCGCAACCTCGCCAAGATCGAGGCCGCGGGCTCGGAGGAATTCGACCACGAGGCGGGCCAGAAGCGCTTCGAGCCGGTGGTATATCACCTCAAGGAATGGGTGAAGGGCAACCACGCCGTGAAGCGCAAGGTCGATGACGACAAGGGCGGCACCATGCGTCTTGGCGCCTATACCGCGCATCTGGCCGAGGGCTCCAAGGTGGCCGAGGTCTATGGCGCAACCGAGATCGAGGAGCGCCACCGTCACCGCTACGAGGTCGACATCAAGTACCGCGATCAGCTGGAAGACTGCGGGCTGACCTTCTCGGGCATGTCGCCGGACGGCCGCCTGCCGGAGATCGTCGAGGTCAAGGACCATCCCTGGTTCATCGGCGTGCAGTTCCACCCCGAGCTCAAGTCCAAGCCCTTCGCGCCGCATCCGCTGTTTGCCGATTTCGTGCGCGCGGCCAAAGAGGTCTCGCGGCTGGTCTGAGCCCGCGCGCGCCGCAGGCCGGCACAGGTGGGTTGCACCCACCCTACGCCTTTCGCACCCTCCGGTGCCGGTGTGCGTAGGGTGGATGACAATCCACCATGCCTCGGCCCTCTCCAGACGCTCCCGGCGGTGCGCGATGCACCGGCAAGGGAACCGGCAGGCCGGACAAACCGTTAGGTCGACGAACCCAACAGCTGCCCGATCCCGCAAAGGAGAACGTCATGAATGCAATCATCTACCTGGTCGGCCTCGTCGTCATCGTCCTCGCCATCGTGCAGTTCGTGCTCTGATCGCCGCACCGACAGCTTCCCTCAGACAGCAAAAGGGCCACCCCCAAGGGCGGCCCTTTCGCATTTCGCAGTCCGGATGATGGACGCTCAGACCTTCTCGCGCCCCATGGCCAGCACACAGACCAGGGTGATCACGGCGGCCAGCAGCATGTAGTAGCCCACGTAGGCCATGCCGTAGCTGGCCTGCAGCCAGGTCGCGATATAGGGGGCCAGCGAGGCGCCCACGATCCCGGCAAAGTTGAAGGCCAGCGACGAGCCG
Organism: Oceanicola sp. S124; assembly: GCF_000220565.1. GTDB lineage: Bacteria > Pseudomonadota > Alphaproteobacteria > Rhodobacterales > Rhodobacteraceae > Pseudooceanicola. Next base: position 5,044 of record NZ_AFPM01000235.1, on the reverse strand, counting down.
GTGTAGCGCACCGAGGTCGGGAAGGGCGCGGCCAGCACCGCTCCGATGATGCCGTAGGTGATGCCCATCAGGGCCATGCCGAGGGTGACGAAGCCGTAGACCCCGGCCAGCGAGCCCGACAGCAGCGGTGCCAGCGCGAAGGAGAACACCCCGATCGCCACGGTCACCCAGAGCAGCAGGGTGAAGCGGCTGATCCGGTCCGCCAGCTTGCCGGCGACGGGGATGAAGATGCCGAAGATCACCGCGCCCCAGAGCTGGATGCGCAGCGCCTCGGGCAGCGACATTTCCAGCACCTTGACGTTGTAGCTCAGCAGGTAGGCAGAGCCGATGTAGAACAGCACGAAGGTCGCCAGCGCCACGAAGGTACCCAGGAACAGGCTGCGCTTGTGGTTGCGGAAGATCTCGACGAAGGGCACGGCAACGCGCTCTTCCTCTTCGATGGCCTTCTGGAAGGCCGGGGTCTCGGCCAGCGAGAGGCGCACCCAGAGGCCGATGGCGATCAGCACCATCGAGAACAGGAAGGGGATGCGCCAGCCCCAGGCCAGCAGGTCGTCGCGGCTCATGAAGGCCAGCAGGATCGAGAACAGGCCCGAGGACAGGAACAGGCCGACCGGCGCGCCCAGTTGCGGGAACATGCCGTACCAGGACTTCTTGCCCTCGGGGGCGTTCTCGGTGGCGATCAGCACCGCGCCACCCCATTCACCACCCAGCCCGAAGCCCTGGCCGAAGCGGCAGAGCGCCAGCAGCGCCGGCGCCGCGACGCCGATCTGGGCATAGGTCGGCAGCAGCCCGATGATGACGGTCGAGATCCCCATGGTCAGCAGCGCAGCCACCAGCGTCGCCTTGCGGCCCACCTTGTCGCCGAAGTGGCCGAAGACCACCGCGCCCAGCGGACGGGCGAAGAAGGCGATCGAGAAGGTGGCGAAGGAGGCCAGCAGCGCCGTCGTCGCGTCTTCCCCGGGGAAGAACAGTGCCGGGAAGACCAGCACGGCGGCAGTAGCGTAGATGTAGAAGTCGAAGAATTCGATGGTAGTGCCGATCAGGCTTGCCAGCAGAACCCGCGAGGGCCGGTTCAGGGGCGTCGCCTCGGCCGCCGCCTTGGGCATGGAGGTCGTGTCAGTCATCTGTCTTTCCAATCAGGTCGTGGCGCCGGTCCCCCTCCCGACCCGGCGAAGCCCGCCCCTAGCGCAACAAAACTGCGAGATGAAGGAAAATCCGGTAATTTTAGACACACTCATGGCGGGGTTGATGACATCGCATATCTGTTGATCAAGGCAACTCGCTCGGCGCGCTCCTGCCTGTGCCGGCCCGGGACCTGCCCGAGGCCAACCCGGCATCTGGGCGCCTCGCCAAGGAACCGTTACAATTCCGTGATTTAAGCAAAGACCGACTCTCATGGCCCCGGCCATGCCAGCCTTTCCGCGGCAGCGCTGCCGCCCCTGTGATCGAGGACACCATGGCCCAGGACATTCCGACCCCAGACGACACGCCCGAGGCCGACGACTGGCTTGAGGCCGAGCTGCGGGACACGCTCGACGAGGACTACGAGATCGAGCTGGAAGATGCCGTGCTGTCGATGAAGATCCGCGAGATCTACCGCAAGGCGCATGGCCCCTCCATCCCGCGCCCGCAGTATTTCCGCGACCTGCTGCACCTGCAGTCCGAGCTGATCAAGCTGCAGGACTGGGTGATCCACCACAAGGAAAAGGTGGTGGTGATCTTCGAGGGCCGGGACAGCGCCGGCAAGGGCGGGGTGATCAAGCGCATCACCCAGCGCCTGAACCCCCGCGTGGTGCGTACCGTCGCCCTGCCCGCCCCCTCGGAACGCGAGAAGTCGCAGTGGTACTTCCAGCGTTACGTGCCGCACCTGCCGGCGGGGGGCGAAATCGTGCTGTTCGACCGCTCGTGGTACAACCGCGCCGGGGTCGAGCGCGTCATGGGCTTTGCCAGCGAGGACCAGGTGCAGCAGTTCTTCGACGACGTGCCGGAATTCGAGCGCATGCTGGTGCGCTCGGGGATCCGGGTGGTGAAATACTGGTTCTCGATCACCGACGAGGAACAGCAGATGCGCTTCCTGATCCGCATTCACGATCCGCTGAAGCAATGGAAGCTCTCGCCCATGGACCTGCAATCGCGCGTCCGCTGGGAACAATACACCAAGGCCAAGGAGGAAATGTTCGCCCGGACCAATATCCCCGAAGCGCCCTGGTACATCGTGCCCGGCAATGACAAGAAACGCGCCCGGCTGAATTGCATGGACCACCTGCTGACTCTTTTCCCCTACGAGGACGTGCAACAGGAAGAGGTCGCCTTGCCGGAACGGATCTACAATTCCGATTACGAACGCGCGGTATTGCCGCCCGAGCTTTACGTGCCGTCGAAATACTGACGCGGCGGGGCGTGCGCGCCGATCAGGCGAAGAGCGGAGAGATCAGCTTGCCCAGAAGGCCCTTGCTGCGGGTCTTCGGGCGGCGGCGGCCCTTGTGGCCGCTGCCCGCCATCATCGGGGCGACGATCACCGGGCTCAGCTGCCAGCGTCCCGCCTGGCCCATGCGGATGTCCTGGGCCTGGGCCTCCATCCAGGCGGTCAGGCGCTCGGCCCCGATCATCTGGCGGGTCGGATCGGGCAGGTAGAAGCCCGCGTTGATCCGCTGGCACAGCACATCCAGCTGGGTGCAGACGCTCTGCATCTCGCCGCAGACATCCTGGCGCGGGATCTTGTTGTAGGCTTCGGGGCCGGCATTCATGAACAGGGTCAGTGCGGATCCCAGGTCGACGCAGATCTGCGCCGAGATCCAGCCGATCACCTCGTGGCAGTCGCTGTCCCATTCCACCGCGCGGGCCATGGCACATACCTGACGGCCCGTCGCACGGCGCAGGGCCTCCAGCCGCTCGGAGGCGGTGGATTCGACCCAATCTATCCGAGCTAATGACGGCATTCAGCGCACTCCCGGTCCCACACGATAATGCTCACTGGCAGCAGATTGGGTGGGAACTTGGTCACAAATATGACCAATGCGGGACAATAGCGGGCGGCAATTGGCAATGCGCGCCGCATTCCCCCCGTTCGGGGTCCTCCAATCAATGGAGATCCGGAGTGCCCGCGCCCATCGACGGTCCATGCGGCGGGCATGGCTGCAATGACGCCCCCTGAGGCGCCCCCACCGGGCACGGGTTCCCGGGCACCGCGTCGGTCACAATGGCCTTACCTGTGCAGGATCGGATTGGCGGGCGTCGCCCGGCGGAGTATATCCGGCCTCATGTTCGGAGATTTCCTGTCCCGCCTCACCGCGCCCCGCCCCGATCCGCTCGACGAGGGCGATGCCCGCCTGGCCCTGGCCGCGCTGCTGGTGCGCGTGGCCCGGGCCGATGGCACCTATGACACCGGCGAGCGCCGCTCGATCGGGCTGATCCTGGCAACGCGCTACGGCCTCGACCAGGCCGCGGCACAGGCGTTGCTGGGCGACGCCGAGACGCTCGAGGGGCAGGCCCCCGACACCGTCCGCTTCACCCGCGCCATCAAGGATTCCGTCCCCTACGAGAACCGCCTGGCGGTGGTCGAGGCGCTTTGGCAGGTGGTGCTGGCCGATGGCGAACGCGACCCGGAAGAGGACGCCCTGCTGCGCCTCGTCACGTCCCTGCTCGGCATCACCGACCAGGACAGCGCCCGCGCCCGCCAGCGCGCCGCAGCGCATCCGGCGCCTGGCGGTCCTGCTCTGCCCGGTGGCGGCGGATCCCCCGGCCCCTGGAGCTGAGGTGTCCTGCCCCTGCGGGATAGCGACCCTGCCGATGTACCTCGGCCCCCTCACCCGGGGCCCGTTGCAGCAGCTCTGGCACGAGGTGCGGGCAAGGCTTGGCCATGGCCCCGAAAGCCTGACCCAGGAGGCGCCGGATCTCTTCGATCTCTGGGAAAGCCCCGACCTGCTGCTGGGACAGACCTGCGGCCTGCCCTTCCGCAGCCGCCTGAAAGGTCGCGTGACCTATGTCGGCACCACCGATCCCGCGCTGCCGCAGACGCCGCCGGGGCACTACCGCTCGGTCATCGTGGTGCGGGACGATGACCCGGCCCGCGACCTGCAAGAGCTGGCGGGCCGTCCCGCGGCGGCCAATGAGCCCGTCAGCCAGTCCGGCTGGGCCGCGCTGTCCGCTCACTTCGCCGCCGCCGGGGTGCCCCTTGGCCCGGTGCGTTTCACCAGCGCACATCGCGCCTCGGCCAGAGCCGTTGCCACGGGGCGCGCCGACCTGGCCGCCATCGACCTTGTCACCTGGTCGCTCATGTGCGCCGAGGGGGATCTCACGGCCGCCCGCCTGCGCATGCTCGACCGCACCCGGCCCACCCCCGCGCATCCGATCATCACTGCTGCCGGGCGCGATCCCGCCCCCCTGGCCCGCGCCCTTGCGGCCGCCCTGCCCCGGATCGCGCCCGGGGCACGCCGGGCCTTCGGCATCACCCGTCTGCTGCACCTGGATGAAGCCGAATATTTCGCCGTTCCACCGCCGCCCGCGCCCCCCGGCCCTGTCCTGTCGTGAAGTCACCCATCACACGTGTTGATTTCCCGATCCGTTTCGGGTCCTAATCCCTGTCAATCCAAGGCAAAGGCGCTCAGGGGGACACGTGAGCCAGAACCCTCCGGTTATCGAAATTCGGGACCTTCACAAGGCCTATGGCGCGCTGGAAGTGCTCAAGGGTGTGTCGCTGACGGCGCATCGGGGCGATGTGATCTCGCTCATCGGGTCTTCGGGCTCGGGCAAATCCACCCTGCTGCGCTGCGCCAACCTGCTGGAAGACAGCCAGCAGGGCGAGGTGCTGTTCAAGGGCGAATCCGTGCGCTGGAAGGGCGAAGGCCACCACCGCCGCCCCGCCGACGCCCGGCAGGTGCTGCGCATCCGCACCAACCTGTCGATGGTCTTCCAGCAGTTCAACCTGTGGTCCCACATGACCATCCTGCAGAATGTCATGGAAGCGCCGCTGACCGTCATGGGCCGCGACCGCTCCGAGGTCGAACCCAAGGCCCGCGCCTACCTGGAAAAGGTCGGCATCGGC
>NZ_AFPM01000236.1 GCF_000220565.1 Oceanicola sp. S124 | reverse complement strand
CGCGCAGGGGGCCGAGACGAGGCACCCGCGCCTGCGCCGGGGTCACCGCAGCCCCCGGCTGGTACCGTCACGGGTTGCAGCCGACGCGGCACGGTGCTGGTCCAGACCTGCTCCATCGCGGCCTTGCCCTCGAAGGTCTGCACGCCGCGATGCGGGTTCAGGCGGCCATCGTCGAAGGCCGGGGCATAGCCCCTGGGCACCGAGATGCCCTTGGTGGCCAGATAGTTGTTCTCGTAGACATGGCGCGGCGCGACGCGGGTACCGGCAGGCACCTGGCCGGGCTTCACCACCGGCGCGCTGACGACAAGGCCCTGGCCGGGCCGGTAGGTCTGCGTCTGCACCGAGGGCGCCGCGTAGGCACCGGGGCCACAGTCGATCTCGTAGGGGCCGGGGCGCATGTACTGCTGGGCAATCGGCGAGAGGTTCGGACAGGCCGTCGCCCCCGTCGGACGGACCGGCGCAACGATCTGCGGCCGGGCCGCAGGCAGGGGCGTGACCGGAGCCGGCTCGGCCACGGCGACGGCAGCGGGCCGGATCACCCGGGCCAGGCGTGGCGCAGGGGCAGGCGCAGCCGCCGGCACCCTTGCCGAGGGCACCGCTGCGGGCGTCGCGGCGGCCACAGGTGCGGCGCGCGCCGGGGCCGCATTCTCGGGCTGGGCGGCGGTGATCGCCACCGCGCCTCCTGTGGCAGGGGCCGCCGGGGCGGGCGCGGTCGCCACCTGGCTGGGCTGGAAGCCGCAGACCACCTTCCGCTCGCGCGAGACGCGGGGCACCCAGGTGACATTGCCGTCGACACCGGCACGAATGTAGACGCATCCCTTGCTGTCGACATACTGCGAGCCCCGGAACGAGGTCGGCGGGATCTCGGCCGGGCCGGTATCGCGGCGCAGGCTCTGGGCCTGCACCTCAAGCGGACTGAGCCCCATGCCGAGAAGCAGGCAGGCAACCGGAAGAAGTCTTTTACACAGCGTCATCATGCCCCCCAGCATATGGCCGAATCCTGCCGCAGATGTGCCGCTGAGTAAAGCGGCCATGGCTTATTTTGTGCCGAACATGCGGTCGCCCGCATCCCCTAGACCGGGTACGATATAGCCCAGCTCGTTCAGGTGGCTATCCAGCGAGGCGGTGACGATCGGCACATCCGGGTGCGCCTCCTTCATCCGCGCCACGCCCTCGGGCGCCGCCAACAGGCAGAGGAAGCGGATGTTGGTCGCGCCGGCCTGCTTCAGCAGGTCGATCGCCGCCACCGAGGAGTTGCCCGTCGCCAGCATCGGATCGACCGCGATCACCAGGCGGTCATCGAGGTTCTCGGGCACCTTGAAGTAGTACTGCACCGGCTGCAGGGTTTCCTCGTCACGATAGAGCCCGACGAAGCCGACACGTGCGGCGGGCACCAGCTCGAGGATGCCATCCAGCAGTCCGTTGCCGGCGCGCAGGATCGAGATCAGCGCCAGCTTCTTGCCGTCCAGCACCGGAGCTTCCATCTGCTGCAGCGGCGTGGAAATGGTCTTGGTGGTCATTTCCAGGTTGCGCGTGACCTCATAGGCCAGAAGCTGGGAAATCTCGCGCAGCAGCTGACGGAACTTGGCGGTCGAGGTCTCTTCCTCGCGCATCAGGGTCAGCTTGTGCTGCACGAGGGGATGGGTGACGACGGTCAGGTGCTCGGTCATGCGCGGATCTCCAGACGTTTGGCGAGTTTCTCTTTGGTGGCGGCATCGCAGAAGGCGGCGTCCAGCGCGGTCTGCGCGATCTGGCCGAAGATCTCCTCGTCCCAGCCGAAGGCGCGGTGCAGCGCCTCGTATTCCTTCGCCATCGTGGAATGGAAGAAGGGCGGGTCGTCGGTAGAGACGGTCAGCTTCACGCCGCGTTCGCGCAGCATCTCGATGGGGTGGCATTGCGTGTTCGGATAGAGGCCAAGCGCCACGTTCGAACCCGGGCAGACCTCGAGCACGATGCCCTCTTCGGCCAGCCGGTCGACCAGCTCCAGGTCCTCGATGGCGCGCACGCCGTGGCCGATGCGGGTGACCTTCAGATCATCCAGCGCATCCTTGATCGACTGCGGCCCGCCCCATTCGCCGGCATGGGCGGTCAACTGCAGCCCCGCCTCGCGGCACATGTCGAAGGACCAGGCGAAGTCCTTGGGATTGCTGGCCTTTTCGTCGCCCGCGATGCCGAAGCCGGTGATCCAGTCGCCATGGGTCTCGGCAGCGCAGAGCGCGGTTTCCTTCGCCTTGTCGGGGCCGAAATGGCGGATGCAGGTGACCACGCCGCGCATCACGATGCCCATGTCGCGCTCGGCCTTGTCGGCGGCCTCGCGGATCGCATGCAGGTATTCTTTCCAGGCGCCGAGGTCACGGCCACCGCAGAAGTCGGGCGACAGGAAGGTCTCGGTATAGATCACGCCAGAGGCGGCACTTTCCTCAAGGACGGCCGTGGTCAGGCGGGCATAGTCCTCGGGCGTCTTCAGCACCTCGGTCGCGGCCTCGTAGACCTTGAGGAAATGCCAGAAGTCCTCGTAGGCGTAGTGGCCGCGTTCGTCGAAGATGCCGCCCAGGTCGACCTTCTTCTCGCCGGCGAGGCGGCGGATGAACTCGGGCGGGGCGGCGCCTTCGTGGTGCAGGTGCAGTTCCAGCTTCGGAAGGGCGGCGAAATCGGCAGCGTCGCTCATATCAGGCTCCTGCCCGGCCCCTGGGCCGGAACGTCGAGATGGGCTGCCACGGTAGCGGCCACATCGGTGAATTGGCAGAGGCCCAGGTTCCCCCCCGCGCCCCGTTCCGACAGACCGGCGATCAGCACCGGGACGCGTTCGCGCGTGTGATCCGAGCCGGTCCAGCTGGGGTCGTTGCCATGGTCGGCGGTGATCAGGGCCATGTCGCCCGGACGCAGCCGCGCCAGCACCTGTCCGATCCGTGCATCGAACCATTCCAGCGCGCGGGCATATCCGGCAATATCGCGCCGATGTCCATAGAGGCTGTCGAATTCGACAAAATTCGCAAAGGTGAGAGAGCCCTCTTCGGCCTCCTCCACCAGCCGGTCGAGCTGGTCCATCAGATCCGCGTCCGGCCCCTTCACCACGTCGTCGATCCCCTGCATCGAGAAGATGTCGCCGATCTTGCCGACCCCGTGCACCGTGCCGCCCGCCGCCTGCACCCAGTCACACAGACCGGGGCTTGGCAGCGCCACGGCATAGTCGCGGCGGTTTGCGGTGCGGGTGAAACTGCCGGGTGTCCCGACGAAGGGACGAGAGATCACCCGCCCCACCTTCATCTTATGCAAACTCGGGGCAAGCGCTTTGCAAAGGTCCTGAAGGCGCTGATTTCCAAAGCTTTGCTCATGCGCCGCGATCTGAAAGACCGAGTCGGCGGAGGTGTAGCAGATGGGTTTGCCCGTGCGCATGTGCTCTTCGCCCAGCTCGGCGATGATCGACGTTCCCGAGGCGTGGCAATTGCCAAGGATGCCATCCGTCCCCGCCAGCCGGCAGACCTCGGCCACGAGGTCTTCGGGGAAGGCGGGCGTGGTGTCGGGGAAATAGTGCCAGTCCCAGGGCACCGGCACGCCCGCCAGTTCCCAGTGCCCCGAGGGGGTGTCCTTGCCAGGAGAGATTTCCGAGGCGGCGGCAAAGAGCCCCGTCACCGGCGCCGCGATGCCCGGCGCGGTGGCGCCGGAGGCCAGCGTGACCGCCTCGCCCAGCCCGAGGGCGGCGAGGTTGGGCAGATGCAGCGGCCCCTTGCGGCCCTCGTCGGCGCGCCCCGCGGCGCAGGCCTCGGCGATATGGGCCAGGGTATTGGCACCACTGTCCGGGGTTTTGCCGTTGAAGAAGCGATCCGCATCCGGCGCGCCGCCGATCCCGACGGAGTCCATGACGATCAGAAATGCGCGGCTCATCCGGTGATCCTTTCCAACACGAGGGGCACGGGTTGCGGCGCACTGTCGCCCAGCGTGATCGCCGCGCGCACCTGCGCCACGGCGGCCTCGGCCGTCTCGACCCGCGCCCCGTGGACACGGGCAAGCACTTGCCCCTTCTCGACCTTCTGCCCGATCCGCACCATGTCCGAAAGGCCGACCGACGGATCGATCCGATCGCTCCCGACCTTGCGCCCGCCGCCCAGTTCGACCACGGCAAGGCCCAGTTCCTCGCCCACCATGGCGGTGACCACGCCCGCACGCGCGGCCGTCACCTCGAGGATCACATTGGCCTCGGGCAGGAAACGGCGCCAGTTTTCGACAAATTGCACCGGCCCCCCCATGAGGGCGACCATGCGCCCGAACCGCTCGGCGGCAGCGCCAGAGGTCAGCGCCTTTTCCAGCTTTTCAGCGCCCTGCGCGGTATCTTCGGACAGTCCCGCCTGCACCAGCAACCCGGCCCCCAGGGCGATCGACAGTTCTGCCAGCCGCCCGCGGGTCTGGCCGGCCAGCACCTTCATCGCCTCAACCACTTCCAGCGCATTGCCCAGCGAGGGCGCCAACGGCTGGGACATATCGGTCAGCAGCGCTTCGGTGGCGCAACCAGCCGCATTGGCGGTCGAGACCAGCGCCTGCGCAAGCGCGCGCGCGTCCCCGGCGGTCTTCATGAAGGCGCCCGAGCCGCATTTCACGTCCAGCACCAGCGCATCCAAACCGGCGGCCAGCTTCTTCGACAGGATCGAGGCGGTGATCAGGTCGAGGCTTTCGACCGTCGCCGTCACATCCCGGATCGCATAAAGCCGCCGGTCGGCGGGCGCGATGTCATGAGACGCCGCGACGATGGCGCAGCCCGCCTCGGTGGTGATCTGGCGGAAGGCGGCCTCGCCGACCTCGGTTGACAGGCCGGGGATGGCCTCCATCTTGTCCAGCGTGCCGCCGGTATGGCCCAGCCCCCGCCCCGAGATCATCGGCACGTAGCCACCGCAGGCCGCCAGCATCGGCGCCAGCACGAGGCTGACGCAGTCACCGACGCCGCCGGTCGAATGCTTGTCGATCGCCGGCCCCGGCAGATCCCAGTGCAGCACCCGCCCCGAATCGCGCATCGCCCGGGTCAGAGCCACGCGCCCCTCTTCCCCCAGTCCCTTCAGCAGCACCGCCATGGCAAAGGCCGCCGCCTGGGCGTCCGAGACGTAGCCATCGGACAAGCCCTTGGCAAACCAAGATATTTCCTCTCGCGACGGCTGACCGCCATCGCGTAACGCGGCGATGATCCGACGGGCGTCCATGTCAGCCCTTCATGTGATCGGCCGTGAACTTGCCCGGCAGCAGCTCGGCCAGGGTCATCACCAGCTTCTCACCCGAGAGCGTGTACATGGCGACCTTCACGTCGCCCTTGCCGAACTCGGCCAGCTTCTGGCGGCAGCCCCCACAGGGCGGCACCGGCGCGGTGGCATCGGCGATCACGGCAACCTCGGCGATCTCCGTCTCGCCGCCCAGGGCCATGGCGGCAATGGCCCCGGCCTCGGCGCAGGTGCCTTCCGGATAGGCGACGTTTTCCACGTTCACCCCCTGGTAGACATTGCCCGAGGGCGTGCGGATCGCCGCGCCAACCTTGAAGCGCGAGTAGGGGGCGTAAGCCTTTTCGTAAGCCTCGCTGGCAGCTTGCAGCAGATCCATCGTCATCTCCGTGATATAGGTTGCGGGCAGTCTTCCGATGCCCTGCGCGAATGGCAAGGGCTAACGCGGCGCCCTGCCCAGACACCGGGGGAAAACAGCCGGGACGCAGCCCCGTCCGAAGGCAGGGCTGGCGCCGGACGAGAAGATAGTTTAACGCCAAACTACTTTCTGGAAGGAGAGGCCAAAGATGTCCGAAAGCGGCTCCAACACCGACAAGACCAGCTTCCGCAACGCCGCGCTGGCCTACCACGAGAACCCCAAGCCCGGGAAACTGGAGGTGCGCGCCACCAAGCCGCTGGCCAATGGCCGCGACCTGTCGCTGGCCTACTCCCCCGGCGTTGCCGAAGCCTGCCTCGAGATCAGGGACGACGCCGCCAATGCCTCGCGTTACACGGCGCGCGGCAACCTGGTGGCGGTCGTCTCGAACGGCACCGCAGTGTTGGGTCTGGGCAATATCGGGGCCCTGGCCTCGAAGCCGGTGATGGAAGGAAAGGCCGTCCTTTTCAAGAAGTTCGCCGGGATCGACTGCTTCGACATCGAGGTCAATGAAAGCGACCCCGAAAAGCTGGCCGATATCGTCTGCGCGCTGGAGCCGACCTTCGGCGCGATCAACCTTGAAGACATCAAGGCCCCCGACTGTTTCATCGTCGAGAAGCTGTGCCGCGAGCGGATGAACATTCCCGTCTTCCATGACGACCAGCATGGCACGGCCATCGTCGTCGGCGCCGCCGCGACCAATGCGCTGCGCGTTGCGGGCAAGTCCTTCGAAGACATCAAGATCGTCTCCACGGGCGGCGGCGCAGCGGGCATCGCCTGCCTCAACATGCTGCTGAAACTGGGCGTGAAGCGCGAGAACGTCTGGCTCTGCGATATCCATGGCCTGGTCTACGAGGGCCGCGAAGAGGACATGAACCCGCAGAAGGCCGCCTTTGCGCAGGCCTCCGACAAGCGGACCCTGGCCGAGGTGGTCGAGGGCGCGGACATGTTCCTGGGCCTCTCCGGTCCCGGCGTCCTGAAGCCCGAACTGGTCAGCCAGATGAGCACCCGCCCGATCATCTTCGCCCTCGCCAACCCGACGCCCGAGATCATGCCGGACGAGGCCCGCAAGGTCGCCCCCGATGCGATCATCGCCACGGGCCGCAGCGATTTTCCCAATCAGGTCAACAACGTCCTCTGCTTCCCCTTCATCTTCCGCGGGGCGCTGGATGTCGGTGCGACCGTGATCAACGACGAGATGCAGATCGCCTGCATCGAAGGGATCGCGGCGCTGGCCCGGGCCACCACCTCGGCCGAGGCCGCCGCCGCCTACCAGGGCGAAAAGCTGACCTTCGGCGCCGACTACCTGATACCCAAGCCCTTCGATCCGCGCCTTTCGGGCGTCGTGTCGACCGCCGTGGCCAAGGCGGCCATGGCCTCGGGCGTGGCGACCCGCCCGCTCGAGGACGTCGCGGCCTACAAGGCGAAACTCAACGGGTCTGTCTTCAAGTCGGCACTGCTGATGCGCCCGGTCTTCGAGGCTGCCAGCACCGCCGCCCGCCGCATCGTCTTTGCCGACGGCGAGGACGAGCGCGTGCTGCGCGCCGCCCAGGCCATCCTTGAGGAAACGCCCGAGCAGCCGATCCTCATCGGCCGTCCCGAGGTGATCGCCGCGCGCTGCGAACGGGCCGGTCTGTCGATCCGTCCCGGCGAAAGCTTCCACGTGGTGAACCCCGAGAGCGACCCCCGGTATCGCGACTACTGGACGACCTACCACAAGATCATGTGTCGCAAGGGCGTCACCCCCGACCTTGCCCGCGCCATCATGCGCACCAATACCACGGCGATCGCCGCCGTCATGGTGCATCGTGGCGAGGCGGACTCGCTGATCTGCGGCACCTTCGGCGAATATCGCTGGCACCTGAAGTACATCGAGGAAATCCTCGGCCGGCCCGAGCGGCGCCCCCATGGCGCGCTCTCGCTGATGATCCTCGAGGACGGCCCGCTGTTCCTGGCCGACACCCACGTCTGGTCCGAACCCTCGGCGGAAGAGATCGCCCAGGCCGTCATCGGCGCCGCCCGCCACGTCAAGCGTTTCGGCCTCGTGCCGAAGATCGCGCTCTGCGGCCGCTCGCAGTTCGGCAACCAGGATACCGAGACCGCCCGCCGCCTGCGCGGTGCCATCGAGATCCTCGACCAGAAGCCGCGCGACTTCCTCTACGAAGGCGAAATGAACGTCGACAGTGCGCTGGACCCAGACCTGCGCGAACGCGTCTTCCCCGGCAGCCGCCTGCAGGGTCCGGCCAACGTGCTGGTTTTCGGCCAGGCGGATGCCGCCTCGGGCGTGCGCAACATTCTGAAGATGAAGGGCAATGCGCTGGAGGTCGGGCCGATCCTGATGGGCATGGGCAACTGCGCCCATATCGTCAGCCCCTCGATCACCGCGCGCGGGCTGCTGAACATGGCAGCCATCGCCGGCACCCCGGTCGCCCACTACGGCTGATCCGAATCCCTGTGCGGCGGATGCATCTTTCCGCCGCACGGATTAGCAATCGGTGCTTTGCAGAGTTTGCAAAACCCGCCGATCTTTGCCTGAAACTGCATAATCACAGCGGGTTTGCAAAAGTTTGCAGGCCCGATAGCGCTGTTTCTGCAAATCCCTCCACCTTACCCCCGCCTCGCGCGATTTCGCCGCTTGCCGCAGGCCGATGGCCTCCCCTACCCTTTTGCCCGAGGAGAAAAGGAGGAGGCTCATGAGCTACAGGGAGGTATATGCCGCCTGGCAGGCGGACCCCGAGGCATTCTGGATGCAGGCCGCCGAGGCCATCGACTGGGACCGCAAGCCAAGCAAGGCCCTGTTCGACGAGAAGGCCCCGATTTACGAGTGGTTCTCGGACGGGAGGCTCAACGCCTGCTGGAACGCGGTGGATCGCCATGTCGAGGCCGGCCGGGGCGAGCAGATCGCCCTCCAGCACGAGAGCCCGATCACCCATGCCACCAAGGGCATCACCTACGCCGACCTGCAGAGGCGCGTAGCCTCCCTGGCCGGGGCCTTGCGGATGCGCGGCGTGGAAAAGGGCGACCGGGTCATCATCTACATGCCGATGATCCCCGAGGCGATCGAGGCGATGCTGGCCTGCGCCCGGCTTGGCGCCGTGCATTCGGTGGTCTTCGGTGGCTTCGCGGCGCATGAGCTGGCGGTTCGGATCGACGATTGCCAGCCCAAGGCGATCATCGCCGCCTCCTGCGGACTGGAGCCGTCGCGCGTCGTTCACTACAAGCCGCTGCTCGATGAAGCGATCCAGATTGCCGCCCACGAACCCGAATTCTGCGTCATCTTCCAGCGCGAACAAGAGGTTGCCAAGCTTGTCGAGGGGCGCGACTTTTCCTGGCACGGGTTCCAGTACGGCGTCAAACCCGCCGAATGCGTCCCCGTCGAGGGCAATCACCCGGCCTATATCCTCTATACGTCCGGCACGACCGGCCAGCCCAAGGGCGTGGTGCGGCACACCGCCGGGCACGTGGTCGCGCTGCAATGGTCGATGAAGAACGTCTACAATATCGAGGCCGGAGACCGCTTCTGGGCCGCCTCGGATGTCGGCTGGGTCGTCGGTCACAGCTATATCTGCTACGGGCCGTTGCTGGTCGGCGCCACTTCGGTTGTCTTCGAGGGCAAGCCCGTCGGCACACCCCACCCAGGGGTCTTCTGGCGCATCATCCAGAACCAGCGGATCAAGAGCTTCTTCACCGCCCCGACTGCCCTGCGGGCGATCAAGCGCGAGGATCCCGACGGCGAATGGGTTCGGCGCTACAAGGCGCATGAGCTGCAGGCGATCTTCCTCGCCGGGGAACGCGCGGACCCGGACACTATCCAATGGGCCCAGAAGCACTTTGGCGTGCCGGTGATCGACCATTGGTGGCAGACCGAAACAGGCTGGGCCATTGCTGCCAACCCTCTGGGAATAGAGGAACTTCCGGTGAAACTCGGCAGCCCGTCGGTGCCCATGCCGGGCTATGACGTGCAGGTGCTGGGCGAAGATGGCCACCCCCTGCCGACCGGCGAACTGGGCGCCATCGCAATCAGGCTGCCCCTGCCGCCGGGTACCCTGCCAACCCTTTGGAATGCCGAAGAGCGCTACCGCAAGTCCTACCTGACCACCTTCCCGGGCTACTACGAGACCGGCGACGCGGGCATGGTGGACGAGGACGGCTATCTCTACATCATGGCGCGCACCGACGACGTGATCAACGTCGCCGGGCACCGGCTGTCGACCGGCGCGATGGAAGAGGTGCTGGCCAGCCACCCTGATGTGGCCGAATGCGCGGTGATCGGCGCCTCGGACAGGTTGAAGGGGCAGGTTCCGCTGGGTTTTCTCTGCCTCTCGTCCGGCGTAAACCGCGAACATGCAGAAATCGTGAAGGAATGCGTGGCACTTGTGCGCGACCAGATTGGCCCGGTTGCCGCCTTCAAGCAGGCGGTGGTGGTCGACCGCCTGCCCAAGACGCGCTCTGGCAAGATCCTGCGGGCGACCATGGTCAAGATCGCCGATGGTGAAGCCTACAAGATGCCCGCGACGATCGACGATCCCGCGGTCCTCGACGAGATCCGGCTGGCGCTGAAGTCCCTGGGCCTGGCGCCCGAGCCGCAGCAGGGATAAGCCACGGCTTCGAAAAGACAAAAGGAAAAGGGCGGCCCCACAGCCGCCCTTTCTCTCATTTCGGAGGGGCGTCAGTACTTCTGCTCGAAGTCCCGCACCTGCTTTTCGGCCTCGTCCTTGGCGATGCCGTAGCGCTCCTGGATCTTGCCGACCAGCTGTTCGCGGCGGCCGTTGATCACATCCACGTCGTCATCGGTCAGCTTGCCCCATTGGGCAATCGCCTCGCCTTTGACCTGCTTCCAGTTGCCTTCGATACGATCCCAGTTCATCGGGTCCTCCTTTCGGGCATGGTCGTGATACGTCGTGTATCCGACACCGGAAGAACCCCGTGGCGGCGCGGAAGTTCCCGGTCTCAAAGCGCGCGGGTCCAGATCTGCTCGTGCATCTCGAGTCCGTAGGCGGATTGCGGGCGCTGATCTGCCAGCTCGAAACCACGAGAGCGGTAGAGCGCATGGGCCGGTGCCAGCACGTCCTTGGTTTCCAGCATGATCGAAGGGTAGCCGGAGGCGCGACAGAACTGCAGGACCCGATCGACAAGCCTTCCGCCAACTCCCTGACCACGCGCAATTTTCTCGACATGAAGCAGGCGCAGCTGCGCTGCGTCTCCGGGACCGGCCATGGCCAGGACGGCGCCCAAGCGACCCTCGGGCCCCTCCGCCACCCAACCGGCCTGCCGAGGATTCTGGCGGGTGGCAAATTCCAGCGCAACCTGCAGCAACTTGGCCTCCATCCCGCGCGCCCACCCCAGTTCCCGGACATAGAGATGCGTTTGAGCCTCGACGATCCAGCCCAGGTCGCCGGGCTGCATCTCCCGAAGGGCGATCACACGAATTGCTCGCGGATCAGCCGCTCTTCCAGTCCATGACCCGGGTCGAAGAGGATGCGATGCGCCATCGAGGGGTCCGAGGCGACCTCGACCGAGAGCACACTGGAAACAGAGCGGCGGCTGTCGGCGTCAGCCATGATCGGGCGTTTCTCGGGCTCGAGCACGTCGAAGCGGATCACCGCCTCCTTCGGCAGCAATGCCCCGCGCCAGCGGCGGGGTCGGAAGGGGGCGATAGCGGTCAAGGCCAGCACGTCCGAACCGATCGGCAGGATGGGCCCATGCGCCGAGTAGTTATAGGCGGTCGAACCGGCAGGCGTGGAAATCAGCGCTCCGTCGCAGACCAGTTCGTCCATGCGCACCCGCCCGTCAACCGAGATCCGCAGCTTGGCCGCCTGTGGCCCGGCGCGCAGCAGGGAAACCTCGTTGATTGCAAGGGCTTGCTGGATCTTTCCATCCGCCCGCGTGGCCCGCATGTGCAGCGGGTTGATGACCTCTTCCTCGGCCCCCTCGAGGCGTTGAACCAAATCATCTTCGTTGAATTCATTCATCAGAAAGCCGACAGTGCCGCGATTCATGCCATAGACCGGCGCCTCCAGCGCCTGGGTCCGGTGCAGCGTCGCCAGCATGAAACCATCGCCGCCAAGCGCCACGATCACATCGGCTTCCGCTTCGGGCACCGAGCCATAGCGCTGTGACAGGCTCTTGCGGGCTGCCTGGGCGGTCTGTCCGCGACTGGCCGTAAACGCGATCCTGATGCTCATCTGCCCTTGCCTCCGCCACGCTTCGCATCCATCCGGCCCGACGGTTTCCGAAAGCGCTCATCCGGGTCCGAAACAAGCACAAATCCCCGCAGGGCACCAGCCCCGCCCCGCAAACCGCTCCTCACGCCGCTTTTCATGATCATCATGACGATTTGGGGCCTTCCGACCACGCGGGCAAAGCGCTAACTAGCCGTGAACCTGACCAAGGAGAACGCCCATGTCGGACACCGGCTTTTTCACCGAGGCCCTCGAAGCCCGCGATCCCGAGATCTTCGGTTCGATCACCAAGGAGCTGGGTCGCCAGCGCAGCGAGATCGAGCTGATCGCCTCGGAAAACATCGTCAGCCTCGCCGTGCTTCAGGCACAGGGCTCGGTCATGACCAACAAGTACGCCGAGGGCTACCCGGGCAAACGCTACTACGGCGGCTGCCAGTACGTCGACATCGCCGAGGAGCTGGCGATCGAGCGCGCGAAAGAGCTGTTTGGCTGCGGTTTCGCCAACGTTCAGCCCAACTCGGGCAGCCAGATGAACCAGGCGGTCTTCCTGGCGCTGCTGCAGCCGGGCGACACCTTCATGGGTCTCGACCTGAACTCCGGCGGACACCTGACCCACGGCAGCCCGGTGAACATGTCCGGCAAGTGGTTCAACGTCGTCTCCTACGGCGTTCGAAAGCAAGATGAATTGCTTGACATGGACGCCATCCGCGAGAGCGCGCTGGAGCACAAGCCCAAGCTGATCGTCGCCGGTGGCACCGCCTATTCCCGCGTCTGGGACTGGGCCAAGTTCCGCGAGATCGCGGATGAGGTCGGCGCCTACCTGATGGTCGACATGGCCCATATCGCGGGTCTGGTCGCCGGCGGTCAGCACCCCTCGCCCCTGCCCCACGCCCATGTCTGCACCACCACCACGCACAAGTCGCTGCGCGGTCCCCGTGGCGGCATGATCCTGACCAACGACGCGGATATCGCCAAGAAGATCAACTCGGCCGTCTTCCCCGGCCTGCAGGGTGGCCCGCTGATGCATGTGATCGCCGCCAAGGCCGTGGCCTTCGGCGAGGCGCTGCGCCCCGAGTTCAAGGACTATGCCGCGAACGTGGTGAAGAACGCCCAGGCCATGGCCGACCAGCTGATGAAGGGCGGCATCAACATCGTCTCGGGGGGCACCGACAACCACCTCTGCCTCGCAGACCTGCGCCCCAAGGGCGTGACCGGCAAGGCCGCCGAGGCCGCCCTGGGCCGGGCCCACATCACCTGCAACAAGAACGGCGTGCCGTTTGATCCGGAAAAACCCTTTGTGACCAGCGGCATCCGCCTTGGCACCCCGGCAGGCACCACCCGCGGCTTCGGCGAAGCCGAGTTCCGCCAGATCGCCGACTGGATCGTCGAAGTGGTCGACGGCCTGGCTGCCAACGGCGAAGAGGGTAACACCGAGGTCGAGGCTAAGGTGAAGGCCGAGGTCGAGGCGCTCTGCGCGAAGTTCCCGCTTTACGCCGGGATGTGATCCTGCGGCGGGGGCGTCCATGGCGGCGCCCCTTGCCACGCCCCGCCGGTGGGAGTAGGCCAAGCCCATGAAGACCGTCCGGGATTACCAGTTCGTTTCCGAAGCCGAGCGCGGCGCCGTCGTGGCGATCGGCAATTTCGATGGCATCCACCTGGGGCACCAGGCGGTGCTGGACATCGCACGCGGCGAGGCACGGCGGCTTTCCGCCCCTCTCGGGGTGATGACCTTCGAGCCGCACCCCCGCCAGTTCTTCGCCCCCGACGCCCCGCCCTTCCGCCTGACCAATGCCGCCGCCCGCGCGCATCGGCTGGAGAAGCTGGGCGTGGACGTCCTCTACGAGCTCAGCTTTACCTCCGCCCTTGCCGCCCTGACGCCCGAGGGCTTTGCCCAGGCTGTCCTGTCACGCGGGCTGGGGGTACGCCACGTGGTCGTCGGCGCGGATTTCCACTTTGGCGCCAAGCGGGCCGGAAATGTTGAGGATCTGCAAAAATTTGGCGAAAAGGAGGGCTTCAGCGTCTCCGTAGCGCAGCTTTTGGAAAGACAGGATCAGGAGATTTCCTCGACCGCGATCCGCCAGGCGCTCTCGGACGGGCTGCCGAGGGTGGCTGCGGCCATGCTCGGGCACTGGCATCGCATCGAGGGCACCGTGATCCGTGGCGACCAGCGCGGGCGCGACCTCGGGTTTCCGACGGCAAACATGGCGCTGACCGATCTGCATCGCCCGCGCTTCGGCGTCTACGCCGTTCTGGTCGACGTGCTGACCGGCCCCCATGCCGGGCGCTACCACGGCGCCGCTTCGCTGGGCCTGCGTCCGACCTTCGGTGGCGAGGTGCCCAATATCGAAACCTTCCTCTTTGATTTCCGTGGCGATCTCTATGGCGCCGAAGTGTCCGTCGGCCTGGTCGACTTCCTGCGCCCCGAAGAAAAGTACAGCGATATCAATGCCCTGATTGAGCAGATGGACCGAGATTGCGTGCAGGCCCGGACCATTCTGGAGGCCCTGTGAGCACCGGGGAGATCCCCCGCAGCGGCCTACGCGACCGCTTCTGGGAGAGCCATCCCCCTCTCCCGGATGACCCGCAAGGAGTGGGAGGCGCTCTGCGACGGATGCGGCAAGTGCTGCCTGAACAAGCTCGAGGACGAAGAGACCGGCGAGGTTGCCCTGACCCGTGTCGCCTGCCGGCTACTCGACGACAGCACCTGCCTTTGTTCGCAATATCCGATCCGCCACCAGTTCGTGCCCGAGTGCATCACGCTGCAACTGAAGAACCTCGAGAGCCACATGTACTGGATGCCGCAGACCTGCGCCTACCGGCTGCTGCATGAAGGTCAGCCGCTATATGACTGGCATCCCTTGATTTCCGGCGATCCGGAGTCGGTGCATCGGGCTGGCGTTTCGGTGCGCGGCATGACCGTGCCCGAGTTTGAGGTCGATGACGACGACTGGGAAGACCACATCATAGAGGAACCGCTCTGATGTACTTTGCATCCGACAATGCCGGCCCCGCCCACCCCAAGGTGATCGAGGCCATGAGCCGCGCCAACAGCGGCTACGCCATGCCCTATGGCAACGATCCGATCATGGAGGAGGTCCGCGCGAGGCTGCGCGAGATCTTCGAGGCGCCTGAGGCCGCGGTCTATCTCGTCGCCACCGGCACCGCCGCGAACGTGCTCGCGCTGGCGACCATGGCCGAGCCCTGGCAGACGGTCTTCTGCACGCCTGTTGCCCATATCAACGAGGATGAATGCAACGCGCCCGAGTTCTACATGGGCGCCGGCAAGCTGACTGCAGTCGGCAACAGCGACAAGCTGGATCCCGCAGAGCTGGCCGCGGCCATGGGCAACGCGGCGAAGATCGCCGTGCACTCTGCCCAGCCCGGTCCGCTGTCAATCACCCAAGTCACTGAAAAGGGACGCGTTTACACCTGCGAGGAAATTGCCGCGCTGTCTGACGTCGCGGCCCGCGCAGGTCAGCAGACTCACCTAGACGGCGCGCGTTTCGCCAATGCGCTGGTCTCGCTCGGCTGCACACCGGCCGAGATGACCTGGCGCGCGGGCGTCGACGCGGTCAGCTTCGGCGGCACCAAGAACGGCTGTGTCGGCGTCGAGGCGGTCATTTTCTTCAACCCCGAGAAGGCTTGGGAGTTCGAGTTGCGGCGCAAGCGTGGCGCGCATCTTTTCTCGAAGCACCGCTATCTCTCGGCGCAGATGCAGGCCTATCTCGACGGGGATCTCTGGCTGGAGATGGCGCGCAGCGCCAATGCCAACATGGCCCGCCTGGCCGCCGGACTGGTGGACCTGGGGGCAAGCTTCCTGCAGCCGCCACAGGCCAACCTGGTCTTCGCCTCGCTGCCCCGCGCCATGCATCGCCGCCTGAAGGAAGCCGGCGCCCTTTACTACCTGGATGGCACGCTGGACGGCGCGGACGACGAGATGCTGCAAGCCCGTTTCGTCTGCGACTGGTCTCTGCCGAGCGAGGACATCGACCGTTTCCTGGCAATCGCCCGCGGGTAGCGAATTCACCCGCAACCGAAATAGCTTGCGCGGCGAAGTTGATGTTGGCGTTTGGCCTGGCCCAGTGACGGCTGAAACCGCAGTTTCTTCGCAAGCAAAATCGCTTGCGATACGTTGCGAATGTGACAGGTGAAGATTGCCCCGCAAGCCTTTCCACTTGCCCAAAGTGCGGGAAAGTCAAATCACTTGCGCAGCGCATTGCAGCCTTCAGCCGAAAAACACCCCGCAAGATCAGCCAAAGGTTGAGTTTTCCGCCATCTCACCCGCAACACTCTCGAGAAACCCCGAGATCCGCGCCGCGACCTGCTCAGGATGGGTCAGCACGCCCATATGCGCCGCACCGGCCAGCACCTCGCGCCGGGCGAAGGGCATCTCTGCAAGCAGCGCCTCGTTGATCCGCCCGACATAGACCGGGCTGTCGCCGCCGTCCATCAGCAGGACCGGACAGCGCAGCCCTGCAAGCCGCCGTTCAGAGAGCATCCCGGCCGGATCACCGTAGTTCGTGTCGCGGATCGCATTGATCAGGGGGATCCGGCTGGCAAAGGCCTGTCGCTGCACCTCCGGCAGCGCCTCCCAGGGGCGGCCATCGCCCCATACCGACATGAAGGCCCGCGCCGCAGCCTCGTGGTCGCCGGCCTCCCAGGCCTGCTGGTAGGGCGCCAGCTCCACGTCGTGCTGCGCCTCCAGCCCGTCGAACATGCGGAAGGCGGGGGTGAAGAAGACAGGCTCGTAAAGAGCAAGCGAACGCACCAGATCCGGCCGGTCCACCGCCAGCCGCAGGGCCACCGTCGCCCCGAAGGAATGGCCCAGCACATCGACCGGACCGCCCCAGTCCTCGACCACCCTTTCGGCCATCGCGCGGGCCTGTGCCTGGAAGCTCTGGCCCGGGTCCCAGTCGGCGCTGCGGCCATGGCCCGGCAGGTCCATGGCCCGCGCCTGCACCGGAACACCGGCAACGGAAAGCGCCCGCGCCACCCCGCTCCAGGCGCCGCCATGCGCGAGGGAACAGTGCAGCATCAACACTTTGCG
>NZ_AFPM01000237.1 GCF_000220565.1 Oceanicola sp. S124 | reverse complement strand
GGCGTTTCAGGGTCCGACAGCATGCCGCCCAGCCACTTCGAGAAGGCATTGGGGTTGCCCGACAGCAGCCAGGCCGCCGTCTTGGCGGTGGCGACCGAGGTGATCGCGCTGGCCGGGCTGAGACCCTTCAGGAAATCGTCCACCACGTTGCCGCCGCCGACCGAACCGACCGAGGCCGAGGTCATGACGCCCGGGCTGGCGCCGAAGGGCACGATATAGCCCAGCTTCTTGGACACGGCGCCAAGGCTGTTCTGCGCCTGGACGATCAGGTTGCCATCCACCGTCAGGTCATCCGAGGTGACCCGCGAGGTGGTGGTATTGGTTCCGACCTGCACCCCGATGGCCAGGGCAAAGAGCCCGTCATTGCCGGTCGAGGCACCGGCGGTGACCAGCATCCGCTCGACCGTGTTGGCCTCGGCGCGCAGGTCGCCGCGGATATGGCTGCCCGAGGCGGCATCGACGAGGACGTTGTTCTCGATCAGCGCGATGGAGACCGCGAAGCCGAGGCCCACGCCGCCCAGCCCGCCCGACTCGGCGATCACGTCATTGGTCACATCCACCGAAGAGCGGATGTCGAGATCGCCCGTCAGGTCCAGTTCGCCCTTGATCTGCACGTCATGGTAGACCTCGGACAGCCCGAAGGAGAGCGCGGCGAGGATGGCGACCGGCGTGGACTTGGTGACCTCTTCGGTCGCCACGCGGATCACCAGGTTGCCGTCGTCGCCGGTGCCGGTGGTGCGGAAGACCGTGTGCTCGGAGGCATTGAGGGTGATCGAGGAATAGGTCTTGGAGTTCGCCGAGATCAGCGACATGTCTTCCAGCGCGTCGATCAGGCTCTGGCCCACGCCCTCGGCGAAATCGCCGAGCTTGTCCCAGAGGCTGCCCTCGTCGGCCGGGTCGCCGGTCGAGATGTTCTTGGCCGGCAGCTTGCCGGCGCGCAGGTCGATGCGGATGTTCTGCGCCGTGATCACCGTGTCGCCATCGTCCGCGCCGGTGACATTGTCACCCTTGCCGAACTGGTAGTTGATGGAGTTCTCGGAGGGCTGCCAGAAGCCGGTGGTCCAGCGGCGATCCTCGGCGCGCCCGACGAAGATCAGGTCTCCGGTCGAGCTGATGGTGGTGTCGCGCAGCTGGGTGAAGCTGAGCGTCTCGAAAACCAGCCGGCTGTCGCTGTCGCCGGTTTGCACGACATCGGCGGCGATGATGATGCTGCCCGCGGAAAGGGTCAGCTTGCCGGCGCCGAAGCTGATGTTGCTCTCGACCGTGATGTCGTAGCTGCCGGTGCTTTCGTAGCGGGTCAGCCAGCTTTGTTCCAGCTTGGCCGGGGCCGCGCCGATCACCGCGTCGAAGGCGGTGACACCGCTGCCATTGGCCGAATAGCTGACCGAGTCCATGATGTCGGACGGAACAGTGCCGGTGAAGTCGACGTAGATCAGGTCCGACGTATTGGCCGCATTCGTCACCGACTTGTTCGAGTTGACCGCCAGCGTGGCGCCATCGGCCTGGCCTTCGAGGATCAGCGTGTCGGTGCCCTGGCTCTTCTTCACCGTGTCCGCGCCGCCGCCCGAGCGGTAGATCAGATCGCCCGAGAAGCCCTGCGCGTCGATGGCCTGGTCGGCGCTGGTGCCGCGCAGCTCGAGGATTTCGACGTTGGAGGCGGTCAGGACGGTGCTTGCGCCGCCGTCCTTGACGGTGAAGGCGGCGCTGTCGCCCTCCACCGTCAGGCCGGAGGCCCAGCCCTGCCGGGTCAGGATCAACTGGTCGCGCCCTGCCCCGCCGTCGACGGTGTCACCCTCGGCCGTGGTCTCGCCGGCGATGATCAGGTCGTTGCCGGCAGAGCCGGTGATGTCGTCCGCCCCCGCAAGGCCCTGGATCAGCACCTTGGCGCCCCCCGCCAGCGCGGCGGTCACCGTCTCGCCCGAGAAGGCGATATCGGAAAGGCCGAGCGCCTCGAGCATGCTGTCGTCGACCCAGACCGTATCGGTGCCGCTGGCGCTGTCGGTGCTGTCGTTGGAGGTTACCTCGACCCCCTCGAAGCTGAGCGTGCCGGTGCCCTTGGACGAGGTGATGACCAGCGCGCCATCGGTGATCGAGGCGGTGATGCCGTCAAGCGCGTTGAAGGCATCCAGCACGTCCTGCATGGTCGTTTCCGACCCGTCCAGATCAAGGTAGGCAATGGTGCCGTCGGGGTGGATGATCTTCAGGTCGTAATAGGTTTCGCCGGTGTCGACGGTGTGTTCGACCCCGCTATCATCCTCGTAAGTGATTGTCGCATCGTCGGAATAACGGATCGGCAGGCCGAAGCCGCCGTTCAGGTCGGCCAGCAGGGTCGCGGCGGTCAGCGCCGCCCCACCGAGGCGCGAGGCATCCAGCGTGTCGGCCCCCGAGGTGCCGATCAGCACGAAGTCCTCGAAGTCCTGATGCGCGACCTTCTGGCTGCTCTGCGCCGAATTGGCATTGAAGGACAGCCAGTCGTCGTCCAGCGTCTGGTTGCTCTGCCCGAGGCCGATGATGCGGTCGAAGCCCGCCCCGCCCTTCAGCACCACGTTGGTGGCGTCGTACTCCCCCGCCGCCTTGACCGTCAGGATATCGTCGCCCGAACCGAGGTCGACCGAATGGTCCGCCCCCACGGTCACGTCGTCGTTCAGGCTGGAGCCGGTCAGCATGACGCTGCCCGAGAAGCCCGAGACATCCGCATAGCCCGCCACAGAGGTATCGAAGGCGAACTCGGCCCGCTCGATATTGGCCACGGTTTCCGGGCTGCCCTCGCGGGTGCCGGCGGTGATGTCGCTGCCGGTGGTCTCGGCGGTGAAGGCGGTGGCGCTGCCCGCGTCCGGCGTCGCCTCGCCCGCCGCCTTCAGCAACAGGCCCAGGTTGCGGCCCTGGTAGGAATAGGTGAAGGCCATCGCCACGGCCTCGATCGCGCTGGTGGTGGCGTTGCGCGTGATGGTGATCTCGACGCTTTCGGGATCGAACTGCTGGAAGCCGCGCAGGGCCTGGATGACATCGGCGTCGGTGGCCTGGAAGGACAGCTTGCCGCTGGTCAGCTCGGTGCCGTCGGCCAGCACAAGGGTCAGGCGGAAGAAATCGTCAGTCGCCGTGCTCTCGGGCAGGTCGAGGCTGAGCGCATAGTCGGTGTCGCCGGTCCGGTCGTGGATCAGCGCGCTGTCGGTCAGGATGTACTGGCGCAGCCCGTGCTCGACCAGCAGGTCATCGCCCGCGCCGCCGTCGAAGCTGTCGCCACCTGCGCCGCCAGACAGCGTGTCGTCCTGGCTGCCGCCCTTCAGCACGTCATCGCCGTCATTGCCCAGAAGCGAGACGGCGGCAAGGGTCAGGCCGGAGGCATCGAAAGTGTTGTCGCTCTCGTCGCCCGAAAGGGTCAGCTGGTCGAAGGTGCCCGAAAGCGTGTCGGTATCGCCGGTGTTCTTGGTGACATGGATGTCGGCGGAGGCATCGACCACGGTCCAGTTGCCGGCCACGTCGATGGCGTAATAGCGGTCTGTGCCGCCGGTGCCGGTGATCGCATCCGCGCCCAGCGAGGACTGGAAGCTGTCGTCCCCGGCCGAGCCGATCAGGCTGTCCGCCCCGTCGCCGCCGCGCAGGGCGACACTGCCCAGGGTGAAGGCGCTGGCATCCAGGGTGATGCCGGTCGCAAGCCCGTCCTTGGCCAGCAACACCACGTCGCTGATGCCGGTGTAGCTGGCCGCCAGGTCCCCGGCGGCGCTGACCAGGTGGAAGCCGTCATCCAGCACGAAGATGTCCTGGTTCGCGTAGCCATAGCCCAGCGTGTCGGTGCCTGCCCCGCCCTCGATGGTCGGGGTGACCGAGGTGAAGTCGATGTCGCCGATGGCCAGCAGGTCATCGCCGGACAGGCCCCGGATGACCTCTGTCACCTCGCCGCCGGTCAGGGCGTCGTTCTTGGACGAGCCGATCAGCACATGGACCGCGCCACTGAACTGCTGGAAGCCCGCCACGGCGCCTTCCATCAGGTCGGTGATCACGTCGCCGGTGTATTCGCCGTATTCGTTGCCGTCGCCCGCATAGGTCAGCGTCAGCCGCGAGCTGCCCGCGTTCGAACCGCGCTGGATGTTGCTGTAACCCAGCGTCAGCGCGCCCGAAACGACGACCGCACCGGCGTAGACATCGGTGACATACCAGGTCAGCGCCGGAGAGATGTTGAACTCGATGGTGTCGGGATCATCGCTGCTGCCCTGCCCCTCGAAGTTCTCGACATTGGCGAAGGTGGCATTGGTGCCCTGGGTGCCGCCTGCCTTCAACTCAAGCGAGAAGGTGCCGTCGGCGCCTTCGCCGTCAACATTGGAAATCAGGAAATGGCTGCCCAGCGGGTCGGTGGTCTGGATGTCGGCGGTGTCAGGGTCGAGGTCGTCGGGCACAGCCTCGCCCTCGGCGAAGTCGCTTTCGGCCACCGTGTAGACGTCGGACTGGGCGCTGGTGTCGCCCTTCAGCGTGTCCTCGCCCGCGCCCGCGTCGATATAGGCGGCGACCGAGAAACGGGTCAGGGTGATGGTGTCCGCCCCCGCGCCGGTCTGGATCGAGACCGTGTCCGACGCGGCAATGATCTGGTCATCGCCATCGCCGGTGATCACCGCGTTGAAGCCGACATGCCGGTCGACCCCGGTGCCCGTGCCCTCGGAGAAATCGACCGAGATATTGCTGCTCCAGGCCGAGTAGTCCAGCGTCGAGGTGCCGGTGGCGCGGCTCTCCAGCTCTTCCACGCCGCGCGCCGAAAGGGCCGCCCCGGCGCCGACATAGGTGATCGTCAGTTCCGGCTTGTCGGTGTCATCGCCCGAGAAGGCCGCCTTCACGTCGCCCGCGAAATCGAGGATCAGCCGGTCCGCCGCATCGCCCCCGGTCAGGTCGTCGGCGCCCCAGACGGTCGAGCTGGTGCCCAGGCTGACCCAGTCCAGCGCGGTGTCGGCGCTGGCGGGATCCTCGGGCAGCGCGAAATACGAGACTCCCAGCGTCGCCTCGGGCCGGGTGCCGGAGGTGATCGACTGCAGCGTCCATTGCAACAGGTCATCGGTGCCGGTTACGGAATCCTCGCCCTCGCCGAGGTTGAACGAGACGCCCTGCCCCAGACGCACGGAATCCGCGCCGCCGGTGCCGGTGAAGCCGGTGACGCCGCGGATATCCAGCATGAAGCGCACCGCGTCGCGGTCGGTGTCGTCGGCATCATAGAGGCTGAGTTGCCCCCCCTCGGCGCTGAAATCCGCGCCCGCCTCGCCGCTCGAGCGGCTCTCGAAGGCCAGGTTCAGGTGGCTGTCATCGCCCTTGAAGGCATCGACGCCCGAAATCGACAGGCTGGTGGCCCGCGAGGCCGTGCTGTCGGAGGTGGCGCTGGCGGCAGTGCCGGAAGAGAAGCGCTCGAACAGGGTGCCCGAGGTGTCCCAGGTGATCTTCCATTCCGAGCCGCCGCCGATGTCGTCGACCAGCACGTCGCGGTTGGCCTCGAAGCTGAAGCTCTCGACCCCGGCGAAGGTCATCGCGTAGTCGCGGGCGCCATCGTCGTAGGTTTCCTTGGTGTCGATCGAGGTGTCGTTGGCGTCCGGGTCGTCGAGGTCACCCGTGGCGGCCATGACCGACAACTGCCCCGAGGCGGTCGAGCCGCTGAGCGCGTTCAGGGTCCAGATCACCCCCTCGGGCGACGCCGGGCCTGTCAGCGTGTCGACGCCCGCGCCCAGGTCGATGTCGAAGCTCAGCGCGCCTGCCAGCGACAGGACGGATTCGTCGATCACAAGGTGGTCGGTGCCGGCCGAGGCGGTGATGTCGATCTCGGTGATCAGGCTCTGGGTGGCGGCATCCCAGTCGCCGACCACGACGCGGTTCTCGCCGTCGATCTCGACGATGCGGCGCTCGGCAATGACCGTGGCCGAGGTGTCATCCGCGTTGATCCCCTGGACCAGCTGCACCCGCAGTTCCTTGCGGTTGTCGGGGTCGTCCTCGGTGCCGGCGTTGTAGCTGACTTCCGAAACCCGCAGCGTGGCATCCCCGGCCACGGCGAAGGCGGCGTTGATCGGATCGGCCGACAGCAGCAGGCGCGGTTCCAGCGTGTCGATGGCGCTGCGGCGGCGGGGCAGACGCGCACGCGGCTTGCGGCGGAACATGCCGCGGGTGAACCCGTCGAGGAAATCCGAAAGCGTCGGCTGAGTGGCGGGGGCGGAGCCGGGGCGAAGCACCGGAAGCAGATCGTCCACCGGCGTGGCGTTCTGTCGATCCGTCCTGTCGAAGATCTTGCTCATCTTCTTCTCCCCCGAAACCATTCTGGCCCGGCGCCGCAGCAGCGCGCGGGTAAAATGCAAACCCCGGCGCCTTCATACGCCGAGAGCCGGGCCCGTAGGCCCGGCCTGTTCCTGATCGCACCGCCGGGACGGATCCCTCGAGTGCGCTTCGGCAAGACCCGGCCCTTCCCCAAGAGCCGGGCTGCCGGACGTCAGATCTCGGCCGGCTCGGCCTCTTCCGCCTCGGCGGGCGAGGCGGTCGGCGCGGGCTTGCCGCCCAGGGCCTGGCCAATCAGGCGCTCGGCGTTGTGCATCGAGAGCATGTGCAGCTGGATCAGGTCCAGGTCGCCCGAGCGGAACAGCTGGGCGATCTTGTCGTCGGGCAGCGCGCGCAGCTTCTCGTTCGAGACACGCCAGAAGCCGGTGATGCCGCCGGTCTTGCCATCGCCCAGGCGATAGTCGATGCGGGCCTCTTCCAGCAGGTCCAGCTCGGCCAGGCGATCGCAGAAGGCCTGGGTGCGGTTGAAGGTGGCCTGGTATTCCTCGATGAAGCGCAGCACGGTCGACAGGTAGGTGGTTTCCTTGCCGTCCGCATCGAACAGCCGCTCGCCGCGGTTTTCGGTGTTCAGCCCCTCGAAGCTTTCGTCGACGCAGAGCGTCAGCTTGTCGTTGCCCTGCTGGGCCGAGAAGACGAAGGGATAGCGGCGTAGGAAGGCCGGCACGTAGCGCCCGGTCCAGGCGCCCTCGTCGTTGACCAGCGCGCAGCGGCCCTCTTCCACCCCGATCAGCGCCAGCGAGACCGGTCCGGTCTCGGTCTTGGCGAAGACGATGGGGGCTTCCAGCGCGACCTTGGCGAATTCCACGTCGACGATCGGGACCGAATTCAGCCCCTGCGCGAAGGCAAAGGAAGTGGTCCGGCGCACCGAGAGATCCCGGTGGGTCTGCCGGTTCACCGGGACCACCTTGTCGTAGATCAGCAGCTGCTTGGTCATCTGCGTATTTGTCCTTTCATGCGGACCCGCCCTTCGGCGAAGCCCCGAATTCCTGCCCCGCCCGGCCCTCTGGGCGGCGGGAAACTGCGTCACGCCCCGGCGAAATCCTGCGAGAGGGTGTCGAGATCCAGCGCCCCGAACAGCGCGTAAAGCTCGGCCTGCAGCTGGATGGCCCGCAGCCGGGCCAGTTGCGAACGCAACGTCATCGTATCGCGCCTGAGGCGAGATTCCAGCAAAACTTCGCTTGTCTGGCGTCCCGCGTCCACCTGTTCCAAAGCCGCATTGTAGCGCTCTGCGGCCACGCGGCGGTCATTGGCGGTGGCCTGCACCGCCTCCAGCGCCCGCTGCAGCGCCGAGGTCAGCGACTGGTAGCGGCGCTCGGCCAGTTGCTGTGCCTGCTGCAGGCGCAGCTCGGCCATCTTCACCCGTGTCTCGGACTCGCGCTTCTGCGAGCGGCGCACCCCGCCCTCGTAGACGGACCAGCCCAGCTCCAGCCCCAGCTCGGTCGAGGTCACGGTGGACCCGCCCCCGAAGAGAGAGCCCTCGGTCTTCTCGTATTCGCTTTCCAGGGTCAGGTTGGCGGTCGGACGGAAGGCGGCGCGCACCCGGTCAAGCTGGCGCTGCGCCACGACCAGGCTGGCCTGGGCCACCTGCACGTCAGGGTTCATCTGCGCCAGCCGGTCGGGGCTGAAGGTGTCCTGGAAGCTGCGGAACTGCGCCACCCCGGCATTGGCGTTGAAACGCACCCCCTCGACCTCGGGGCCGGTGAAACGGTGCAGCCCGAAGAGCGCTTCCGACATGCCCATCTCGGCCTCGGCGCGGTCGGCGCGGGCGGCGAAGACATCGCCGTGGGCGCGGTACTGGCGGTCGGCATCCGCGCGGCCGCCATCGACCAGCAGGCCGATGTCGCGTTCCAGCTGGGTGCGGGCGCGCAGGATCGCCTCGCTCTCGTCGACCTGAAGCTGGGCCGAGGCGACCCGCAGGAAAGCGGCGACGAAATTGCGCGACAGCTCGTTCTGGGCGGCGACGGCCTGGGCCCGGACCAGCTCTTCCTCGGCGCGGGCCAGCGGCAGGGCCTTGAAGCGCACCGCGTCGTAGATCGGCTGGGTGATCGCCAGGGCCACGTTCATCGTCGGATAGGTCGAGCTGCCCTCCTGGAAGGTCGTGTTGTCCTGGTTCACGATCTCCTGCTGGGTCTGCACGTAGCTCAGCGACAGGCGCACCCGCGGGCGACGTTCGCCCTTGGCCTGCATCACCACCTCCTGGGCCACCTGCTGTTCCAGCTCGATCATCTGCAGGTCCAGCTCGCTGGTCTGCATCAGCCGCGCGGCCTCGGAAAGGGTAACCTGGCTCTGCGCCGACACGGCAGAGCCAAACCCGATGCCGGCCACGAGGGCCAGCGTGGCGAGCCCTGCGGGCCCGGTTCTGCGCAGCTTGCCGGGACGCCTCCACGGCGCGACACATATGGTCATCGTCGTTCCTCTCGTTCCTGCGTCTTGGCCCCCGGGCTGGCCGTCCCGCGCCCTGCGGGACCGCGACCAGCGGGGACCGTCCCCCTGGAATTGCCTCCAGATCACGCAGCTTCAGGACCGTATGGCAAGCCTTCTGATGGTCGTGAGGGCCCTGCGTTGCAGCTTTCCGACAGGCCGGGACGCGATCACGAGGGGTGATTCTGGCGAGCTGAAACAGGCTTTCAGCGCCCCAGCTCAACCAAGACGGGAAAAACCGGCACCTTTCTAAAGCCTTATGACTTGCCCTGCGCGCACAGGCGATCCACCGGCCACGGGCCCGCCCCGGACGCGCAGGCAACATCAATCTCGGGCACCAAGACCATAGGAAACAAAATAATTCGCGCGCTCCGATACAGCCGCCACAGCCCTGGCAAGCCCTGTCGCCTGTCAGCCTGTCATATCCCGAATCACCCTGCGGAGGGTCAGAGACGGTCTCTCAGCGCGTACCAGAGCATCGCGGCGACCAGCAGCGGGCTGCGCAGCAGGGGGCCTCCGGGGAAAGGCCCAGTCGGCAGTTTCGCCATCAGGTCGAAGCGCCCGGCCTGCCCCGCCACCGCCTCGGCCATCAGCTTGCCGGCCAGGCTGCCCATGGCCACGCCATGCCCCGAGAACCCCGAGGCCGACAGCACATTCCCCGCCAGGCGCTCGACATGGGGCAGGCGCGACATGGTGATGCCCAGGGTGCCGCCCCAGGCATGGTCGATGCGGGCGTCCTTCAGCTGCGGGAAGACCTCCAGCATCGGGCCGCGCACCTTCGCGGCAAGATCGCTCGGGAACCGGTAGCCATAGCTCTCGCCGCCGCCGAAGATCATCCGGTGATCGCGGCTGAGGCGGTAGTAGTTGATCACGAAGCGGCTGTCCCCGACGGCGTAGTCATTGGCGATCAGGCTGCGGGCACGCGCCTCGCCCAGGGGTTCGGTGACCGCGATGAAGTTGTTGATCGGCATGACCCGGCGCGCCAGCTGCGGCGCCAGGTTGTTGTGGTAGCCGTTCAGCCCCAGCACCAGGTGGTCCGCCGTTACCACCGCGCGGTCGGTGCGGATGCGGACCGGATCGCCGGGGGTGAAATCCACCATCCGCGACATCTCGTGAATCCGCACCCCCTCGTCCCGGGCCAGCTTCGCCAGGGCGAAGACATAGCGCAGCGGGTGCAGGTGGAAGCCGCCAAGGTCCAGCGCCCCGGCATGATAGCCTGGCGAGCCGACCTCGGCCCGGATCTCGTCCCGGTCGAGAAACCGAATGTGATCATAGGCATAGGTCTGCTGCATATGGTCGACCCAGGCCCGGGTCTCGGGCACGAAACGGGCGCGGTGATCCGCATGCAGGATACCGGGCGTGATCTGGCAATCCTCGCCGCTCTGGCCGACCAGCTGACGGACGAGATCGACGGACTCGAGGCCGATCTGCCAGAGGCTGCGGGCGGTTTCCAGGCCGACCATCTGCTCCAGTTCGGGCTGTGCGACGCGCTGGCCGGTGCCGACCTGCCCCCCGTTGCGCCCCGAGGCGCCGAAGCCCAGGCGGCTGGCCTCTAGCAGCACGACGTCAAACCCTGACCGCCGCAGGTGCAGGGCCGCAGACAGGCCGGTGAAACCGCCCCCGACGACGCAGACATCGGCGCGGATCTCGCCCTCGGCCTCGGGGAAAGGGGCGGGCGCGCTGGCGGTGGCCGCGTAGTAGCTGTCGGGATAGACCCCGGGCCGGTCATTGATCGTCAGGATATCCATCATCCGCTCCTTGCGCCGCGCGGCTGCCGGCAGGCACCGGCGCGGCGGAGGATAGGCCAATGCCGAAGGGGGTCAACCGACTTTGATCAAATCCCGGCAGTCCGTCTGTGCGGTCACGGGCCGAAGGTGCGGGCAAGGTGTGGGCGGCGGCCTCCGGGCGCTCCCACGTTGGCAAACTTGTTCGGTTCCCGCAAGAAATCGACAAGCGATATCACTTTTCGCGTGATTTCCGCATGGATACCGCAAGAGGGAAGGTCTTGTTAACCTCGCCATGCCCGGTGGATGCGGTCGGGCGGTCAGCCGGCCAGCAGCATCTGACCGCCCCGGGCCAGCAGGATGATCGACAGCAGGAAGAGCAGCCCCTGGATGACCTTCAGGTACAGCGCTTCCGAAAGGCGGGCCGTCAGCGCCCGGCCAAGGAAGGTGCCCGCGATCCCGGCGGCGGCCAGCCCGGCGACCAGCCCCCAGTTCAGTCCCTCGAGCTGCCCAAGCGACCAGTAGGCCGGCAGCTTCACCAGGTTTCCGATGGCAAAGGCGATGGCTACGGTGCCGGCAAACTGAAGCTTCGGCAGCCGTTGCGGCAGCAGGTAGGCCTGCGAAGGCGGTGCGCCGGAATGGGTGATGAAGCTGGCGATTCCCGTCAGCGTTCCCCAGAAAAGACCAGGCAGGACGCGGGCCGGCACCGGCTCGGTCCGGCCCCGGGTCAGCCAGGACCGCAGGCAATGCCAGAGACCGATGGCGCCGGTGAAGATCAGCAGCACGGCCTCGGGCGTGTAGGGGGTTATCACGGTGGCGACGGCAATCCCCACCAGCATGGCAGGCACCAGGATCAACAGGTTCCGGCGCGAGAAATCCCGTCGGAACAGCCAGACGCCGACCACATCGGTGGCGATATAGACCGGTAGCAACAGGGCTGCGGCGCGGATCGGGTTCATGAAGAGCGCCAGCATCGGCACCGCGATTGCCGCGGCCGATGCCAGCCCCCCTTTCGAGGCCCCGACGACAAGGGCCGCGAGGATCAGCAGGATGGTATCTGTCATGGACCTTCCCCGGACAAGAGACGGGTCACCATAAGGGGCCGCGCGCGGAATGTCAGGCGCTCGAATTGCGTGCCCGCTGTTCTGGACCGCTTGCCATGTGTCGGCATAGCTACAGGCCGGGGGCAACAGGGCCCATGACGACAGGGCCCGGGACGACAGGGTTAGCGACGGCACCAGAAGCGGTTGTCGCAGGAGCACGGCGGCAGCAGGGTCGGCGGCAGCAGGGTCAGCACGATCACGGGTGGCAGCAGCAGTGTCCGCGGGCTTCAACGGTGAGAGCGACGCAGGGAAAGAGATGACGCCGGATGAGCGGCCCACAATTGCATGCGAGGCCCCCCCCTTCTGCTTCCCTGGGCCGGGCGGTCCCCTCACCCTCTGGTCGCGGGCCGCAAGGTCGCGCGTCAGGAGGCCAGGCGCAGCCCCGGCGCGCGGGCAATCCTCAGCCCCGCGTTCGCCGCCACATAGAGACTGCGCGGCGGATGGCTGTCGCTGTCCACGGCCCGGCAGAGCCAGTCACGGTCCTGCAGCTCCTTCAACGAGGCCGAAAGCGCGCGATCGGTGATCGGGGAGAGGACACGCTTGATCTCGGAAAACCGGCTGGGCTGCTGACAGGCGGTCAGGACCGGAACGGTCCAGCTGCGCCGCAACAGGGCGACCTCGGCCTGCTCGGGGCAAGCAGCAAGGATCCGCCCCGCCATCGCGGCCGCGCCCACCCCAGTCGCCGTCAGGCGGAACTCGGGGCGCAGGGGATGGCCATGCCCCGGATTGCGCTCGACCAGGCCCAGGTCGATGAGATGACCCATGCTCTGGGCGAAGGCGGTGCGGCTGGCCCCGGTCGCTGCCAGCAAGGGCGCCTGCCGTCCGGCAACGCCCACCCCCATCCGGTCGAGGATATCCAGCGACCAGGCACGGGAGGTGATCTTGACAAGCAGATTTTTGTCCATAAATTATAGTATATATATTTCATGACACGAGGAAACCCCGATGCCCGTCGTCAGCCTTGAAAATACGATTACCCTCGCCCTTTCCGTCCGCGACCGCCACGCCTGCGCCGACTGGTATCACAGGATGCTGGGTTTCCAGGTGCTCTATCATGCCGATGAGGCCGGCTGGAGCGAGCTGCAGACCCTGACCCCGGGAGTGACCCTCGGGCTGGGGGAACAGGCCGAACCCGCCCCCGGCAATACCGTGCCGGTGTTCGGCATCGCGGATATCGAAACGGGGCGCAGCGCCCTGGAGGCCGAAGGCGTGCATTTCGACGGACCGACCGAGACGATCCCCGGCATGGTCAGCACGGCGACCTTCTACGATCCCGATGGCAATGCGATGATGCTGGCCCAGGACCTGACGGGTCAGACAGCCTGACAGGTGCAGGCGACGCTGCCCGGGACTCTGGGCGTCGCAGGCCGATGCCGGGCACTGGCAGATGCCTCAAGCCGGGCCCTGACCGGCCCCCGCCCCGGAAGGGACAGGCGCGCCGCAGCCGCGACGCGCCCGCCGGATCACGCGACGAGAGAGTCGTTATAGGCCTGGGTCTGGCGCGACGCGGCGTTGAAGAACAGCTGCGTGGTATTGATGCCGCGCAATCCTCTGCCCGCCAGACCACGTCCCACCCCGCGCGACACCTCTGCGCGACGGGTATCGCCGAAGCAGATCTGCAGGCCGAAAGCGGCGTCCCAGCTGTCGCTGTCATGGACGTAGCCGGCGTTGGCAAACAGCGACATGCTGGAGTTGCCCGCCAGGAAGCACTTGTCGACACCGCTCTGCGTGGTCCCGTCCGAGTCGGGCCGGAAGTCATGGGTCAGCGAGATGCTGAGGCTGTCGGTCGGCAGGCAGGTGGCAGAGAGCAGGCCGAAGGTGCCCTCGTTCCGCTCGTCCTGGCGGCCGATCATCCCGTAGAAGTTGGCGTTTTCACCATAGTAGCCGCCGGCCAGGGCGAGGTGCTGCTGCTCGATGCCGCCCGCCGCATCCGACTGGAAGGCATCGGCGACACGGCCGACGTCGTAGTCAGCGCCCCGCGGGCGTGGCGATCCCGGCCGCGTCGAGCCGGGCCTTGGTACGGGACTTGCTGCCGGTGATCCCCGTTGCACGGGTATTCACATGGACCGCCCCCGTCCGGCGTCAGGATGCGCCGCGCCCCGTGCGACGCCGAGTAGCGATGGCCGCTCAGGTCGAAGACGATCTGCCGCCGGGGCTCGCCCCTCCGGTCGCCCATCACCTCGACCTGCCGATAGGGCACCCCCGCGCGTGCGAGGTCGAAGGCCATGGAGCGCAGGGAAGGATCAGCCTGGTCCATCAGCGAGAGCGCATGCCCCGCCCAGGGATCAAGCTCCGCAATCTCGCGCCGGTCGAGCAGCGCCAGCAAGGGCGCGGCGACCTCTGCCCCGGGCCCTTCATCGGGGCTGACGAAAGGCTCAAGCGCCGGGGCGGCCGAAATGTCGCGCACGAGCACCCCCGGCCCGTCTGCAAGGCCCTGCCCCTGCGGCAGCAGGATCTCGACCGTGGCCAGGTGCAGGCCCGGAACCGCCCGCACGGCGCGACAGGCCGGCCCTGCCAGTGGGGCACATCCGCCTGGGCAAGGCAGGCCATGAGCGCCCCGCGACTGTCGCAAATCTGCTCGGAAAGCTGGTTGACGGAACGCCCGGGCCGCTCGGGGCGCATCACCTGCGCCACCGCCAGCAGCCCGCGACGATACTGGAAGCGACCCGAAGGATGGTCCACTTCGAGCCGGGGCAGACGCCCGTCGCGGCCATCGCGCAACATGACCTGTCGCAGCGGATACCCGCATGCCCCGGCCACCAGCTGAACCTGTGCGACGAAACGCTCCGAACTCATGCCGATCCCCCCTCCGGCCCAGCCCGAAGCACCGGCGGCATCGGGTGTTTCTACCCGCTAGTAGATCAGTGGACCCTGTCGCGCGACCCGAGTGCCTTCGGCGCCCGTCAAACCGGCCGGGCGCTCTGGCGGATGCAAAGCTCGACCGGCAGCACGCGGGTTTCGGACGGGTCCCCGTCGCGCTGGCTCAGCAGCAGCCGCGCCGCCTCCTGTCCCAAGACCGCGCGGCGCTGGCGGACCGTGGTCAGGGGGACCGGCGCATAGGCCGCCATCTCGATATTGTCGAACCCGACGAGCGAGATGTCCCCAGGCACCGACAGCCCCGCCTCGGCCAGCCCCGCCATCAGGCCGATCGCCATCTCGTCGTTGTCGCAGAAGACCGCCGTCGGGCGCGCCGCGATCACCGCCGCCGCCGCCTCGCGCCCCGAGCGCAGGGTGAAGGCGCCCTCGATCACCGCCACCGGCTCAAGCCCTTCGCAGGACAGTGCCGCCGCCACCCCCTCGGCGCGCGAGACAGAAAGCGAGTTCTGCCGCGGCCCGGCCAGGTGCAGGATCCGCCGATGCCCGAGGGCCAGCAGATGCGCCACCGCCAGCCGCGCGCCCTCGGCATTGTCGGCCAGCACCCGGGCTCCGGGCACCCCCTCGTTCCATTCGCAGGCCTGCACCACCGGCGGACAGGCCGGGCTCTGGAACAGCGCCGGGTCCAGACTGCCATCCAGCACGATGATTCCATCCGCGTGGCTGCGATTGAGATAATTGCGCAACCCGTGGGTCGGAGAGCTCCGATCGACCTGCCGGGTATCCAGAACCAGCAGGTTCAGACCGGCGTCCCGCAGCACCTCGGAGATGCCCGCGAGGATCTCCGAGAAGAACGGATTGGCCAGGTTCGGCACCAGCGCCAGCACCGCGCCGACCTGGCTCTGCCGCAGGTTACGACCCAGCACGTTCAGCGTGTAACCCGTTTCCAGAACAGCCTTTTCCACCGCCTTGCGGCTCTTCTCCGAGACGATGTCGGGGTTGGAAAACACGCGACTGACCGTCGCGACAGAGACCCCCGCCCGCTTGGCAACGTCATGGATCTTCGGCGGACGGCTGGGGGAACTCAAGGACGGCCTCTCTGGTCGGGAAGATTTCACGCTAAGGGTCATTGAAACCGATTACAATATATGCCAGCGTAAATGTAACCGGTTACATTCGCAGTTTCAGGATGACCGGCCAAGGGAGGACCCATGAAGACTCTGAAAGGCCCGGGGCTGTTCCTGGCGCAATTCATCGGCGATGACGCGCCCTTCGACAGCTTCGCCGGGATCACCCGCTGGGCAGCCGATTGCGGCTACCTCGGCGTGCAGGTGCCCTCGGGCGAGGCGGCGATGCTGGACCTCGACCGTGCCGCCTCCTCCCGCGACTACTGCGACACCCTGCGCGGCACCGCCGCCGAAAGCGGCGTCGAGATCACCGAGCTTTCGGCCCATATCCAGGGCCAGCTGGTCGCCGTGCATCCCGCCTACGATCTGGCCTTCGACGGTTTCGCCCCCGAGGCGCTGCGCGGCAACCCCGCTGCCCGCCAGGCCTGGGCCGTGGATCAGGTGATGAAGACCATCGACGCCTCGGCCAACCTCGGGCTGGACCGCATGGCGGCCTTCTCGGGTGCGCTGGCCTGGCCCTACCTCTACCCCTGGCCGCAGCGCCCGGCGGGTCTTGTCGAAGTGGCCTTCGACGAGCTGGCGAAACGCTGGCGCCCGATCCTGGATCACGCCGCCGACAAGGGCGTGAGGATCTGCTTCGAGATCCATCCCGGCGAGGACCTGCACGACGGCGCCAGCTTCGAGATGTTCCTCGACCGCGTCGATCAGCACCCCGCCGCCATGATGCTCTATGATCCCAGCCACTTCCTGCTGCAGCAGCTGGACTACCTGGCCCATCTGGACATCTACGCCGAGCGCATCGGCATGTTCCACGTCAAGGACGCCGAGTTCCGCCCCACCGGGCGCCAGGGAGTCTACGGCGGCTTCCAGTCGTGGGTCGACCGGGCGGGCCGCTTCCGCAGCCCCGGCGACGGCCAGATCGACTTTGGCGCCATCTTCGCCAAGCTGACCGCAATGGATTTCGACGGCTGGGCGGTGGTCGAATGGGAATGCGCCCTGAAGCACCCCGAGGACGGCGCCCGCGAGGGAGCTGCCTTCACCCGCGATCACATCATCCGCGTCACCCCCCATGCCTTCGACGATTTCGCCTCGGCGGGGACCGATGACGCGGCCAACCTGAAGATGCTGGGCCTGAACGCGCCGGGCCCGAACATGCGGGAGCCGTCATGAGCCTGCACCACCCTCTGCGCCTCGGCATGGTCGGCGGCGGCAAGGGCGCGATGATCGGCGGCGTTCACCGCATCGCCGCGCGCCTCGACAATGCCTTTACGCTGGTCGCCGGGGCCCTGTCCTCGACGCCTGCGCGCAATGCCGAAAGCGCCGCCGAGGCCGGGATCG
Organism: Oceanicola sp. S124; assembly: GCF_000220565.1. Lineage (GTDB taxonomy): Bacteria > Pseudomonadota > Alphaproteobacteria > Rhodobacterales > Rhodobacteraceae > Pseudooceanicola. Next base: position 5,909 of record NZ_AFPM01000237.1, on the reverse strand, counting down.
CGCCCGAGCGCACCTACGACGATTTCACCGAGATGGCCCGCGCCGAGGCCGCCCGCCCCGATGGCATCGAGGCGGTGGCGATCTGCACCCCGAACCACCTGCATTTCCCCGCCGCCAAGGCCTTCCTGCAGGCCGGGATCCACGTCATCTGCGACAAGCCGATGACCTCGACCCTGGCCGACGCGCGGGACCTGGCCCGGGTGGCCGAGGCGTCCGAGGCGCTCTTCGTGCTGACCCACAACTACTCGGCCTACCCGCAGCTGCGGCTGGCGCGCGAGATGGTGGCGCGGGGCGATCTGGGCAAGCTGCGGCTGGTGCAGGTCGAATATGCGCAGGACTGGCTGGCCGAACCTTCGGACAGCAAGCAGGCCGAATGGCGCGGCGATCCGGCCCGCGCCGGGGCCGGTGGTGCCATCGGCGACATCGGCACCCATGCCTTCCAGCTGGCACGTTTCGTCAGCGCCGAGCTGCCCTCGCACCTGCTGGCCGACCTGACCAGCTTCGTGCCCGGCCGTGCGGTGGATGACAACGCCCAGGTGCTGCTGCGCTATGCTTCGGGCGCAAAAGGATCGCTCTGGTGCAGCCAGGTGGCGCCGGGCACCGAGAACGGGCTGAAGCTGCGGATCTACGGCGAAAAGGCGGGGCTTGAATGGTCCCATGTCGAGCCCGAGACGCTGCTGTTCACCCCGCTTGGCGAGCCGCGCCGGACCCTGCGCCGGGGCGCGACCTCCATGGCCGGCAGCCGCGTGCCGCCGGGCCATCCCGAAGGCTACCTGGAAGGCTTCGCCAATATCTACGCCGAAGCCGCTGCCGCCATCCGCGCCCATCAGCGCGGTGAAGAGGCCCCTACCCTGCTGCCCGGCATCCGCGACGGCATCGAGGGGCTCTGCTTCATCGAGGGCTGCATCCGCTCGGCCCGCGCCGGCAATACCTGGATCAACCTTGCGGAGGTGGCGCAGAATGGCTGACCCTATCCTATCGCTCTCATCCGTCTCGAAGTCCTTCGGGCCTATCGAGGTGCTGCACGGCGTCGACTTCGAGCTGCGCCCCGGCGAGATCCACGCCCTGATCGGCGAGAACGGCGCCGGCAAGTCGACGACGATGAAGATCCTCGGCGGGTATATCGACCAGACGGCGGGCGAGGTGCTCTGGCAGGGCCAGCCCCTGCGCTTTGCCCATTCCGACGAGGCCGAGGCGCGCGGGATCATCATGATCCACCAGGAATTCAACCTGGCCGAACACCTGGGCGTCGACCAGAACGTCTTCCTCGGGCGCGAGCTGAAGCGCGGCTGGCGGCTGGACCATGCCGCCATGCGCGCCCGCACCGCCGAGCTGCTGGCGCAGCTCGACTGCCCGGTCGATCCCTCGGCCCGGGTTTCGGATATCTCGGTGCCGTCCAAGCAGATGGTCGAGATCGCCAAGGCCCTGTCGCGGGATCTGAAGGTGCTGATCATGGACGAACCGACGGCCGTGCTGACCGAGCGCGACTGCGAAGTGCTGTTCCGCCAGGTCGAGCGGCTGCGCGACGAGGGGGTCGCGGTGCTCTACACCTCGCACAAGCTGTCCGAGGTGAAGCGCATCTGCGACCGTGTCACCGTGCTGCGGGATGGCGCCATGGTGCGCAGCAGCAAGGTCTCCGAGATTACCGAGGACGAGATGGCCGAGGCCATGGTGGGGCGCGAGCTGTCGGGTCTCTATCCGGCGAAGGCCCTACCCCGCGCCGAGGTGATGCTTGAGGTAGAGAACCTCTCTGTTCCCGGCATGGTGCAGGGCGCCTCGCTGAAGCTGCGGCGGGGCGAGGTGCTGGGCATCGGCGGGCTTGTCGGCTCGGGCCGCACCGAGCTGGCCGAGGCGATTGCCGGGCTGCGCGCCTGCAGCGGCACGGTGCGGCTCGAGGGCAAGGACCTGCCCGCCGCCGAGCCGCATGTGGCGATGACCCGTGGCCTGGCCTACCTGACCGAAGACCGCAAGGGCGCCGGGCTGCTGCTGGAAAAGACCCTGCGCGAGAACCTGACGCTGCCGCTGCTGGACCGCTTCGGCGGGCTGCTGATCGACCGCAAAGCGGAAGAGGCGGCGCTGGACAAGGCGATTGCCGATTTCGCCATCCGGGTGCCCGAGCGCAACATGGCCGTCGGCAACCTCTCGGGCGGCAACCAGCAAAAGCTGCTGCTGGCCAAGACGCTGCTGTCGGATCCGCAGGTGATCCTGATCGACGAGCCGACGCGCGGCATCGACATCGGCACCAAGCAACAGATCTACCGGCTGATCGCCGACCTGGCCGCCGAGGGGCGCGCCATCGTGGTGATCTCCTCCGAGATGCCCGAGCTGATCGGCCTGGCCAGCCGCGTGCTGGTCATGCACGCCGGCCGCGTGGTCGGAGAGCTGGCGCAAGACGAGATCAACGAGGGGGCCATCGTCCGCCTGGCGATGGGACTGAAGGACAGTGAGGGAGAGGCCGCGTGACCATGGCCCATGCAGAGACAAAGACCCGCCGCCGGGGCGGCAGCATCGACCTGAAGGTCATCGGCCCCATCGTCGCCCTGATCGTGCTGGTGCTGATCGGGGTGGCGCTGAACCCCAATTTCCTGAGCTACGCCAATATCACCAACGTGCTGGCGCGCTCGGCCTTCATCGGCATCATCGCCGTCGGCATGACCTTCGTCATCACGGCGGGCGGGCTGGACCTGTCGGTCGGCTCGATGGCGGCCTTCGTCGCCGGGCTGGCGATCCTGACCATGAACGTGCTGACCGACGTCTGGGGCGTCGGCCTGCCGGTGATCCTGGTCGGCGTGGCGCTGGCGCTGGTCGCGGGGCTGATCGCCGGGCTGATCAACGGCCTGCTGATCACCCGCGTCGGCATCGAGGCCTTCATCGTCACCCTGGGCACCATGGGCATCTACCGCTCGTTGATCACCTGGCTGGCGGATGGCGGCACGCTGTCCCTGGGCTTCGAGATGCGCGAGCTTTACCGCCCGGTCTACTATGGCGGCATCGCCGGGATCTCCTGGCCGATCATCGCCTTCGCGGTGATCGCCATCCTCGGCGAAGTGGTCATGCGCCACACCGCCTTCGGCCGCCACTGCGCCGCCATCGGCTCGAACGAGAAGGTTGCACGCTATTCGTCCATCGCCGTGCTGAAGGTGCGCCTGGCGACCTATGTGCTGCTTGGCCTGCTGGTCGGCTTCGCCGTGGTCATGTACGTGCCGCGCCTCGGCTCGGCCTCGGCCTCGACCGGCCTGCTGTGGGAGCTGGAGGCCATCGCCGCGGTGATCATCGGCGGCACGCTTCTCAAGGGCGGTTTCGGCCGGGTCTGGGGCACCGTCGTCGGCGTGCTGATCCTCAGCCTGATCGGCAACATCCTGAACCTCACGGACTTCGTCAGCCCCTACCTGAACGGAGCCATCCAGGGCGCGGTGATCATTCTCGCCGTCGTCCTGCAACGCAAGACCGGGACCGACCGCTGAGGCGGTTCCGGAAATCCACGTCATCTCATCGGGAGGATATCAGATGACCAAGCTCTTTATCGCAACCACCGCGCTTGCCACCGTGCTGACCGGTGCCGCCGCCGCCGAGACCATCGGCGTGTCGATCCCGGCAGCGACCCACGGCTGGGCCGGCGCCCTGAACTACCACGCAGAGCGCACCATCGCGCGGCTGGAAGAGGCCCATCCCGACCTGGATTTCGTCCTGGCCACCACCCCGGACAGCGCCACGCAGGTCTCTGACCTCGAAGACATGATGGCGACCCGCGGCATCGACGCCCTGGTCGTCCTGCCCTTCGAATCCGAGCCGCTGACCGGCCCGATCAAGCGCATCGCCGACTCTGGCACCTGGGTGACGGTGGTCGACCGCGGCCTGGCACAGGAAGGCATCCAGAACCTCTATGTCGCCGGCGACAACGCCTCCTTCGGCAGCACGGCGGGGGAATACTTCGCCGAGAACCTCGACGAGGGCGCCAAGGTCGTCGTCATGCGCGGCATCCCCTCGACCGTCGACAACGAGCGGGTCGCAGGCTTCGAAGGCGCCATCGAGGGTTCGGGCATCGAGGTGGTCGCCATGGACCACGGCAACTGGAACCGCGACACCGCCTTCACCCTGATGCAGGACTGGCTGTCGCGCTTCCCCGAGATCGACGCTGTCTGGGCCGCCGATGACGACATGGCCGTCGGCGCCCTGGCCGCCATCGAGCAGGCCGGCCGCATCGACGAGATGTTCGTGGTCGGCGGCGCCGGCATGAAGGAGATGGTGGCCCGCATCGCCGAGGGCGACGAGACCGTGCCGGTCAACGTCACCTACCCGCCGGCGATGATCTCGACCGCCATCGAGATGACCGTGCTGGGCCTGACCTCGGGCGCGCCGATGACCGGCGACTTCATCATCTCCTCCGAGCTGATCACCCAGGAGAACGCCGAGGACTTCTACTTCGAAGACAGCCCCTACTGAGGATATGGGATCGAGGCCGGCGGCCTCGCCCCCCGACCATCAGCCCCGCGGTGCCTGGCATCGCGGGGTTCTTTGCTGCCACTTCCCCAAAACATTCGGGGCCCCCGTACGGTCTCGCTTGGACAGGTCCGGAGCACCTGCTAAGCGGGACCTCGACGGTCCTGAACAACTCCGGGGGGAACAGATCATGGGCAGTTTCGACCTGTTGCACCGGCAGTCCGACCGGCGGGCGACCTATGCGACGTTGCAGGGCCTCACCTGGTCCGACGAGCTGTCCGCCTGGGTCTCGGCCGATCCCGAGGCGATCCGGGCCGCACTGCGGGCCCCCGAGATCGAGGTGATCGACTTCCGCTCGGTCTACGCCACGCTGAGCGAGCGCTTCTCCATCGACTTCCGGCCCACCGTGCAGGTGCTGGACCACGTGGCCCTCGGGCTGAACGGCCAGCCGCATCACGAGGTCCGGCGACGCCAGACCCTGTACCTGAAATCGGTCACCGAAGCGGCCCTTGCCGCCTATGGCGACAGCCTTGCGGCGCAGCTTGCGGCCCATGCGGACAGCGGCAGCTTCTGCCTGGCCCGTGACCTCGCCTTCCCGGCGGTCGACGCCATGTTCGGCGTGCTCAGCGGCTTCCGCCTGGACGACCGCGGCGGCACCTCCTTCTCGTCGATCTTCGACCGCCGGCTGGGGTTGAATCGTCGCAAGGCGATCAACGAGGGTATCGCGCGGCTGATTGCCGGCACCGAGGACCCCGTTGCCCTCGAGGGTGTACTGACCCGGATCTCTCTCAGCGTCGTCGGCGCGGATTCCCTCTATGGTTCGCTGACCCAGTCCTTGCGGCAGGTGCTGGACAGCCACCCGGGCCGCCCCCTCGCCCGGATCGACTGGCCCGCCGAGATCCCGGCAACCGCTGTGCCCTATGTCGATCGCATCGCCCGCCAGACAGTGACCATCGCAGGCACCCGGATCGCCGCGGGAGAGCGTGTCCGCCTCTATGTCGAGGCGCTGAAATCCGGCCCCGACGGCCCGTCGGCAGGGCTGTTCGGGATCGGCGCTCATGTCTGCCTGGGCAAGCACCTGTCGATAAAGGCCTGGCAGATGATGGTCGCGGCCCTGCGCAGCCACCCCGGCACCCTCACCGTGACCGAGCATCGTTTCCGCCCCAACGACTACCTTTTCAACGCCGACGACGCACTGATCGTCGCCGTCAGCTGACCAGGGAGAGCCCATTGACCGCCATAGAACCCGAGATCGCCGCGATGATCCTGCGCCACACCAGCGCCATTGCCATGCCCGAGACCGAGGACGATTTCGCCGCCTTCCGCGCCTTTCCGATCGCCGAAACCAGGATGGACAGTCTCGACAGCATGGAGCTGATCATGGAGATCGAGGATCGCTTTGCCATCTCGCTGGACGAGGACGCGGTGCTGGAATGCCGGACGCTTGGCGATCTGATCGCGCTGACCCG
>NZ_AFPM01000238.1 GCF_000220565.1 Oceanicola sp. S124 | reverse complement strand
TTCGGTGCCCTGCTTGAACAGCGTGGCGCCGAAATAGGGCGTGAACTGGAAGCCCTCGCCGAGGCAGTCACCGAAGTGGTCCTTCAGCAGGCCCGAGCGGCGGTCGCTTTCCTGTACCGTGTCGGAATAGACGATCTCGACTGTCTCAGCCGCGACCGAGCTTGCGCCCGCCCCGGCCATGGCGGCCAGAACCAGCGCAGAAGCCGTCCCCTTCATCTTGATAGTCATGCGTTCTCCTCCCTATGACGCACGGAACGAGGACGGCGCGCCGCCCTCAGGTGAAGGACTCGAATGCCTCCCGCATCCGGTCCACATCCGGTTCCTGGCCGGCAAACAGCCGGAAGGCCCGGACAGCCTGGTATAGCGCCATGCCTGCCCCCGGCAGCACAGCGCAGCCCAGGGCGCGCGCGGTGGCCAGCAATTCCGTCTCCAGCGGAAAATAGACGATGTCGGCGACCCAGTGATCGGGGCGGATCAGCTCTGCGGGCAAAGGCAGGCCCGGCAGCTTCTCCATGCCCACGGGGCTGGCATTGACCAGCCCAAGTGCAGAGCCCGCGGCACTGGCGACATCCGTCGCCAGCTCGGCCCGGCCGGGCCCGTAGTGCGCGACCAGCAGGGCCACCAGCTCGGCGGCCACGGTCACGTTCACGTCGCGCACCAGCAATTTCCCGACACCGGCATCGAGAAGCGCATGGGCCACGGCCCCGCCTGCCCCGCCGGCCCCCAGCAGGAGCACCCGATCCAGCGGCGCGCCGGGCAGGCCCTGACGCAGGCTTTCGCCGAAGCCCCAGTGATCGGTGTTGTGCCCTGAGCGGCGGCCATCACGCAGCACGACGGTGTTCACCGCGCCGACATTGCGGGCCGCCGGGGACAGTTCGTCCATCAGCGGCAGGACCGCGCGCTTGTAGGGATAGGTGACGTTCAGCCCGTCAAAGCCCTCGGCTTCCAGCAGCGCCAGGATTTCGGCCGGATCCTCGGGCAGCACCCGTTCGGTGGAATCCACCAGGTGGTACTCGTAGGCCAGCCCCGCCGCATCGGCCGCAGCCAGGTGCATGCGCGGCGTCCGCGAGCCCCCGATTCCGCTGCCGAGAAGTCCGATCTTCAGGACGCCCGCCGGACTGCTGCCGGCCTGCGCCATCACGCTGATGCTCACTTGCGGATATCCTCTCGGCCACTGTCTCTTGACGACACAATGGACTCGGTGGTTAATTCTGTCAATACTATGTTCGCTCCGGTTAAATTCCGCGGCGCAGCATTGCCGGAAGAACTGGTTTCCCGTCGCCAGACCAGTAGGTTACAAGCAGTCGGGAAAAGCCAAGGGAGGACAGCCATGGGAGAGGCAGGCCAGGAGGGCAAGGCGGGGGATTCGCCGCGCGGCGGGTGGAAACAGGACCCGGACGCCGTGCGTGGCAATATCCTGCAAGCGGCCCGCGAGGTCTTCGCCCGGCATGGGCTGTCAGGTGCCCGCATCGACGAGATCGCGGCCCGGACCCGGACATCCAAGCGGATGATCTACTACTACTTTTCCGACAAGGAGACGCTCTACCAGGCGGTTCTGCAGGATGCCTATGCAAGGATGCGCAAGGCAGAGGACGCGCTGGACCTGGGCAAGCTGCACCCGGTCGCGGCGCTGCGCGAGCTGGCCGAGTTCACCTTCGAGCACCACAGGAAGGCCAAGGATTTCGTCCGCCTGGTGATGATCGAAAACATCCACGAGGGCGAACACATGTCGCGCCTCAAGGCGATTTCGGGGCAGAACAGCTCGGCCATCGTGCTGCTCGAGGACATCTACCGCCGTGGCGTCGAAATGGGCCTGTTCCGGCGCGGCCTCTCGGCCCCTGAGCTGCACTGGCACATCTCGGCCGCCTCCGTCTTCAACGTCTCGAACCGCGCGACCTTCTCGCACATCTTCGGAGACGATCTCTTTACCGAACGCGGCCAGCAGAAACTGCGCCGCCAGGTCGGCGACATGATCCTGGGCATCGCCATGAAGCCCGGACTCTCGGCCGAGACCGACATGCCACGCGACAGGGAGGAAGCACGCATGATCAACCCGGACATCTTCCGGTTTCTCGAATTCTGGGACGCCAAGTGGGCCACCCTTGCGCCGGGCGCCACGCCCGCCGACCGCCGGGTGCATTTCGAGAGCATCGCGCGCGAGATGCGCCTGCCGACCCCGCCCGAGGTCGAGACCGATGAAGAGCACTGGATCGACAGCGACGGCGGCCCCGTCCGCGTGCGCATCTTCCGCCATGCCTCGGGCGGGGCTCAGCCGGCGCTGATCTACCTGCATGGCGGCGCCTGGATGCAGGGCAGCCCGGAGACCCAGTGGGACATCACCGCCCGGCTGGCCGACTGGAACCGCCAGACGGTGATCTCGGTCGATTATGCGCTGGCGCCCGAACATCCCTTCCCCGCCGCCTACCTGCAGGTGCTCGCGGTGACCCGCTGGGCCTTCGACAAGGCCGACGAGCTGGGCATCGATCCGGCCCGCATCGCGATCGGCGGCGACAGCGCTGGCGGCAACCTGGCCGCCGTCGGCGCCCTTGCCGCCCGCGACGAGGGCATCCCGCTGGCGGCGCAACTGCTGATCTATCCCAGCTGCGACTTCGACCGCTCGCGGCCGTCTTACATCGAGAACGCCGAGGGGCCGCTGCTGAAGGTTTCGGGGATGGCGGCCACAAACGCCATGTACTGCGCCGATGTCGAGCAGCTGCGCACCGATCCGCGCATCACCCCGCTGGCCGCCGAGAGCCACGCCGGCCTGCCGCCCACCTACGTGGCCCTGGCCCAGAACGACCCTCTGCGCGACTCGGGTCGCGCCTATGCGGATGCGCTGGAGGCGGCGGGCGTCGAACTGACGGTCGATCCCGGCGAGGGGCTGATCCACGGCTACCTGCGGGCGATGGAATACTGCCAGGCCTGCGAAGACAGCCTGCGCCGCATGGCCGACTGGCTGAAGAAGACAGTGGGGTGACTAGAGGGGGCGGACCGGCTGGCCGCCCCTGCCCTCAGATTTTTCGCGCCGAGCTGTCATCGACCCTGAAGCAGTTTTCTCCACGGACATCGAAAAGCAGCCCCCTCCCACCGATGACACCCTTTTCCGGTATCTCGTGAGGCGGCTGATCGGTGAAGACCACACCCAGTCTCGCAGGCAAGGCAACATCTTCCTGCCCGGGTTGGCCGAGTTCAAAGAGTACCGCGCGGCATCCGGCCTGGAAGGGTGGCTCCGCATCAGCCCCGGGGGTGCGCCGGGCGAATATCGCCATCATATCCATGGTGTCTTCAGCGCCTGCCGGAGGCAGGTTGAAATTCACCAGCCCCCATTCCTCCAGCGCCGCCGGATAGCTGTTGTACGTCGCGTACTTCAGCTGGTTCACCGGAAGACAGGCGCCATCGTCCACCGGGAGTCTCTGGAGCAACAGTTCATCCGCGCGCACTTCGGAATTGCCACCCACGACGCCCAGCAAACCGATCGTCAGGCGAAAAATGCCCGACCGACCCGTTGGTTTTTCCTTCCTGGCCGAGATCGAGGTCAGGATGCTGCCGCACATCGCGTGCAACAGATCGGTATCGATGCCATGCCCTTGCACCCTCGGGTCGATTGGAATCAGCTCGACCCCGAGACTGTATTCGCCCTCGAACTCCCACCACTTGATATTAGTATAGGCAAACTTGTACCCAAGGGGCCGGATCACGCCCCTGTCCTCCAGGAGAATGGTCGGCCCGGAGGGGCGGGACAACAGCCGGGTCGCGCCTGCAAAGGCCCCGACGATCAGCACGACCGTGATCAAGATGATGTAGAACGGCGGCGACGACCGGGGAGCGGGAGGCGGAGGCGACCTTTCCTGGCCGTGTTGCAGATCGCTCATAACATCTCCGATTTATGTGTCTTTCAAATCAGGATGGATCGTGCCGGAAAATGCCACCCTGCGAAAACGGTAATCGACATGCCGTGAAATGCGCAGAAAAAGCGTCGTCAAGGCGTTGATCCAAGGCAATAACTTCAAAAGAAAACATCCCTTTCCCGGCGGGACATTACCTCCTCACGGCAGGTTCTCGCGGAAGTAGATGTCCAGCTTCAGCGGGCGCGGCAGATCCCCCGGTGTGGCCATGCAGCGGATTGCGCGGTCGATCAGCGTGTCCGGGTCCTGGTCGAAGATCGCATCCATCGTGCCCTCGGCCATGGCGCGGCGGGTGTCCGTTGTCAGCCCGTGGCCGATGAAGACCAGATCCTGCTTGCCGCATTCGCGCATCGCCCGGGTGATCCCGCCCGATGAGCCGCCGACATTGTAGATGCCCACCAGGTCCGGGGCCTGCTCGAACAGCGCCATGGCGTGGCGATAGTTCTGCCCCGCGTCGTCATGGCCCTCGCGCATCCCGATGACCCGCAGGTCCGGGAAAAGCTCCTCCTGGATCGACAGGAAGCCCGCCTCGCGCTCGGAGTGGGCGCGGTAGTGGCGTGAGCCGGCGACCAGCGCCACCGCCCCGCCATTGCGCCCCGCAAGACGTCCGATCAGCAGCCCTGCGGTGCGCCCGACGGCGCGGTTGTCCAGCCCCACATGGGCAATCCCGGGCGAGCCCCCGAGATCCGAGACGATGCTGACCAGCCGGGTGCCCTGCGCCGCGACCTCGGCGGCGGCCTCGCGCACCTCGGGATGCTCGATGGCGAAGAAGATGATCCCGTCGGCCCAGCCCGCATTGCGCCGCAGCGCCTCCGCCAGGGCGCGGGCGTTGAAACTCTCGATGAAGAAGCAGCGCAGCACCGGGTCGCCCTGCCCGCTCCGCGCCACCCGCTCGCGCAGTCGGTCGCCAAGCAGGCGCAGGTAGGGATTGGTACCTGCAGGCAGCAGCACGACGATATTGGGGGGACGCTCTCCGCCATAGCGCGCCGCCTCGCCCTCGCTCAGGTAGCCAAGCGCCGAGGCCGCTTCCAGGACACGCACCCGGGTGCGCTCCTTCACCCCCTTGCGGCGGTTGATCACCCGGTCAACCGTGGCCAGCGAGACACCCGCGCGCTCGGCGATATCCGTCAGCTGCGGGCGGCCTGCCCCTCCGTCCCTGTCGCTCATTTGCGTCAGAACCCCTCAAAACACATCAATCCATTTCCTTTGACTGAAGCTGCCCCGAAACCTTAGCTTTCGTCAACACACGGTGTTTCAGCAAGTGTATCTGGGGCTACGCATTGCGAGGAGATGATGCGAGCCATCAAAACACATCAAGACTATCTGGGAGGAAATCACATGACGAAGCGACTTCAACCGACCCGCCGCAGCGTGCTGGCCCTGGGCGGCGCAGCCCTGGCCGCGCCCTTCATTGCCCGTCCGGCCTTCGCCGCGACCACCCTGCGCTACGGCCACAACAACGAGGTCGCCTCGGTGGCCGGCGCGCAGGCCGACTGGTTCGCCGAAGCCCTCGGCCAGACCTCGGGCGGCGAGATCGAGGTGCAGGTCTTCCCGAACAGCCAGCTGGGCAAGCTGCAGGAACTGGCCGAGGCCGTTTCGCTGGGCACCATCGCGTTTTCGCACAACACCGCCGGTGCGCTTGGCTCGCTCTACCAGCCCTTTGCGGCGCTGGACACGCCCTACCTCTACCGTGACGTGGATCACCTGATGAAGGTGACCGACGTCGATAGCCCGGTGATGCAGGAGCTGAACGAGGGCCTGATCGCCGCCGCCAATGTGCGGGTGATCTACGCCCACTACTTCGGCCGCCGCAACCTGACCTGCAACAAGGCGGTGATGAGCCCCGAGGACCTGGCCGGCACCAAGATCCGCGCCGTGCCCTTCCCGATCTACACCACCGCCGTCGAGGGCATGGGCGCCGTCGCCGTCCCGGTCGACTGGTCCGAGGTTCCGACCGCGCTGGCCACCGGCGTCGTTCAGGGCCAGGAGAACCCGGTCAACGTGGTGCTGAACGTCAAGCTCTACGAGGTGCAGAGCCACCTCATGCTGACCGGCCATATGTCCAACGCCGAAGTCGTCGTGATGAACGAGGACACCTGGCAGGGCATGTCCGCGACCGAACAGGACGCCGTGCGTGAAGCTGCCGAGCAGACCCGCCAGAAGGCCACCAAGGCGATCCTCGACAACGAGGAAAGCGAGACCCAGCAGCTGCGCGATCTCGGCATGACCGTGATCGGCGAGGACGAGGGCCTTGACCTCGCCGCCTTCCGCGCCTCGGTCAGCAGCCTCGTTGACGAGCGGTTCGGCCAGCAATACGGCGCGCTCTACGAGAAGATCGCGGCGGTTTCCTGATGAGCCTTCACGAAAGGGGCCGCGCGTATCTCGCGCGGCTCACCCGTCTGGGGATCCTCTGCGGCGTGGCCCTGCTCGCGCTGATGACCTGCCTGGTCGTGCTGCAGGTGGCGGCGCGGAACTTCTTCGACCTCGGCCTGCCCTGGGCGGATGAGCTGGCCCGCTTCAGCGCCATCGGACTGGTCTTTCTGGGTGTGCCCTGTCTTGCGGGCCGCCAGGTGCTGGTCGCCGTGACCATGCTGCCCGATGCCTGCCCGCCGAAGCTCCGTAGCTGGATGGCCTTCGCCTGCGACATCGCCACGCTGCTCTTTGCCGCGCTGCTGCTGCAGAGCTTCGCCGAATACCTGCCGCGCGCCGGCAAGTTCCTGACCCCGGCCATGCAACTGCCGAACTGGGTCTACTACTCCCTCGCGCTGGTCGGTCATGCGGTGCTGGCCGCCGTGGCGCTGGACCGGGTGGTCGCCGCCCTGACCGGCCGCCCCGCCACCGCCCCCTACCATGACCCCCGCGACGATACCGGACTGCCCACATGAGCCTTCTTCTGGTCCTTCTCTTCCTGGCGCTGCTGGCCCAGGGCGCCCCGATCGCGATCTGCCTTGGCCTGTCCTCGGCCGTGGTGATCTACTGGCAGGGCCTGCCGCTGTCAGTGCTGGCGCAGCGCAGCCTGAACGCGCTGGACAGCTCGCCCCTGCTGGCGGTGCCGCTGTTCATCTTCGCCGCCAACCTGCTGAGCCTGACCGGCGTCACCACCCACCTCTTCGACCTGGTGCGCATGGTGCTGGGCCGCATTCGCGGCGCCGTGGCGCAGGTCAGCATCCTGGTCTCGCTGATCTTCTCGGGCGTCTCGGGTGCCGCGCTGGCCGATATCGGCGCGCTTGGCGCGATCCAGATCGACCAGATGAAGAAGCAGGGCTACAAGGAAGAATTCGCCGCCGGACTGACCGTCGCGGCGGCCACCATCGGCCCGATCTTCCCGCCCTCGATCCCGATCATCATCTATGCCTCGGTCGCCAATGTCAGTGCAGTGAAACTGCTGCTGGCGGGCATCATCCCGGCGCTGCTGCTGACCGTCCTCTTGATGGTGCAGGTCGCCATCGTGGCCCGTGTCAAGGACCTGCCCCGCGACGACATCCGCGCCGAGCCGCGCGCCATCGCCCGCAAGGCCGCGATCTCCTTCCCGGCCCTGCTGGCGCCCGTCTTCCTGATAGGCGGGCTGATGAGCGGTTTCTTCGGCCCGACCGAAGTGGCAGGCGTCACCGTCGCCTACTCGATCTTCATCGGCGTGGCGATCTACCGGACGCTGAGCTTCGCAAACCTCTTCCGCGCCCTGCGTGACACGGTCGAGGCCACGGCCAACATCCTCTTCGTGGTGGCCACGGCGGCGCTCTTCGCCTGGGTGCTGACGCTGGACCAGGTGCCGATGAAGGCCTCGGGCTTCCTGCTGAGCCTGTCGGAAAACCCGCTGGTGCTGCTGCTGCTCGTCAATGCCTTCCTGCTGCTGGTCGGCATGGTGCTGGAAAGCATCGCCGCCATCCTGATCATCGCGCCGATCATCGCGCCTGCGCTGACCATGGCCGGGGTGGACCCGCTGCAACTGGGCATCGTCTTCGTGCTGAACCTGATGATCGGCCTGCTGACGCCCCCCGTCGGCATGAGCCTCTACATGATCACCATCATCACCAGGATGCCGGTCAACCGGGTGATCGCGGGCGTCATGCCCTTCTTCATCCCGCTTCTCCTCTCTCTCCTCGTGGTCTCCGCCGTCCCGGCGCTGTCCACCTGGCTTCCCGAAACATTGATGAACTGAGGTTCCCGATGAGCACTCTTCTTGGCCCCATCCGTCAGCTGGGCATCGTCGTCGACGATATCGAAGCCGGCATGAAGCACTGGTCCGAGGTCATGGGCGTCGGCCCCTGGTACTACAACCCGCAGGTGCCGATCGAGGATTACACCTATGACGGGGAAAGCTATCAGCCCCACAACTCGGTCGCGCTGGCCAATTCCGGCGACATGCAGGTCGAACTGATCCAGACCCGCAACGACGTGCCCTCGATGTACCGCGACTACATGCAAAAGGGCCTGCGCGGCCTTCAGCACGTGGCCTTCTGGACCAACGAGTTCGACAAGGATCTGGCGATGATGCTGGACAAGGGCTTCACCGTGAAGATGTCCGGCAAGGTCGGCGAGAACGGGCGTTTCGTCTATTTCGCCGAGGAACATCACCCCGGCACCTGCATCGAGCTGTCCGAAGTGCTGGGCCCCAAGGGCCGCATGTTCGACCTGATCCGCGAGGCCTCGCAGGATTGGGACGGCGCGGACCCCGTGCGCCCCTTCCCGGACCTGTCGAAGATCTGATCCATGGAAACCGTGATCGCCAGCTACCTGCTGGAAACGCCCTACCCGCTGGAAGATGTCGCCGCCATGATGGCCGGCGAGCAGAGCTCGGGCACCTTCGTGCGTGTCGAGGGCGAAACCGACGCGCTGCGCGCGCGCTCTGCCGCCCGTGTCCTGTCGGTCGAAGAGATCGACAGCGCACCGGAACCGACCCTGCACTCGGCCTATGTCGAGCGGAAGCAGCCCGCCGGGCCGTTCCGCCGCGCACGGGTCCGCATCGCCTATCCGACGGGCAACATCGGGCGCAACCTGCCGACGCTGGCGGCCACGGTCTCGGGCAATCTCTACGATATCGGAGAGATCACCGGCCTCAAGCTGACGGGCCTCGAGATCCCCGCCGCCTATCGCGCGCGCTACCCGCTGCCCACCCGTGGCATCGCAGGCACACGCGCCGATCTGGGCGTGGCCGAGGCGCCGATCTTCGGCACCATCATCAAGCCCAACGTGGGCATGACGCCCGAGGATATCGCTGCGCTGGTCGACCGTCTCTGTGCGGCGGGTGTCGATTTCATCAAGGATGACGAGATCTGCGCCAACCCCGACGTGGCCCCTCTGGCACAGCGCGTGCCCGCCGTCATGGCGGTGATCCGCAAGTGGCAGGAGAAAACGGGGCGCAAGGTGATGATGGCCTTCAACATCACGGATGAGACCGACGCCATGCGCCGCCATGCAGACCTCGTGGCCGCCGAGGGTGGCTCCTGCGTCATGGCCTCGCTGAACTGGTGCGGCCTCTCGGGGATGGAAACCCTGCGCAACCACACCCCGCTGGCGATCCACGCGCACCGCAACGGCTTTGGCGCGATGAGCCGCCATCCGCTGCTTGGCATGGCCTTCCCGGCCTACCAGGCACTCTATCGCCTCGCGGGGGTCGATCACATGCATGTCCACGGCATCGGCGGCAAGTTCGTCGACACCGCCGAAGAGGTGACCGAGGGCGCCCGGCTCTGCCTTGCCCCGCTCAGCGAGGGCGGCCCGGAGGATCGCGTCATGCCCGCCTTCTCGTCCGGCCAATGGGCCGGCACCCTGCCGCAGACGCTGGAAGCCGCCGGGTCGTCGGACCTGATGTTCATGTGCGGCGGCGGTATCCTGGCCCATCCCGCCGGCCCCGCCCAGGGCGTAGCCTCGCTGCGCGAAGCCCATGAGGCGCTGACCTCGGGGCTGAGCCTTGAAGACGGTGCCAAGACCCGCCCCGCGCTTGCAGCGGCCATGCAGTTCTTCGGCGCGCGCTGATGGCCGGGATCGTCTTCATCGGCGACGATTTCACCGGCGCCTCGGACAGCCTGGCGACCTATGCGCGTCACGGCCTCTCGACCCGGCTGCAACTGGCACCCTCAGAGGCCGACGACGGGCTGGAGGTGCTGGGCCTGCCCACCGACCTGCGCTCACTCCCGCCCGAGCGGGCCCTGGCCGAGATCGACCGCCTCTGGCCGAGGATCGAGGCCGCCGCCCCGCGCGTGCTGCACCTCAAGACCTGCTCGACCTTCGACTCTGCGCCACATGTCGGCTCCATCGGGGCCGTGGCGCAGGAGCTGGCGCGGCGGTTCCGCCCCGAGATCACCGCCGTCGTCGGCGGCCAGCTCAGCCTGGGGCGCTACTGCGCCTTCGGCACCCTCTTTGCGCGCGGGCCCGACGGGGCGGTGCATCGCATCGACCGTCACCCGATCATGGCCCGCCACCCGGTGACCCCCATGGCCGAGGCCGACCTGCGCCGCCACCTCGCCGCCCAGGGTCTTGACGGGCTTGAGCTGATCGCCGCCCCCGACCTGCCCGATGCCGCCACGGCAGCGCTGCAGCTGCGGGCCGGGCCGGTGCTGTTTGACGTGATGAAACCCGCCGACCAGGGCCGGATCGCCAGCCTGCTGGCCGCGGCGGGCGGGCGGCAACTGCTGATCGGCCCCAGCTCGGTGGCCGAGATCCTGACCCGCGACCACACCGCACAAGAGCTGCCAGAGGCCCTGCCGCCCGGCGCGCGGGGGGTACTGCTCTTTGCCGGCAGCCGCTCCAGCCTGACCAGCCGCCAGATCGAGGCGGCAGAGGGCTATGACAAGATGCCCCTGCCACCCGAGGCGCTTGTCGATCCCGATCTTCCCGCCCGCACCGCCGCCCGGCTGGCCCGGGGCGTCCCGGTGCTGCTGCACCTTCTGCCCGGCGCCGACTACGGGCTGAGCCCGGATGCGCTGGCCGAAACCTGCAGCCAGCTTGTCGCCGATATCCTCGCCCGCCAGCCGGTCGGGCACCTGGGGCTGGCGGGGGGCGATACCTCCAGCCGGATCTGCGCCCGCCT
>NZ_AFPM01000239.1 GCF_000220565.1 Oceanicola sp. S124 | reverse complement strand
GCCGCTGGGACAATCCGCGCCATGGGCTGATGGCCCCGGACAGCTTCGAGTCGGTCTTCACCGACCCCGAGCTGGCCAATCGCCTGACCCGCCATATGGCGCGCGAGGCGTTCCGCATCTTTGGCAGCGCGCGCGGGCAGATGGATCCGGGCACCAAGCTGTCGCTCAACCTGACCTACTTCGACCTGATGGACAGGGAGTTCGTCTTCGATCTTCAGGTGCTGCTGGCCGAGCATCAGCTGGACTGGTCGGACCTGGTGGTCGAGGTGCAGGAGACGGTGGTCATGGGCGGCGACAACGGCCAGATCTTCCGCTCGCTGACCGAGCTGCGCCATCGCGGCGCCGAGATTGCCCTGGATGATTTCGGCACGGGCTACGGCGCGTTGAAGCACCTGCGGACATGGCCCGTCGACATGCTGAAGATCGACCGCTCCTTCGTGCAGATGATCTGCCTGAACAGCCGCGACCGGGCGATTGTCGGCTCGATCCTGCAACTGTCACAGGATCTTGGCTTCCGCGTCGTTGCCGAAGGGGTAGAGAGCGAGGAACAGGCGCAGCTTCTCTTCGAGATGGGGTGTGACCTGGGGCAGGGCTACGGCTTCGGACGCCCCCGGCGCGGCGAGCATCTGCTGGAGGACCTCCCCAGGGGATGGCTGGCCGGAGAGGACGATTGCCCGGACGAAGAGGGCGCCGCCGTCGAGGCGGACGAGGCCGGGGGCGACATGCCGTCCTGTGCCCGGGCAAGCTTCGGCGCCGAGGTGCGCTGACGGCGGTCAGGTCGCGGCCCGGCCGAGGCTGCGGGCGATGGTATTCGTCATGGTCGCCACCGAGACGGGCTTGCGCAGGAAGGCCCCGGGGACATGGTCTCCGGGCAGATGGCTGGGGGCGGCATAACCCGAGACATAGATCACCCGCAGATCGGGATGGCGCTGCCGCAGCTGCTGCGCCAGCTGGTGGCCGTTCAGCGGTCCGGGCAGCACGATGTCGGTGATCAGCAGATCCGGCGTGAAGTCCTGTGCCGCGGCCAGGGCCGGGCCGGCCTCGGGCACAAGGGTAACCTCGGCGCCCGAAAGGTGCAGCGCCTGAGACAGGACCTCGCCGAACAGGGGGTCGTCCTCGACCACCAGCAGGCGCAGGCCTGCCAGGGACACCTCCTGCGCTTCGGCGACGGCCGGGCTGTCGGCGGGGCCCTCTACGGGCAGGGTCAGGACGACCCGCGTGCCCTCGCCGGGGGCGCTCTCGATCCGCATGCTGCCCCCCGAGACCTCGGCAAAGGTCGAGACCATGGCAAGCCCCAGTCCGGTGCCGCCGCTGCGTGCGCGGGTGCTGAAGAAAGCCTCGGTGGCGCGTTCGAGGACGGCTGGCTGCATGCCCGGCCCGTCGTCGGTGACGTCGAACTGCACCATTCCCGCCCCGCCGCCGCGCCGGGCCGCAATGCGGATGAGCCCCTCGGCGGTGCCCTGATCCTGAAGGGCGTTGCGGGCATTGATGGCAAGGTTCAGCAGCGCGTTCTCAAGCCCGCCCCGGTCACAGGTGACCACGAGGCCCTCGGGGCCGCCATCGACCTCCAGCCGGAGATGCGCCGGGGTGGTGCGCCGGATCAACTGGCGCAGCGTGTCGAGGAACGGCGCGATCTCGATCTCCGAGCGGGCCCCGTCCTCGCGACGCGCAATGGCCAGCAGGTGATCGATCAGGGCCCCGCCCCGGTCGCAGGCGGCCTGGATCGACGCCACGGCAGCGGTGTTCGCCGCGTCCTTGCCGGTCAGGGTCAGCGCATCGGCTGACAGGCGGATCACCCCCAGCAGGTTGGCCATGTCGTGGGCGATGCCCCCCGAAAGCTGGCCGATCGATTCGAGCCTGTCGGTCGCCTCGCCGCGGCGATGCAGGTGCCAGAGCGCCGCGCCGTCCTCGATGCAGACCACCAGCCGCGCGGGCGGGCCGGGAAGGATGGTGCGGGTAAAGCGCAGGATCTGCTCTGATCCCTCGGCGTCCATCAGCGCGGCATAGACTTCGACCAGTCCGGTGTCGGCCAGCAGCCGCGCCATCGGTCTTTCGGCTGGCCGCAGGCTGCCCCGGCTCTCGGGATCGTGGAAGGGCGCATCATAGAGCCAGGCGTCGAGGGCGCCGCCCCCGGCAAGGTCGCGCGCGGCCCGGTTGGCGCCAAGCGGGCGCCCGTAGCCATCGCTGATGACAATGGCCGTCGGCAGGGCCTCGAGCGCGTCGAGGCCGTCCCGCACGGGACCAGATGCGCCCAGACGACGCCGCAGCCAGGCCAGCGGCCCCGCCCCTTCGCCAGAGATGCCGCCCCGGCGCGCCATCATCCGCCCCGGGGCGGCGGCGGCCTCATCCGCCGGTCTCCGGGGTCAACCTGCGCACCAGCCTGTCAAGTTCGCTCAGCTGCGTCATCTTGCTGATCTTGGCGCTGGCGAAGCGCAGCCCCTCCGTGAGGATGGGCGAGTCGAGCATGCCGGCCTTGCCGGTGATGACCACGACGGGCATGCCGGGCGCGGCCTCGTTCACCGCATGCAGCAGGCTGATGGCCCCGCCGCCCTGCATGAAGACATCCAGGAACACCACGTCGAAATCCTGCCCCGCCAGCGCCGTCAGCGCCTCTTCCCCGGAGCCGACGCCGTGAATGTCATGGCCAAGAACCTTTAGCCCTTCGGAAAAGGCCGAGAGGTAATCGGGATCGTCATCGGCGATAAGTATACGTGCCAAATTGCCCCCCTAATGGATCGCGGGATGGTTGCATAAGAATCTTAATCAGAATTAGATGGCCTTGGAAACAGTGTGGTGGGCGGTTCAGATGGATGGGTCGGAAGGCAGCGGCGAAGGCAGTGGCGGCATGCCGCTTGTCGCGATCGGCGCTTCGGCCGGGGGGCTC
>NZ_AFPM01000240.1 GCF_000220565.1 Oceanicola sp. S124 | reverse complement strand
CCGAAGAAGGGGATGGGCTCGGGACGCTGAGCACAGAGATCGAACAGGGCGCGCCCTCCGCCGAGGGAGCCGGTGAAGCCGACGGCCTTGATCAGCGGATGCTGGACGAGGGCGGTGCCGACGTCGCGCTTGCCGCCCTGGATCAGCGAGAAGGTGCCGGGATGCACGCCGGTGCGCGCGATCGCGGCATGGATGGCCTCGGCCACGATCTCGCCCGTGCCGGGATGGGCGGAGTGGCCCTTGACGACGACCGGGCAGCCGGCCGCGAGCGCGGCGGCGGTGTCGCCCCCGGCTGTCGAGAAGGCGAGCGGGAAGTTCGAGGCGCCGAAGACGGCGACCGGACCTACGGGGCGCTGGATCATGCGCATCTCAGGGCGCGGCAGCGGCGCGCGGTCTGGCAGCGCGGCGTCGTGACGGCGGTCGAGAAAATCGCCCGCGCGGATATGGCTGGCGAAGAGGCGCAGTTGGCCAGTGGTGCGGCCGCGCTCGCCTTCCAGGCGGGCGGCCGGCAGGCCGGTTTCCGAGGTGCCGATCCAGGTGATCCGGGGGCCGCGGGCCTCGATCTCTTCGGCGATGGCCTCAAGGAAGGCTGCGCGGGTTTCGCGGCTGGAATAGCCGTAGGACCAGAAGGCCTCTTCGGCGGCCACACAGGCGGCATCGACCAGCGCGGGCGTGCCAATAGCATATTCTAAGGACGTACCCTGGGCCGGTTCTGAGGCGAAGGTCGCTTCTCCGGCGACCCAGGTGCCGACGATCAGGTGCTTGCCATGCGGCGTGAAGGTGTCGGGCATCATCAGGCTCCTGCTGGGGTGGAACGGCTGGCGCCACCGGGATGAGAGGCCCGGTGCGGACCCGCGCAGGCCAAGACCCGGCGCCGGATCACTCGGCGGCTGGTCACCGGGCGGCTGGTCACGGGGCAACTGGTCACGGGGAAACTGGTCGCTGGGCACACAGCTGCTGCGGCGCACCAGGCGAATGGGCGACCGGCAACCGGGCCGCTGGAGCGACCGGTAGCGCGGCGGTTGAGACGGGTGTCAGGCATCGTCCCCCTCCTGATGGATCGGCAGGGCGGTGAACTTGCCGCCCTGATAGACATGCAGGGGGTCCTGCGGATCGGGGTTCGGAATGGCAGCCTCGACCTGGGCCGCCCAGGCCTCGGCATTGTCCTGCGGTTGCCAGCCCAGGTAGTTGGCGGCGCGGTTGTCCCAGAAGCTGCGGTCATTGGCCGAGCAACCGTAGACGATGGGGCAGCCCAGTACGGGCACGGTGAAGGCGGCACGGCAGAAGGCGACGAAATCGCGGTAGCTGAGCCAGGTGGACAGCATCCGGTGGTCGGTCGGTTCATCGAAACATGAGCCGATGCGCAGGATCGCAGTCTCTTGTCCGAACTTCTCGAAGTAGAAGCGGGCCAGGGCCTCTCCGAAGACCTTGGAGACACCGTAGAGGCTGTCGGGGCGCGGCATCGCGCTGGCGTCGATCACGTCGGATTGCGCATGGAAGCCCACCACGTGGTTCGACGAGGCGAACAGGATGCGCGGCTGGCCGTTGGCGCGGGCTGCCTCGTAGAGGTTGTAGAGGCCGAGGATATTGGCCTCCATGATCGGCGCGAAGGGGCCTTCGATGGAATAGCCGCCAAGGTGGATCACCGCGTCGCAGCCCTGCATCGCGGCATGCAGCGAGGCGGCGTCGTGCAGCTCGGCGAGGCGGAAGGTTTCGTGCGGGGCGAGGTCGGTGATCTCGCGGCGGCCCGACAGGACGACCTCGGTCGCGATTTCGCCAAGGAGAGGGCGGATGGCGCGGCCCATGCTGCCGGTAGCGCCGGTGAGCAGGATCTTTGTCATGGCTGTGCCTTTCGTCATGCCGGGTCTATCAGGGGGTGGCTCCGCCATTCGCCGAGCCAGGGGAAGTCGGGGCCGAGGGCGGAGAGATTCCCTGCCCCGGGCCAGTTGTGCAGGAAGCGCGCCATGTCGGCGGGGCCAGTTTGTGGCGGGCGGTAGCGGGGCTGGCGCGGGCCGTCGCGGAGCTGGCCGGAGGCGGTGTAGCCGGGACCGGACCAGTCGTCCCAGGGGGCGTTCAGGTTGATGTGCGAGCCAAGCGCGCAGTCGAGCCAGAGGCATTTTCCGACCGAGAGAAGCGAGTCATCGCTGATGGTTGGCGGCTCGACCCCGCTGGTGGCGGCGCGGATGACGCGGGTCGCTTCGGGGGCGAGACCATAGGGCGAGGCCTTGACGCCCTCGAACCATTGGCGCCCGAGGTTGGTGCGTTTTTGGCCCATGCGGGCAGAGCCGTCGTGGGTCAGTCGGCAGGCGTGGAAGACGAAGCCCCAGGGGGTCCGCGCATGGGTCGCAGGGGCGGTCAGCCAGCAATGGGCGTCGCGGTCGCCACGGGCACGGATCTCGCAGCTCTCGAACCAGGCGGTGGACTGGCCGAAGATGAAGTCGACGTCACCCTCGATGGCGCAGTCAAAGAGGTAGCTGCGGCAGGTAGAGGCCTTGTCGGGGGATTGCAGGTAGAGCGTGTCCTGCCAGCTGGAGAGGCGGACACGGCCCAGAACCAGCCGGTCGCCACCAGCCGACAGCAGGGCGACAGCCTGGTGCTGACCCCGGGGGAAGCGGCCCTGCGCGTCAGGCTGAACGCCAGCGGGCGTGGCCTCGGAGCGGGAGCAGCCATAGGTGTTGCGAATGGTCAGGTTGTAGACCTGCGTATCGGGCGCCTCGTTGCGGACGACGCTGGACAGGTGGGTACTGAGGGTCTCTCGCGCCGCAATGCGGGCGTGGATGGCGCGGGTCTCGGGGCTGGCACCGCTGAACTGGGCGTCGAAGCGGGCGCAGTACTCGAGGCCCGGCATCTCCGCGTCGATGCTCTCGGCAAGCTGCGCGTCGGCGGGCGTGGCGCCGAGGCCAAGCAGGGTGAAGCTGAGGGGGTCTCCGTCGATCTCGACCTTCGGGAGGTAGAGCAGGCCCGTGTGGATGCCGGGAAGGACACCGATCACGACGCGGCCGCCCTGCCCGGTTGCGCGGGCCTTGGCGATGGCCTGTTCGACCGCCTGTTGCAGGCTGCCGGTGCCGGGGGTAACCCGGATTTCCGGTTCGATATCAGGGACCTCGCGTGGCGGCTCCCATGGCTCGTCACGCAGGGCGGTGACGGGGCCGGTGTAGCGCAACACCTCGGAGAGCGTGACCTGCGCGGCCTGGTCGTCCGTCAGCATCGGTCGGATGCCGTGGTGGCGCAGGGCCCAGTCGGTGAGGGTCGCAGAGGTCATGCCCGCGCTTTCCGGGCGATCTCGGCCGCGGCGGCCATCATCAGGGGGCCTACGCCCTTGGCATCATCCGAGACGCGGCGCTCGGAGACGTAGTAGGGGCCGGTGCCATCGCGGAAACGTCCTTCGAACCAGCCGAGGCCGGCGACCCAGCACATTTCCACCATGGACAGTTTGCCATCGACCTCGCGCAGCGCATAGGCGGTGAGGTCGTCGAAAAGGGTCGTCACGTCGCCATCGTAGAGGCCCAGCTCGGCGCCCTTCAGCAGCCCGTAGACGAACATCGCCGAGGCGGAGGTTTCCAGGAAGTTGCCCTCGAGGTCCGGTTCGTCGAGGACCTGCAGCCAGAGGCCCTCGGGGCGGCGGTAGCTGGCGACATCGTCCAGCAGCTTGACGGTACGCTCGCGCAGGGGCGCGAAACGCTCGGGGCCGACCAGCTCGGCCACGTCGACCAGCGCCATGACCAGCCAGCCGAGGGAGCGCGACCAATGCGCGTGGCTCATCCCCGTTTCGGGATCGCACCAGGGCTGCATCTTGGCCTCGTCGATCGCATGGGCGTAAAGGCCCGTCTTTTCGACGAAAAGCATCTTCAGCGCGGTGTCGAGCTGGGTCAGGCTGTCGGTGACATAGACCTCTTTCCCCGTGGCCAGACCGTAGCCGATCTGGAACGGCGGCCCCATGTAGAGACCATCCAGCCAGACCTGCCAGGGGTAGCGCAGCTTGTGCCAGTAGACGCCGGAATGGGTGCGCGGATGGGTGTCGAGCTGGCGGATCTCAAGCTCGGCGCATTGCATGTAGACCGGATCGCCGGTCTGCGCGGCCAGGTCCAGCAGGGCGCGGCCCGACAGGATGTTGTCGATGTTGTATTCCGACGGATTGTAGCCCGCGAGGCTTGGGCCCTCCCCGATCTGGGCATCCACCATGCGCTTCATGGTGTCGCGCCAATGGCCCTCCCCGGTTGCATCGGCCAGCAGCTGCAGGCCGCGATAGATGCAGCCGTCCTCGTAGCACCAGCGGCCCTCCTTGTAGGGCTGATAGGCGGCGAGGAAATCGTTGAAATAGCGCGTCAGCAATTGCGGCGCCTCCTGTTCGTCAATCGGGATGACCTGGCCCGTCACTTCGGCGAAGTCGGACCAGAGCGCGCGGCCCGCGACCGGCTCGACCCCATCGGCCATCAACGGCACCTGCGGCGGGGCCGAAGGATCCAGCGAGGCGCGGAAGTTCTTCAGCCGCACGCCGGTCACGGGGGCTTCGGGCAGGCCCAGCACCGCCACGGCGCAGACCGGCACATCGGTGGCGATGACGTCCGAGAAGGTGATGTCGTGGATCTTCGGGGTGGTCTCGTCCACCGGCGCGGGGCTGCGGGACTGGACCTCTGGCGAGCGTCCGTCGGGGTCGCAGTAGTAGAAGGCGTTGATCGCCAGCGGCGTGCCGACGCCCTGCATAAGCACGTCCGAGAAATGGACGCGGGCGACCTCGCCTCCCCTGCCCCGTCGGGTCTTGATGCGCAGGCCGCGGTCGGTGCCGATGAACTCGCAGGCGGTGACGGTGACATCGGTGATATCGCCCGACATCTCGCTGCCCAGCACCATGCCGCCGTGGCCGCGCTCCATCAGGCAGTGATGGACGTGCAGGCGGCGTGTGGGGGCGAGGTGACCGGCGAGGCCCTTCAGCGCCCCGGTGCCGCGCTTGCCGGATTTCACCGCGATGCAATCGTCCCCGACCGAGAAATGGATGCCCGCGAGGGTGACATCGGTGCAGCTTTCGGGATTGAGGCCGTCGGTATTTGGGCTGTCGGGCGGGTTCTGGATCTTCAGACCGGCGCAGGTGAGCCCGTCGATGCGGTAGGGATGCACCGTCCAGCTGGGCGAGTTGCGCACGGTGATGCCCGAAAGCTGGACGCCCTGCCCATGGGCCAGGAACAGCGCGCGCGGGCGGCGGGCGCCGGCGCGGGTTTCCTTGGGCCAGGACCACCAGTCGCCGCGATCACCGCCTGCGTCCAGAATGCCAAGGCCGGTGATCGTCAGGCCGTCGCAGTCAATGGCGGTCAGCGGCGCGGCGAAGGCGGCTTCGGGCAGGCCTTCCCATGTGCCTATGACGCGCCCCGCGTCGTCCCGGGGCGGCAGGATCGGCCAGCCAGCGCGGTCGTGCAGGGCGCAAAGCTCGGCGCCTTCCTCCAGCCAGAGGGTCATGCGCGCCTTCAGGAAGACCGGCGAAATGGCGAAGCGGCCCGGCGGTACGCGCAGGGTGCCGCCTTCGGGCAGCGCCGCGAGGGCCGCAGCGAAGGCGGGGGCGTTGTCGGGCAGGTCGGGCGAAGCACCGTGGTCAGTCACGTCGACCAGACCGGCGCAGGGCGCGGTGCGGAAGGACAGCGCCTGCCGCCCGATGGAAAACTCGTAGTCGGTATCGGGGCTCAGCCCCTCGAGGAAGACCGGCGCCACCGAGGTTTCGCCCCGCGCGACGATGCGGCCCTCGCCGGTGCAGCTCCATCCCAGGGGGGTGGCGAGGCCATAGCGCGTGCCGGGCGGGGTCACCAACAGGCAGGCGGTGTGCGGGGAAACGGAGGCGATCGAGAGGGCAGTCATCAGGTCTTCCAGTGCAGGCGCCCGCAGGCTGGGCGGGCGTTCAAGGTCTGGTGGGCAGGTCGCGAAAAGGGGCCGGGCGCGGCGGTCCGGCCCCCTCGGGTCCGCTCGGGCGGGGCGCTGGCCCCACCGGATCACGGCGTCATTTCAGGTCGTCGAGGAATTCCTGGATGCCGTAGAGCATCTCGTCAGCGGCTTCCTCGGCGGAAATCTCGCCATAGGCGAAGAGTTCCAGCGAGTCCTCGATGGCACTGCGCACGTCCTGGTCTTCCATGAACGGGCTGATCGCCGGGCCGGAGGCCTTCAGGACCTGCTCTTGCGCCTTCAACTGCATCGGCTCGAAGGCATCTGCCTCGGACAGCTGGGTCAGGGCGGCCGAGGAGGCGGGCACACCGCGGGCGGTGCCCATGGCGGCGATGCCCTCGGGCTCGTTCAGCAGGCAGTTGACGATCTGGGCCGCGGCCTCGGGCTCGTCCGTATTGGCCGAGATCGAGAAGACCATGGAGGCCTTGCGGTAGATGCCCTCGGTCTTTTCACCGTCCTGCGAGAGCATGCCGACGTAATCAAGCTCCATCCCCTCGGCGAGCGGATCGGAAATCTTGAAGTAGGTCGAGTCCCACTGCAGGGTGCCGGCGATCTCGCCGTTGACCCACTTGGGGTTCTCGTGCAGCGCGATATTGCCCGCCGCAGCCACGTCGCCCCAGGCCTGGATCACGTGATTGTCGACCATGGCCTTGTAGAAGTTCAGGCCCTCGACGATGTCTTCCTTCGACCAGGTCACCTCGTTGGTTTCGGGGTCGATGAAGGGGGTGCCGGTCTTCTGGGTCAGGTAGGCCTGGATGATCAGCGAGGCGTCCAGCGCGATACCCTCGAAGGGATAGTAATTGTCGCCCAGCTTTTCGGCGAAGACCGGGCCGGCGGCCATCAGCTCGTCCCAGGTCTGGGGCAGTGCCAGGCCGGCCTTGTCGAACATGGTCTTGTTGAAGACGAAGATCCGCCCGGTGGTCGAGATCGGCAGGCCGTTGAGCGCCCCGTTGCGCACGCCCGCGGCCAGCTGGTCTTCGGTCCAGTTGCTGAGGTCGATGGTATCGGAGAGCGTGTTCAGATCGGCAAATCCGTCACCGTTCTTCGAGAAGATCGGTAGCCAGGGCCAGTTGATCTGCATGATGTCGGCTTCGGTCTTGCCTGCGATCTGGGTCGCGACCTTCTCGAAGTGGCCACCCCAGCCGGTGAATTCGGGCTGGATGGTGTGGCCGTGCTTTTCGCCGCAGACCTTCAGTGCTTCCTGGGTGGCTTCGTGGCGGCTGTCCCCTCCCCACCAGCTCATGCGGAGATCGGCGGCCTGGGCAGTACCGCTGAGAGCGGTGCCGGCAAGTGCCATGGCAATAAACGTCTTTTTCATGTTTTCCTCCCTGAACAGACGTTGGTCTTAATCGGCGGGCAGCGACACGTTCACGCCGCTTTCCGCGTCGAAGATGTGGATACTCGCCCCGAGGGGACGCAGACCCACCTGGTCGCCGCGCCCGATCTTCTTGTCGAGTTCGGCCGAGGGGACGACGACGACGAACTGTGCCCCCTCCACTTCCACGTGCAGGTTCACCTCGTGGCCGAGGAATTCGATATTGCTGACGGTGCCGGTGAAGGCGCCCTCGGTGCCGGGCGCGACAACCTGCAGGTGCTGCGGGCGGATGCCCAGCGTCACCGGGCCCTCCTGGGCAGAAAGCCGTCCAGCCAGCCCTTCGGCCACGGTGATCTTCTGCGTGCCTGCGGTCAGCACCGGCAGCGCGCCGTCATGGGTCAGCACGCATTTCACCAGGTTCATCTCGGGCATGCCGATGAAGCCGGCGACGAAATCATTGGCCGGACGCTCATAGAGCGTCGTCGGATCGGCGACCTGCATGATGTGGCCATCCTTCATCACGCAGATGCGGTCGCCCATGGTCATCGCCTCGACCTGGTCGTGGGTCACGTAGACCACGGTGGCGGGCCGCCCCTCGTCGCGCAGGCGCTTGTGCAGATCGGTGATCCTGACCCGCATCGAGGCGCGCAGCTTGGCGTCGAGGTTGCTCAGCGGTTCGTCAAACAGGAACACCTCGGGGTGCTTGATCAGCGCGCGCCCCAGGGCCACCCGCTGGGCCTGACCGCCCGACAGCTGCTTGGGCAGCCGGTCGAGCAGCTGCTCGATCTCGAGGATGCCCGAGACCTCTTCCGTGGCGGTCTCGATCTCGGCCTTGGGCTTGCGCTTCAGCTTCAGCCCGAACGACAGGTTCCGGCGCACCTTCATGTGCGGGTAAAGCGCATAGTTCTGGAACACCATGGCGATGCCGCGACGGCCCGGCACCAGTTCGTTGACCACCTGTTCGCCGATCTTGACCTCGCCGCCGGTGATGGTCTCCAGCCCCGCGATCATCCGCAGGGTGGTGGACTTGGCGCAGCCCGAGGGGCCCACGAGGACCATGAACTCGCCCTCTGCCACGTCCAGGTTGATGCCATGAACGGCCTTGAACCCGTTCCCGTAGGTCTTCTCGACCCCGCGCAGTTGCAACTCGGCCATCAGCCTTTCACCCCCCCTGTAGAGATGCCTTCGATGAAATATTTCTGAGCCATGAAGAAGACCGCGAGACTTGGCGCCAGGGCGAGCACCGACATGGCGAGGATCTGGTTCCAGGCGAAGGCCTCGGTCGTGTCGATCGAGAGCTTCAGCGCCAGGCTGACCGGATACTTGTCGACCGAGCTGAGGTAGATCAGCGGGCCGAGGAAGTCGTTCATGGTCCACATGAACTGGAACAGGCAGACCGAGATCAGCGCCGGCATCAGCATCGGCACGACGATGAAGACCAGCGTCTGCAGCGTGTTGGCCCCGTCGACGCGGGCCGCCTCTTCCATGTCGCGCGGGATGGCGCGCAGGAACTGGATGACCATGAAGACGAAGAACGCGTCGCCGGCCAGTGCCGAGGGCACCCAGAGCGGCAGGAAGGTGTTCAGCCAGCCCAGGTCGCGGAACAGCAGGTACTGCGGGATGCGCGTCACCACGTTGGGCAGCAGCAGAGTGGCGATGACCGAGGCGAAGAGGATCTTCTTGCCCGGAAACTCGAAGCGGGCAAAGCCGTAGGCCACCAGCGTGCAGGAGATCGCCGTGCCGATGGTCTTGGGGATGATGATCCACAGCGAGTTCAGGAAGAAGCGCCCGAAGGTATAGGGCGTCGAGGTCTGCCAGCCGTCGATGTAGCCCTGGATCGTCGGGTTCTTCGGCCAGAAGCCGGGCGACGAGAACATCTCGGAGTTCGTCTTGAAGCTGGCCCCGATGAGCCAGATCAGCGGGTAGACCATGACCAGCCCGACGGCCGCCAGCAGGAAGTAGCGCAGCGCCGCGTTGATGCGGGCCTTGCGGCGCAGCTTGATCTCCAGCTGGGTGGGCGCCTCGCGCTCGCCACTGCCGGAATGCTTGGGAAGATAGGAGAAGGCAGCCATGTCATTCAGCTCCGCTTGTCGCCTGCGTAGTAGACCCACTTCTTGGACGACCAGAAGGCGATGAGCGTCAGCACCATGATGATGGCGAAGAGGACCCATGCGATGGCCGAGGCATAGCCCATGTCGAAGCTCTTGAAGGCCTCGTCATAGATGTAGAGCGGGAGCAGATAGGTGGATTTCAGGGGGCCGCCCTGGGTGATGATGTAGGGTCCGTTGAACTCCTGGAAGGCTTGCACGGTCTGCATGATCAGGTTGAAGAAGATCACCGGGGTGATCAGCGGCAGGGTGATCGAGCGGAAGATCTGCCACGGCCCCGCACCGTCGATGGCCGCCGCCTCGTAAAGCGACTTGTCGACCGATTGCAGCGCCGCGAGGAAGATCACCATGGCCGAGCCGAACTGCCAGCAGCGCAGCAGCGTGATGGTGAAGAGCGCGTTTTCCGGATCGCCGAACCAGTTGATCGGATCCATGCCGATACCCGTCAGCGCCATGTTCACCAGGCCGGTGTCGGCGAAGATGTAGCGCCACAGCACCGCGATGGCGACCGAACCGCCGAGGATCGAGGGCACGTAATAGGCCGTGCGGAACAGGTTGATCGCCTTCAGCCGGTAGTTCAGCACCACCGCGATGAACAGCGCGAAGACCAGCTTCAGCGGCACCGTGGTGAAGACGTAGATCAGCGTGACCTTCAGCGACTTGTCGAAGGTGCGATCCCGGGTTAACAGCTTCTTGTAGTTGTCGAGACCGACGTATTCCGGCTTCGACAGCAGGTCATAGTCCGTGAAACTGAGATAGAAGGACGCCACGAAAGGGAAGGCGATGAACAGCGCCAGCCCGATCACATAGGGCGCGACGTACCAGAGGCCGACGTATTTGCTGTCTCCGCCCATCAGGCCACCTCCTTCACCAGGGTTTCGGGCAGGTGCTTCGCGGTGGCGCGGACCATCTCTGCAAACATCTGCCGCGCTTCGTTGCCACCAAGCGGCGCGACCAGCGGATCACTGCGGAACAGGTCGAAGAGCCCGTCGTGACGGCCCTCGGCCACCGCCTCCAGAACCGCGCTCTGGCGCTCTGCGTGGTCGTTGATGATCGGCGCCAGCGTGTCGGGCAGGCGCCCTGCCATCATCGGCGTGACGCCAAGGCCCGAGAACATCGCGTTGCTTTCCACGATGGCACCCATCGGCAGGTTCTCGATCTGGCCCCGGTTGGGCAGGTTGACGTTCGAGACATGGCTGCCGCCGCTCATCAGCGCGATGATCTGATCCACCAGCGCCTCGTCCGAGCGTTTCGCGGCCACCTGCCCCTCGCCCGCCAGCAGCGCCGCGCGGCGACGGCGCTTCTCGGCATTGTCCTCGATGCGGAACTCGACCGGGGTCAGGCCGAAGTCCCAGTCGGCGGGCCGTTGCAGGTAGTCCGCGGCGGGCATGAACTCGACCAGGTGGCGGTCGCCGGCGGCGGCCGGGATGCCGAAGCGGCGGAACATGTCGAACTTCACCCGGCTGCGGTCGTCGTAATACTGCGCCCAGCGGTCCGAGGGATCGGGCTCCTGCGCGACCCAGCCGCCGGCGAATTCCTCGGCGAAGGCACGGTAGGCGGGCAGCATGTCCTGCCCCTTCAGCGCGATGCGGTCGACGAAGGTAAAGTGGTTGATGCCAAGGACGTTCACCTCGACATCGCGATGCGTGTAGAGGCCTTCGCCCGCCGCGCGGTTGCCCAGCCAGGCCACCTGCTTGCGCAGCTTGGTGACCTCGTGGCACTCGCCCCAGCACTTGATGGCCGGGAAGGCGCGGAAGAGCGCGCCGGTCAGCACCGACATCGGGTTGGTCAGGTTGCAGACATAGGCGTCGGGGGCGTGCTGGCCGATCGCACGGCCGATCTCCATCATCATGGGGATCGAGCGCAGGGCGCGCACGAAACCGCCCGGCCCCACCGTGTCGCCGACCGCCTGGGGCACGCCGTAACGGAAGGGGATGTTGATATCCTCGGCCATGTCGCTGAACGAGCCGGGCAGGATCGAGACCACCACCACGTCGGCGCCCGTCAGCGCCTCTTCCATGCTGCCGGCGACACTGTAGCGCGCCGGCGTCCCCTCGGAGACCTCGGCGAAGCGCGCCCCGAGTCGGGCGTTTTCTTCCGCCGCCGCCCGGTCGATGTCGTAAAGGCGAACATCTGCGGCAAGCTGGGTGTCGGCCGCCAGATCGGCCATCAGCCCAAGCGCCCAGTTGATCGACCCGCCGCCGATATAGGCGATTGTCACGTCCAGAGATTGCGACCCGGTTTTCGTCATATGTGCTATGCTGCTGCCGGGGGCGCCCCTGGGTGCCGCGACAGCTCCTCCTCCGAAAGTTGTCGGACTAGTTGTATGACATCCCCTCCCACCGACGCAACCGATTTGTTGCCCCCCGTCCCCGGCCCGGCAGAAAGGGCCGCTGAACCCAGTAAAATCAGGAGGATACATCAGACGAATGGCGGGACAGCTCCATGGCATCCGGGCAAATCTCCAGCCAGCCTTGCCTGTGGAACGCGCCGGATGACGGCGCATTCCGCCAAACTTGTCTGACAGGAATCGCAGCCCGGTGGCGCACCCGTTGCCGCGAGATGCGAAAAACAACGCGAGGCCTCTTGCGCCCCGTCGCGGCTTTGACTAGAAGCCCCTCACCGCAAGCGCGGCCCGTTCGTCTATCGGTTAGGACGCCAGGTTTTCAACCTGGAAAGAGGGGTTCGATTCCCCTACGGGCTGCCACCTTCACAAGACTTGTGACCCTATAGCGACATGGTGTGAATCAACCAGCCTTAGGCACCACATCTTGGACACATACCCCTTCCGTCATTCTTCCATAGCGCGCTGCTGTTAGATAGGTGGGACAAATCGTTTGCCATGGCTCAGACGCACAGCTCTTCCGTGGTGAACCGGTAGAGCCGAACGACCGGGGCAATTGAGAACGCCCCCAAGACCATCAAGGGCTTTGCACAGAGCCTTACGCGACCCCAATGGCAACCATCACTCTATGGGTCTCAAC
>NZ_AFPM01000241.1 GCF_000220565.1 Oceanicola sp. S124 | reverse complement strand
AACGCTTCCAGCGTGTCGCCCGCCGGGTCGAGCCCGTGGCCCGGCAGCTCTGCGAGAGCGAGCTGGCCCAGGGCAAGAAGGTGGACTGCAACGTGAAGCTTGAGCTGGATCGCGAGATGCAGCAACGCAATGCCTATTTCACCTACGAGGATCCGGCGCGGAACCGGTCTCCGGTGATCCGCTTCACGGTGCCGATGCTGCAGGACACGGCCAGCGACGACGAGGTGGCTTTCATCCTGGGCCATGAGTATGGCCACCTGATCGGGCAGCACATCCAGAAGGGGCAGCAGCAGGCCCTCGCCGGCGCGCTGATTCTCGGGGTCATCACGGCGGCGGCGAACAGCCAGGCCGCTGCGGCGGGGGGCTACTACGATTCCACCGCGGTCGAGAACAGCATGGAGCTGGGGATGATGATCGGTCAGCGCGCCTATTCCCAGACCTACGAGCTGGAGAGCGACATGCTGGGCACGCGGATTGCCCATGCGGCGGGGTATGACCCGGTGAAGGGCGCGCAGTTCTTCGCCCGCGACGAGGCGGCGCGGTCGGGCGGCGGTCAGCTCAGCTTCTGGGGTACTCACCCACCGGACGAAAAGCGCATGGCCATGGTGCTGGCAACGATGGACCAGATCCGGTCGCAGCAGGCCCTGGCGCGCAAGGCGGGCCAGTAGCGCGCCGCGAGAGGTCGGACGGCCGCGCCCGGTCAGGCGCGGCCGCTTTCCCTACACGATGCCGCCGCCGGCACCTGAGACCACGGGACGGCTTTCGCTGACCTTTGCGCGGTAGCCCGAGGCACGGTAGGTAGCCACCGGGTCGATGGCGCCGCCGCTCTGCATTCGGGCCATGGCGAGGATCGGTTCCACATCGGTGCGGAAGGCCGCGCGCAGGGTGGCCGAGGCCATCAGCGCGTCGTTCTCCTCCTGGTAGCCCGCCAGCGCCACCCGGTCGACGAGGGAGGCCTGCACGAAGGCGCGCTGGATCTCCATGGCCGAGATCATCAGGCTTTCGATCGGGTCCGTCACGTTGTGGCTCTGGTCGATCATGTGGGCAAGGTCGAGGCCGGGGGTGGCTTCGGCATCCACCAACTCGTCCCACACGAGGAACAGGCGGTAGGGCTCGATGGTGCCCGAATCGAGGTCATCGTCACCGTACTTGCTGTCGTTGAAGTGGAAGCCGCCCAGCTTGCCCGCGCGGATCAGGCGCGAGACGATCATCTCGATGTTCACGTTGGGCGCATGGTGGCCCAGGTCGACGAGGCACATGGCCTTTTCGCCCAGCTCCTGCGCGGTCAGCAGCGACGTGCCCCAGTCCTGCACCACGGTGGAATAGAAGGCGGGCTCGTAGATCTTGTGTTCCGAGAAGATGCGCCAGTCGTCGGGCAGGCCGGCGTAGATTTCCTTCATCGAGGCCAGGTAGCGGTCGAACTGGCGGCTCATGTGGGTCTGGCCGGGGAAGTTGGCGCCATCGCCGATCCAGACGGTCAGCGCCTTCGAGCCGATGGTCCGGCCGATCTCGATGCATTCCAGGTTGTGCTCGATGGCCTGGGCGCGGGTCGCCGCATCGACATGCGAGAGCGAGCCGAACTTGTAGCTATGCGCCTGGTCGGGCTGGTCCTGGAAGGTGTTGGAGTTCATCGCGTCAAAGCCGAGGCCCTGTTCCTCGGCCTTCGCAAGGAGGTCGGCGGGGGCGGCCTTGTCCCAGGGGATATGCAGCGAGACGCGCGGGGTGGCCTGCGTGAGGCCATGGATGACGCCGCAGTCATCCAGCTTGTCGAAGATGTTGGCTGGTTCGCCGCCACCCGGGAAGCGGGCAAAACGGGTGCCGCCGGTGCCGGTGCCCCAGGAGGGCACGGCGACCTCGAAGGCCCTGGCACGGGCCAGCAGGTCGTCGATTTCGATGCCGTTGCGGGCGAGACGCGCGCCGAGGGCGGCGTAGTCGGTTTCGAGATCCGCCGCGCGGGGGGCGTTCTGGGCCTCGATAATGTCCTTGGTGATCATGGGTCCTCCCGGGCGGGGTGCCGCCTGTTGCTGGCCGGGGGGGGCGCGTGCCCCGTCGGCTTGCGCCGACTCCCCCGCAGTATTTTCAGCCATCAGATGGGGGCAAGGGGTGCCCCGTCCGGTGTCAGCGCGTGAAGGCCTGCACGTTGCCGGCGTCGACGTTGAGGATGTTGCCGGTGGATTTCGCCGACAGGTCGGAGGCCAGGAAATAGGCCGCCTCGGCGATATCCTCGGGCAGGACCGAGCGCTTCAGCATCGAGCGGTTGCGGTACATCTCCTCCAGTCCCGCCTTGTCGGTGCCGTAGGTCGAGGCGCGCTGGTCCAGCCATTCACCTTCCCAGATCTTGGAGCCGCGCAGCACCGCGTCGGGGTTGACCACGTTGACGCGGATTCCGGCCTCGGCGCCTTCCAGTGCCAGGCAGCGGGCCAGGTGGATCTCGCTCGCCTTGGCGGTGCAGTAGGCCGAGGCATTGGGCGAGGCCGCGAGGCCGTTCTTGGAGGCGACGAAGACGATGGCGCCGCCCATCCCCTGCACGCGCATCAGCTTGAAGGCTTCGCGCGAGACGAGGAAGTAGCCGGTGGAGAGGATCTCCATGTTCTTGTTCCACAGCGCCAGCGTGGTGTCCTCGACCGGGGCCGAGGAGGCGATGCCGGCGTTGGAAACCAGGATATCGACGCCGCCGAATTCGACCGAGGTTTCCGCGTAGGCGCGGGCCACGGCGGCTTCGTCGGTGACATCCATGATAACCGAGCGGATGACGTCCTTGCCGTAGCTGGCGGTCAGGGCGTCCTTCGTGGCGTTCAGGCTGTCTTCGCTGATGTCGGCCAGCACCACGCAGGCGCCTTCGGCAAGGTAGCGTTCCGCCGTGGCCGTGCCGATGCCTCCCGCACCGCCGGTGACCATGGCGACGCGGCCCGCAAGCGACTTGGGCCTGGGCATGCGCTGCAGCTTGGCCTCTTCGAGCAGCCAGTACTCGATGTCGAAGGCTTCCTGTTCCGGCAGGCCGACGTATTCGCTGACCGAGGAGGCGCCGCGCATCACGTTGATCGCGTTGACGTAGAACTCGCCAGAGATCCGCGCCGTGGCCTTGTCCTTGGCGAAGGTGATCATGCCGACGCCGGGGACCAGGTAGACCACCGCATTGGGGTCGCGCAGGGCCGGGCTGTCGTCATGCTTGCAGCGCTCGTAATAGGCGGCGTAGTCGTCGCGGTAGGCGGCGATCTGGGTCTCGAGCCCTTCCAGCACGGCGTCGATATTGTTCGTCGCCGGATCGAAGTCGACCACCAGCGGACGGATCTTCGTGCGCAGGAAGTGGTCGGGGCAGGAGGTGCCAAGCGCCGCCAGCGCGGGCATGTCGCGGGCGTTCACGAAGTCCAGCACCGTCTCGCTGTCCTCGAAGTTGCCGACCATGTGCTGCTGGCCCGAGACGAAGCCACGGATGGCGGGCATCAGCCTGGCGGCCACTTCGCGGCGCGCCGCCGGGGCGAGGCTTTCGTGGATCGCGCCACCGAAGGCGGGCACGCCTGCGGTCTTTTCCTCGAAATAGGCGATGGCCTTGTTGATGATCTCCAGCGTCAGCTCGTAGCAGGCCTTGGCATCGTCATCCCAGGTGAACAGCCCGTGGCTTTCCAGCACCACGCCCTTTGCGTCGGGGTTCTTCAGGCAGAAGTCCTCCAGCCACAGGCCCAGCTCGTAGCCGGGCTTCTTCCAGGGCAGCCAGCCGATCTCGTCACCGAAGATCTCCTGCGTCAGCTCTTTCGAGTTCTTCGAGGCGGCGATGGCGATGATCGCATCGGGGTGCATGTGGTCGACGTGGGCTTTCGGCACATAGGCGTGCAGCGGCGTGTCGATGGAGGCGGCGCGGGGGTTCAGGTTGAAGGTGCAGTGCGGCAGGTAGCCGACCATCTCGTCTTCGAACTCGACACCGCGATACTTGCCCTTCAGGGCCCGCATCTTGTCCATGTAGAGCGTGGCGAAACCGTCCATCCTGATGGTGCCGACATCCCCGCCCGAGCCCTTGACCCAAAGCACCTCGGCCTCGCCGCCGGTCAGCGGATCGACCTCCTGGCACTTGCAGGAGGTATTGCCACCACCGTAGTTGGTGACCCGCTTGTCCGAGCCCAGAAGGTTGGAGCGATAGAGCAGCTTTTCGGGCTCGCTCATCCCCTGGGCCTTGGCGTCGTCCCACAGGGAGACGAGCCGCGTCGATGCGGTTGTCATGAATTCTCCTCCACTCTCCTCCGGGCTGGATTCCCGGCCCATTTCAGGGCGAGATTGCGCAGGTGGTCGCAGATTGTCAATCAACAATGATCAACTTCGCTCATGCCGCGACTGCGAGATGATTGAAACGTGAATTCGTGATTGACAATGATCGAATATGCACGGCAAGCTGATCGGAACGGGAGGAAGACATGCACGAGAAGGAACGCCACGGGATCATTCTGTCAGCGGTTCAGGACCGGCCGGTCGTGACCGTGGCGGATCTCTGCGGGCTGACCGGGGCCTCCGAGGCGACGGTGCGCCGCGATATCGCCGCGCTGCATGTCGCCAAGAAGCTGCGCCGGGTGCGGGGCGGGGCCGAGGCCCTGGCACCGAACCAGTTTCCGGGCCTTGCGGGCCGTCCGTTCTCGGTCAACCAGACCCTGCATGCGCGTCAGAAGCAGGCCATCGCCCGCGCGGCGGTCGAGCTGTGCGACGAGGGCGATGCGATCATCATCAACGGCGGCACGACCACCTTCCAGATGGTGCATCCGCTGGCCACCCGCCGCTGCCAGGTCTTCACCAACTCCTTTCCCATTGCCGAACACCTGCTGAAGCACTCGAAGAACTCGGTGCTCATCTCGGGCGGAGTGATCTATCGCGAACAGAACATCGTCCTGTCGCCCTTCGAGAACGACGTGACGCGCAACTTCTGCGCCCGCCGCCTGTTCATGGGCGCGCAGGGGGTCGGTCCGCTGGGGGTGATGGAGGCCGATCCGCTGATCATCCAGGCCGAGCAGAAGCTGATCGGCCAGGCGGACGAACTGGTGCTGCTGGTCGATTCCAGCAAGTTCGAGAGCCGGTCGAGCCTCGTGCTCTGCCCGCTCGAAGAGATTGACGTGCTGATCACCGACGAGGGGATCAGCGACCGCGCCGCGGCCATGGTGGAAGGCGCGGACATCAAGCTTATCGTGGCGCCGTCGAGCGGCACGCGAGAGGAGGCGGCTTCATAGAGGAGGGGCCGCGACACCGATGGTAATTCAGGGAGGAGATCCATCATGAAACTTGCAAAACTGCTGACCAGCGCCGCCGTCGCGGCGGGACTTTTCGCCGGGCCCGCGGCTGCCGAGGACATGCGCATCGCGCTGGTCGTCAAGGCTCTGGGCATCGGCTTCTTCGAGGCCGCCGCCAAGGGCGCCGAAGAGGCCGCATCCGAGCTGGGCGATGTCGAGATCATCTACACCGGCCCCACCGACACCACCGCCGAAGGCCAGATCGAGGTGATCAACGCCCTGATCGCCCAGCAGGTCGACGCCATTGCCGTTTCGGCCAATGACACCGACGCGCTGGTGCCGACCCTGAAGAAGGCCATGCAGCGCGGCATCACCGTGATCTCGTGGGATTCGGGCGTTGCCGAGGATGGCCGCCAGGCCCACCTGAACCCCTCGTCCAACGCGCTGATCGGCAACATGATCGTCAAGCTGGCCGCCGATGAGCTGCCCGAGGGCGGCGACGTGGCCGTGCTCTCCGCCACCACCACCTCGACCAACCAGAACATCTGGATCGAGGAAATGACCAAGGTGCTGCCGAATTATCCCGGCATCAACGTCGTGGGCACCGTCTATGGCGACGACCTGGCCGACAAGTCCTACCGCGAGGCCCAGGGCCTGATGCAGTCCTACCCGGATCTGGATGCGATCATCGCGCCGACCTCGGTCGGCATCGTGGCCGCGGCGCAGGCCGTGGTCGACGCCGGCAAGGTGGGCCAGGTCAACGTGACCGGCCTGGGCCTGCCCTCCGAGATGGCCGGTGCCATCGAGAGCGGCGCGTCCAAGTCCTTCGCCATCTGGAACCCGATCGACCTGGGCTATTCGGCCACCATGATGGCCTATCACCTCGCCAAGGGTGATGTCGAAGCCGCCCCGGGCGCCGAGATCGAGATCGGCCGCATGGGCTCTGTCACGCTGGACGAGACCGGCTCTGCCGCCATGGCCGATCCCTTCGTCTACGACGAGACCAACATCGACGAGTTCAAGAGCATCTTCTGATCTCTCGTTGATCCCCGGGCGGCGCGTGACCGCCGCCCGGTCCATCCCACCCCACAATCAGACGGGGCCGATCATGGGCACTGGCCAAGGGCCGGTCGCGGCGCAGGGGGCTGTCCTTGCGCTGGACCGCATCATCAAGACATTCCCGGGCGTGACCGCGCTGGACCAGGTGCAGCTTGAGCTGCACGCGGGTCAGGTGACCTCGCTGATCGGCGAGAACGGCGCGGGCAAATCGACCGTGGTGAAGATCCTGACGGGGATCTACCAGCCCGACGGCGGGCAGATCCTGCTGGACGGTCAGCCGGTCAGCTTCCCGACCGCCCAGGCGGCCTCGGGCGCTGGTGTCACGGCGATCCACCAGGAAACGGTGCTCTTCGAAGAGCTGACCGTGGCCGAGAACATCTTCATCGGTCATGCGCCCCGCACCCGCTTCGGCCTGATTGACACCGCGCAGATGCGCCGCCGCGCCGGCGAGATCCTTGCCTCCATCGGGGCCGAGATCGACCCCGGCGTGAAGCTGAAGGATCTGGGCATCGCCTCGCGCCACCTTGTCGCCATCGGTCGCGCGCTGTCCGTCGAGGCCCGCGTGGTGATCATGGACGAGCCGACCGCCGCGCTGTCCCAGAAAGAGATTGAAGAGCTTTACGAGCTGGTCGAGACGCTGAAGGCGCAGGGCAAGGCGATCCTCTTCATTTCTCACAAGTTCGATGAGATCTTCCGGATCTCCGACCGCTACACCGTCTTCCGCGATGGCCAGTTCGTCGGCGCGGGCCGCATCGACGAGATCAGCGAAAGCGATCTGGTGAAGATGATGGTGGGCCGTTCGGTCGACCAGATCTTCCCCAAGCGCGCCGCGCAGGTCGGGGACGAGGTGCTGAAGGTCGTCGGCTATTCTCACCCGACCGAGTTCGAGGACATCAACTTTACCCTGCGCCGCGGCGAGATCCTGGGCTTCTACGGCCTCGTCGGCGCGGGCCGGTCCGAGTTCATGCAAAGCCTGATCGGCATCACCAAACCCTCCAAGGGTGCGGTGAAGCTGGAGGATCACGTGAAGGTCATCCGCTCCCCCGCTGAGGCCATCGAGGCGGGCATCGTCTATGTCCCCGAGGATCGCGGAAAGCAGGGGGCCATCCTCGACCTGCCGATCTTCCAGAACGTCACCCTGCCCAGCCTCGGCGAGACCTCGAACCGCGGTTTCATCCGCATGGCCGAGGAATTCGCCCTGACCCGCCAGTATACCCAGCGGTTGGACCTGCGGGCGGCCTCTCTGGATACCACTGTCGGCAGCCTCTCGGGCGGCAACCAGCAGAAGGTGGTGATCGCCAAGTGGCTGGCGACGCGGCCCAAGGTGATCATCCTCGACGAGCCCACCAAGGGCATCGACATCGGCTCGAAGGCCGCCGTGCATGAGTTCATGTCCGAACTGGCCGCCGAGGGGCTGTCAGTGATCATGGTCAGCTCGGAAATCCCCGAGATCCTCGGCATGTCCGACCGCGTCATCGTAATGCGCGAAGGTCGCATCGCCGCCGAGCTGGAAGGCGAGGATCTGACCCCGGAAACCCTTGTCCGCCACGCCGCCGGCATCGGCGTCAAAGGAGAAGCCGCATGAGTTTCGTCAAATCGCGCGAGGCGATCCTGCTGGCGGCCATCGTGCTGCTGCTGGGTCT
This sequence comes from Oceanicola sp. S124, assembly GCF_000220565.1. Taxonomy (GTDB): domain Bacteria; phylum Pseudomonadota; class Alphaproteobacteria; order Rhodobacterales; family Rhodobacteraceae; genus Pseudooceanicola. The sequence goes on along the minus strand of NZ_AFPM01000241.1, from coordinate 7,036 downwards.
GATCGCCACCCGCTTCCCCGCCTTCATCACGCCCCATAACCTGGCCTCGGTCTATTCCGATACCACGCCGCTGATGATCCTGGCGCTTGGTCAGATGGTGGTCATCCTGACCCGCTGCATCGACCTCTCGGTCGCCGCCAACCTGGCGCTGACCGGGATGGTCTGCGCCATGATCAACGTGGCCGCGCCGGATCTGCCGGTTGGGCTGACCATCCTGATCGCGCTGACCATGGGCGCCGCCCTTGGCGCCATCAACGGCCTGCTGGTCTGGAAACTGGCGATCCCGCCCATCGTGGTGACGTTGGGTACCATGACCATCTTCCGGGGCGTGATCTTCCTGCTGTCCGACGGCCAGTGGATCAACGCGCATGAGATGAGCGCCAGTTTCACCGGCTTCCCGCGCCAGGTCATCCTGGGCGTGACCGTCATGGGCTGGATCGGCCTTGCCGTCGCCCTGCTGATGGCCCTGCTGATGGCCCGCACCGCGCTTGGCCGCAGCTTCTTCGCCGTCGGCGGCAACCCCCATGCGGCGGTCTACACCGGCCTTAACGTCGGGCGCGCCCAGTTCCTGGCCTTCGTCATCTCGGGCGCGCTGGCCGGGCTGGCGGGCTACCTCTGGATCGCCCGCTATGCCGTCGCCTATGTCGATATCGCCGGCGGGTTCGAGCTTGAGGTCGTCGCGGCCTGCGTCATCGGTGGCATCTCGATTGCCGGCGGCGTCGGCTCGGTCCTTGGCACCGTGCTGGGGGCGATGTTCCTGGGCATCGTCAAGAACGCCCTGCCGGTGGTCGACATCTCGCCCTTCTGGCAGCTGGCCATCTCGGGCGCCGCGATCCTGATCGCCGTCGCCTTCAACGCCCGCGCAGGTCGCAGCAAGGGCCGGGTTATCCTGAAATCCGCGGAGCACGCGCAATGAGCCTCGCCGAAACCACATCCGCCCCCGAAACCCGCAGCCGTGGCCCCGTCCCTGACCGGTTGCGCGCCCCCTGGGAAGCCAAGCTGAAGAGCTGGGAAAGCCTGCTGCTGGTGGTGGCCATCGGGATCTTTATCCTGAATTCCTTCGCCTCGCCCTATTTCCTGAACGCCTGGAACCTCTCCGACGCGACCTTCAACTTCACCGAGAAGGCGATGATCGCCTTCGCCATGGCCCTGCTGATCATCGCGGGCGAGATCGACCTGTCCGTCGCCTCGATCATCGCGCTGGCGTCCACGGCCATGGGGCTGGTGATGGAGGCCGGGTTCGGCACGCCGGCCATCGTGGCGACGGGCCTTGTCACCGGCCTTCTCTGCGGTGCCTTCAACGGCGTGCTGGTGACGCGGCTCGGCCTGCCGTCCATCGTCGTGACCATCGGCACCATGAGCCTGTTTCGCGGCATCAGCTATATCGTGCTGGGCGATGGTGCCTTCCGCGGCTACCCCTCAGATTTCTCCTTCTTCGGGCAGGGCTATGCCTTCTGGGTGATCTCGGTCGAGCTGGTGATCTTCGCCGTCCTCGCGGTGATCTACGGCGTGGTGCTGCACAAGACCAACTTCGGCCGCGCGGTCTATGCCATTGGCAACAACGCCACCGGCGCGCTCTTCTCGGGCATCCGGGTGGCGCGGGTGAAGATGATCCTCTTCCTGCTGACCGGGTTGATGTCGGGCGTGGCGGCGGTCTGCCTGACCTCGCGCCTTGGCTCGACCCGGCCCTCCATCGCCAGCGGCATGGAGCTTGAGGTCGTCACCATGGTCGTCCTTGGCGGGGTCAACATCCTTGGCGGCTCGGGGTCCATCCCCGGAGTGGTGATCGCGGCCTTCGTCATGGGTCTGGTGACCTTCGGCCTTGGCCTGCTGAACGTGCCGGGTATCGTGATGTCGATATTCATCGGCCTGCTGCTGATCGGGGTCATCGCCCTGCCGCGCCTCTGGGCCAAGGTCCGGGGTCGCGGATGACACCTGCAAGGAAAGTACCCGGGATGGAAAAGATCGCCTTCCGCATGACCCTGAACGAGGGGCAGCTGGACGAATACCGCCGCCGCCATGACGAGATCTGGCCCGAGCTGTCGGCGCTGCTGAAGGACGCGGGCGTCGAGGATTACTCGATCCACTACGACCCCGAGACGCGGGCGCTGTTCGGCGTGCTCTGGCGGCGCGAGGATCACGGCATGGCCGCCCTGCCCGAGCATCCGGTGATGAAGAGATGGTGGGCCCACATGGCCGACATCATGGAGACCCACCCCGACAATCGCCCCGTCGAGACCTCTCTTGAAACGGTGTTCCACCTGCCATGAGTACCGCCCGCCACGTGGCCGTGATCGACGTCGGCAAGACCAATGCCAAGCTGGCGCTGGTCGATACCGAGCGGCTGGAAGAGATCGCGGTGGTCACCCGCCCCAACACCGTCCGCCCCGGCCCGCCCTATCCGCATTTCGACCTCGAGGGGCATTGGGACTTCTTCCTGACCCACCTCAGGGCCTTCCACGCAAGCCACGGGATCGACGGGATTTCCGTCACAACCCATGGTGCCTCGGCGGTGCTGCTGGACGGCGAAGGCGCGCTGGCCTGCCCGATGCTGGACTACGAGCACTCAGGTCCCGACGACCTGGCCGCAGCCTACGATGCCCTGCGCCCGCCCTTCGCCCGGACCGGATCGGCCCGGCTGCCCATGGGGCTGAACCTCGGCGCGCAGCTGCACTGGCTGCTGGAAACGCAGGAGGGCCTGCGCGAGCGCCTCGCCCACGTCGTGACCTATCCGCAATACTGGGGCTACCGGCTGACCGGGCGCTTCGCCACCGACGTTTCTTCGCTGGGCTGCCACACCGACCTCTGGGATCCCTGGCAGGGGTGCCCCTCGGATCTGCCCGCAGCGCTTGGCATCGAAGGCGCGCTGGCGTCGGCGCACAAGGCCTCGGACGTGCTGGGCGTGATCTCGACCGAGGTTGCCGTGCAGACCGGGCTGGCGCCCGACACCCCGGTGCTCTGCGGCATCCACGACAGCAACGCCTCGCTGCTGCCGCATCTGCAGGCGCGGCAGGGAGGCTTCTCGGTCGTCTCGACCGGCACCTGGGTGATCTGCATGGCCGTGGCGGGGCGCGAAGTGGCGCTGGATCCGGCTCGCGACGTGCTGGTCAACGTCTCGGCGCAGGGCGATCCGGTGCCCTCGTCCCGCTTCATGGGCGGGCGCGAATACGAGCTGATCCGCGACGGCAGCGCGGCCGAACCCTCGGAGGCCGACCGGGCCCGCGTGCTGGCGGATCGGATCAGCCTGCTGCCCGCCGTGGTCTCTGACAGCGGCCCCTTCGCCGGGCGCAGGCACCGCTGGACAGGCGCGCCGGCGACGGACGGAGAGCGCATCTACGCCCTCTCGCTCTACCTCGCGCTGATGACCCGGACCTGCCTTGACCTGATCGGCGCCCAAGGCCCGGTGGTGGTCGAGGGGCCCTTCGCGCGCAACCCAGACTACCTTGCCATGCTGGCGGCGCTTTCGCCCGAAGGGGTCGAGATCAGCGCCTCGGCGACCGGCACCTCGATCGGGGCGGCGCTGCTCTTCGGCCCCGCCGGTGCGCCACCGCCGCCCCGCCGTGTCGCCGCCGCCGACCCCCGGCTGGCGGCCTATGCGGCAGACTGGCGGGCCGCCCTTTGAGCGGCCGCAGGGGCTTCGCCCGAGCCTGAAGGGGCTTTGCCTAGAATTGCGGGAAAAAACCGAGGCAGTCGCGAGGGGCGGTTACCTTCGCTTCAGGCTTCGGGGCTAGTTTCGCCCGGTCTGCCGCGATGACCGAGGTGCCGCCGATGCTGTCCCGTCTCTTCCTGCTGCTCCTTTGCCTTGCTCTGCCCGCCGGGCCGGCGCTGGCCCAGCAGGTCACGCCAAGTCATGTCTACCAGGTGGCCGAAGAGATCTGGCTGGATCTTGAACGCATGCACCTTGCCAACTTCTCGCATGCGGGCACTGCGCCGCGCGAAACGGCACCGCGCAGACCGCGGCACGTGTTGCAGAAGGCGCGGGAAGTGCACCGGAAGCTTCAGGTTCTGCGGTTCGTGAACGGGCTGGATGTGCAGCAGCTGCCGCCCCCCGCGGTGAAGGAGGTGACGCCGGGTGATGTGCTTGAGGTCTTGCAGCACCTGCGTGCCGGGCTGGATGGGCTGCATGGCGCCTACGGCCTTGAGGACCCCCTGGAAGAGGTCGCCCTGCCGGCGGGCAAGACCCCGACGGATGTCTACAACAGGCTGGTCCAGATCGACGCGTCCCTGGATGCCCTTGGTCTGCCGCCGGTGGTGCCGAACGATGTCTACCGCCTGGCCGAAACGCTGCGGGGCGAATTGCTGCTGCTGTCGGGCAATCCCGCCACGTCGCAGCCCGATCCGCGCGACATGATGGCTTTGGTCCAGAGAACGCCCGCCGATGCCTATGCCGAGGCAAAGGCCCTGCTGGCCGACCTTCGCAGCCTGGGCGAGGCCGGCCGCTACGCGGTGCCGGGCGGGGTGGTCCTGCCCGACGATCGGCCAGCGCCGATCCGCCCCGGCGACGTCCTCCACGAAATTTCGGTGATCCTGGCCGAGGTCTCGGCGATGAAGGCGGTGGCGAACCGGCGCGAACCGATGGCGCGCGCCCCGTTCCAGGGGGGGATGACCCCGAACGAGGTCTGGAATTCACTCTCTCTCTCGCGGGAACTGGTGGCGGGTCTCTCGGCGGCGGAGGGCTAGGCAATGACCGGCGTCGTCACCACACAGCCGCAGGGGCTGCGACTGGGCCTCTTGCCGAAGCTGCTGATGCTGGTGCTGGTGCCGGTGCTGGCGCTCTCCGCGATCGGCCTGCTGTCGATCCGTCAGGGCACGCGCACCCTGCACCAAACCAATGTCCTGTCCAGTGAACGCGCGGAAGAGGCGAACCAGCTTGCCGAGGTCTCCGGCGAGGCGACGCGCGCCCTGCTGCTGCTCATCGAGGCGACCCAGGCACTGACCGACGCCCAGAAGGACGGCTTGTTGCAGAACCGGCTGGACCATGCGCAGATGGTCGAACTGCGCCGCCGGCTGGGCGAGGCGACGCGTGATTTCAACGGCACGATGCTGGCCTTCAGCACCCTCATGGCCTCGCACCACGGGCTGACGCCCGAGCTGGAGCGCGCGACGCTCTATCTTTCGCGCACGGCGACGGAACTGCCGCGCTACATGGCCTTCTACCTGGCCTCGAATGCCCGCACGTTGCGGTTGATGGAAGGCGCCGACTTCCAGGCCGCGCGGGCCAATCTTCTGTTCGAGGAAAGCGCCCTGCGCGCCACGGTGGCGGAGCTGCTTGGTCGGGTCTCGCATGTCTATACCGGCGCCGTGGCGGGGGAATCCGCCCTGGCCATGAGCAAGAGCAAGGCTTTCGGGGCCGAAGCGGACGCCCGGGCCAGCCGCGCCTTGCGCCGTGCGACACTGGCCCTGCTGGGCACCGGCATGCTGGTCCTGGCCGGCTGCATCGCCTTCACACTCTTGCACCTCCTGCGCCCGCTTGGCCGCCTGCGCGCCGCCATGGGCGAGATCAGTGCCGGTCAGACGGATGTGGCGGTGCCCGCGATCAGCCGCCGCGACGAGATCGGCGGCATGGCCCGGACCCTCGAGATCCTGCGCCTCGGGCAGGTAGAGCGACAACGGATGGCAGAGGAGGTCGCCGCGCGGGATCAGCGCGAACGCGACGCCGAGATGCAGCGTGCCGAGGAAAAGCGGCTGGCGGCAGAGGCGCAGCGCCAGCGCGACGCAGAGGCGGCAGAGCGGGACCGTGCGGCGGAGGCGCGTCGCGCAGCCGAGAAGGCCGAGATGGAGGCCGCTGCCGAGGCCGAGCGGGCCGCGCGCGCGCTCGAGCAGCAGCGCGTGGTCGACAGTCTTGCGCGGGGGCTTTCGGGGCTGGCCAATGGCGATCTGACCTGTCGGATCACCGAGGTCTTCGAGGGCGACTACGACCGGTTGCGCCGTGACTTCAATGCGGCGGTCGAGCGTCTTGAGGCGCTGATGCGCGAAATCCTGGGGATCTCGAGTGGGGTCGATCATGCCAATGCCGAGATCGAGAGCGCTGCGACCGAACTTGCGGCGCGCACCGAGCGGACCGCGCATCGGATCGGCGAGACCTCGACCTGGATCGATTCGATCACCAAGCTGGTGCGCGAGACTGCCGAGAATGCGTCGAATGCCAACGCTTTGGCGCTGGAAACCCGCGGTCAGACCGAGGCAAGCGACCGCATCGTCGCCCGCGCGGTCGAGGTCATGCGCGACATCGAAGGCTCGTCTCAGGCGATCGAGAAGATCATCGGGGTGATCGACGGCATAGCCTTCCAGACCAACCTGCTGGCGCTGAATGCCGGGGTCGAGGCGGCGCGGGCCGGCGAAAGCGGTCGGGGCTTCGCCGTGGTGGCGCAGGAGGTACGGGCCCTGGCACAGCGCTCGAAGGAGGCCGCGAGCGAGATCGGCGGGCTGATCGCCACCAGCGTCGGCCAGATTGCCGATGGCGTCGTCCATGTGGACCGTGTCGGCAGCGCCCTCGGAGAGATGAGCCAGTCGGTCACCCAGATCGCATCCCTCGTCGGCGAGATCTCGGGGGCTGCTCTCAAGCAGTCCGAGGATATCGACGGAATCGGCAAGGTGATGAGCAACATCGATGCGGACACTCAGGAAAATGCCGCAATGTTCGAGGAAACCAGTGCTGCCACGGCAGCCATGAAGGGGGACACCTCGGCGCTGATCTCGGCTGTCGGTCAGTTCCGCATATCGGGGGCGGAACATCTGGCGGTGGTGGACGGCGCTGCCGGCGAGAGAGGCTCTGAGAACGTGGCCTGATCTCGGGATTTGACGAAGGCGCTGTCGCTGTCAGGCGACGCAAAGACCCGGGCGGAGTTCGTGCCCTGGGCGACCGGCAGTCGACTTGCGCCGCGGTGCGACCGGCTCGGGCCGCGCTTTGCTGGCGAAAGGGGCGCGGGCAGGATTTTTACAGGGCTCCGCTGTTGCCAAGGGAATGGCATTGGATCAGGCCCAGTCAGAAGTCAGAAGTCAGAAGTCAGAAGTCAGAAGTCAGAAGTCAGAAGTC
>NZ_AFPM01000242.1 GCF_000220565.1 Oceanicola sp. S124 | reverse complement strand
GGGCGCAACTCGTGGCTGGCGACCCTCCGGCGGGCGCGGCTGAAACCCGGGCGGGTCACGGCGATGCTGGCCGGGCTGACCCAGCAGGCGCGGTTCGCCGAGGCGGCGGCCTGCGCGACGCGGTCCCAGCTGATCCATGTGGCGGCGGGCGAGGACGCGCAGAAGGGCGACTTCACCACGCTCTACTTCGAGATCACCGCGGCCGAGGCCGAAGACGCCCTGCGGCCGCTTGCGGGCTGATCAGCCCGCCCCGCCCTGCCAGCCGGTGACCCGGCACGCGATCCCGGCAGGCAGCGCGCGGTCGGAATTGTCGATCTCGGCCAGCACCGAGAAGGTGTTCGAGGCCACGTCGAGGAAGGGGTCGATGGCCACCACCTGCCCCGTGACCTCGCCGCCGGTCAGGTCGATGGCGAACGTGATCTCGTCGCCGGCCTCGATCTCTCCGTAGAAGGCATCGGTAAAGACCATCTCGGCGCGCAGGGTGTCGATGTCGATCAGGCGCAGCAGCGGGTCGGTGCCGATCAGCTCGCCCACGGCGACCCCGACCGTGGCGACGTAGCCGGTGAAGGGCGCCAGCACCACCGTGCGTTCCAGCGCCAGCTCGGCGCGGTTGCGCTCGGCCACCGCCAGGCGCAGCTCGGTCCGGGTCTTCTCGAGCTCCTCGCCCGAGACAAGGTTGCGCTGGCCCAGCCGGTCGAGCCGCTCCAGCCGCGCGGTCAGATCCTCGATGGTGATCTCGGCCAGCGCCAGGTCGGCCTCGACCAGCGCGCGGTCAAGCTGCACTAGGATCTGCCCCTTCTGCACAAGGTCGGCGCGCTCGGCGCGGACCTCGGTGACGATGCCCGTGCGCTCGGACCCGACGTCCGAGACATGCAGCGGGGACAGCAGACAGGTCAGCGGCTGCGGTGCCGTCTGCTGGGCGGCAGCGGGAAGCGGGACGAGGGCCAGCAGGCCAAGGAAGACGGCGCGTTTCATGGTGAAAGCCTAGCGGATGCCAAGCTGGCGCGCCAGTTCCTGTTCGCGCAGCAGCGTCGCCCGGCGCAGCGACAAAGCCCGGCCATCGCGCGCGCCCTGCATCCGCGACAGCGCCCGGCGCGGGAACAGGCGCAGCCGCAGCAATGCCATGCAGAGCGCCCGGGTCAGCCCCGGCACCCCTTCCGACAGCCCCCGGTCTGTCAGCGCGATCTGGCGCTCGTAGCTGCCCGGGTCGCCCTGCCGCCCGGCGCGGCCGTAAAGCTGCCGTTCCAGCCGCCCCGAGGCCATGACCGAGGCGATGATCACATGCAGCCCACCCGCCGCGCGCACGCTCTCGGCCAGGCCGATATCAGTGCCGCGTCCGGCAAGGTGAGTGGCGATGGTGATGCGGCCCGGCTGGCCCGCCCCGGCGACCAGCTCGGCCTCCTGCGCCTCGGCCAGGGCATCGAGCACGGCGACCTCGCGCCCCCGGGCGGCGAAAGTGGCGCGCAGGGCCTCGGCCTCGGCAACGTCGTTGAGGCCGATCAGAACCGAACGCTCCCGCGCCACCTCTTCCGCGCGCGCGGCGATGGCCTGCCACTTGCGCGGCGCATCGCGGTGGATGCGCAGGCCGAGGTCCTTCAGCCGCGAGGGCGCATGGGGTTTCACCGGGCGCACCGCCAGCCGGTAGATCGACCAGAACTCGGCCCGGCATTCATGGGCGGTGCCCGTGAGGCCCGCCAGGTGGCGATACGAGCGGAAGAAGCTCTGCTGGGTGATCTGGCCAACGGTGCGCGCCTCGGCGGAGGGGGGCACGCCCTCTTTCAGCTCGACCATCTGCTGCATTCCGTAGGCCCACTTGCGGTCCTCCATCAGGCGGCCCGTGGCCTGGTCGATCATCAGCACCTCGCCCTCGCGCAGGATGTAGTGCACCCCGTCGCGGAAGTTGTGCAGGGCGGTCAGGGCCATCTCGGCCAGTGTCACCAGCCCGTCGTCGCGCGCCGCCGGGTGGGACCAGTGGCGGGCCTGTTCGGCCAGCGCCGAGATCCCCGCCTCGGTCAGGCGCCAGCTGTCGCGGCTGTCCCTGCTGCGTTCGCGCCCCGGGCGCGTGGCGCGGGCGAACTCCAGCAGGTCGGTGAACAGGCGGATGTCGGCGGCGGGCGGCTCGGCCGTCGGTTCTGACAGGATCATCGGCACGGTGGCATCGTCGATCAGCACGCTGTCGACCTCGTCCACCACGGCAAAGCTGCGGCCCATCTGGCGCGCCGTATGCGCCGCCTTGCCCTGCCGCGCCTCGCGCAGGTCGCGCAGGGCGTCGAAGACGAAGGTCTTGTTGGTGCCGTAGACGATATCGTGGTCGTAGGCCGCGCGCTTCTCGTCATCGGTATGTTTCTGCAAGACCACGGTCGAGGTCAGCCCGAGGCGGCGGGCCATGGGGGCCATGCCCTCGTGATCCCGGGCGGCGAGGTAGTCGTTGACGGTGATCACATGGGTGAAGATGCCGACCCGCGCGGCGGCCAGCGCGGTCAGCGCGGCGGCCAGCGACTTGCCCTCGCCTGTGCGCAGCTCGACGCATTCCCCGGCCAGCAGGCGCAGGGCGCATTCGATCTGGTTGTCGCGCAGCGAAAGGCCGGTCTCGCGGCGGATGACCTCCAGCACCAGGGCCAGCACGGCGGCGCCCTCGCGCGACAACAGGGCCTCGGCGGAGATGTGCAGGGCGGCGTTGACCTCGACGAGGTCGTCATCCGAGAGCGGTTGCAGCAGCGCCCAGGTCTCGCGGGTGGCGGCGATCAGGCGGGCGGGGGCCAGCCCGCCCCTGCCCCGGCTCAGTCGCCAGCCGATGGTGTCGTCGAAGAACAGCCGTGCCCGGCCCAGGCGCGACAGCTCGCGCCGCACCGGATGGCGGCGGGAGCGGCGCCAGGCGCGCAGGCCCGGCGGAGCGGTGTCGGCCAGGCTCATGCTGCGGCCTCCGGGGCGCCCGTCATAGGCGGATCACCCGGACGAAGAGGCGGCGCAGGTGGAACAGCAGCTGTTCCGCCGCCGTCGCCCGCCCCAGATCGACCCGGGCGTCAAAGCGCATCCCGGCGCGCGCCGACAGGTCGCCCTCGGGCGTGGCCCAGAGGATCCAGCTGGCGATCAGCACCCGGCCCTCGCCACCGGGGCTGGCCGGCAGCGGCCCCCCCGCAGGGGCCAGCAGCGCCTCGGGCACCTGGCCGCCGCTGTCGACCACGCTGTCGCGCAGCACCGGCAGGGACATCTGCGCGCCATCGGGAAACAGCAGGTCGACCCGCTGGCTGTCGCGCGCCCGCCCCGAATAGGAGGCCGGGAAGGCCATGGGCAGCTCGATCGCATCCCCCGCCTGCACCTCGCCCAGCCGGTCGCCGCGGAACAGGAAGGCGCCCTCAAGCGGCGCCCGCGCCCCGTCCCAGGCCAGCCGCCCGGCGCGGGGCGCGGTGACAGACAGGGCGGCAACCCGTTCCCCGGCACGCTCCAGCGCCTCGGCGGTGATCTGATGCTCGCGCTCAAGGCGCTGGCGTTCGAGGGGGGCAAGGCCGGCGCGGGTCAGCGCCTCGGAGAGGTAGGCCAGGCTGAGGGTCAGCGCCTCGCGCCGGGCCAGAGCCTCGGGGTCTTCGAGGCGCAGGATCTCGTCGCCCGCCGCCACCTGGGCGCCATCGGCCACGCGGAAGGCGGCGACCCGCGCCGTCGTTCCGGCGGTGACCTGGGCGGCGGGCAGCAGGGTCACCTGCCCCTCGCCCCGGGCCGAGAAGGGCAAGGGCACGAAGCCTGCCAGCCCGACCACCACGGCGATGAACAGCAGGAAGCGCCCCCCGGCGCGGCGTTGACGGTTCTGGGACCTGGCCATGCGCCACCCCTTTCGCAAAGTCTTGTAAGGGGGCCAGAGCAGCCCCATCACCACCGCCCAGGCCGCCAGCAGCAGCCCCAGCAGGAAGAACCAGTTGGCCACCACGAAGGCGATGGTCAGGGTCAGCAGCATCCGGTAGGCCAGCGCCCCGGTGCCATAAAGGGCGAAGATCCGCGCCTCGCTGCGGCTGACGTCCAGCTCGGGGCGCAGCCCGCAGATGCGCCACAGGAACCGGTCCTGCAGGAAGGCCCCGGCGCGGGAGGCGAGGTTGGGCAGCTCAAGCCAGTCCGAGAGCACGTAGTAGGCATCGAACTTCAGCAGCGGGTTGCCGTTGAACAGCAGGGTCGAGACGGTGCCGAGCAGGATGAAGTTGAACAGGATGGCGCGTTCCAGTCCCGGTTCCAGCGACAGCCAGAGGATCAGCGCCAGCGAGGCCATCACGAGTTCCGCCAGGATCCCGGCCCCGCCGACCAGCATCCGGGCGCGCTTGTCCGGCAGGGCGTTGGCCTCGCTGGCCTCGACATAGGGCACCGGGAAGAAGACGAGGAACATGACCCCGCATTCGCGCACCTTGCCGCCGAAACGGTAAAGCGCGAGGCAATGGGCCATCTCGTGGAAGAACTTCATCACCGGATAGGTCAGCGCCACGCCGATCAGCCGCGATTGCGACAACAGCGCCTGGTCGGCGCCCTGGGTCAGCTCTGGCAGGTGCATCAGCCCCAGGACCAGCCCGGAGAGCAGCAGCGCCGCCACCAGCACCCCGCCGAAGGGCGTGAAGAGCCAGGCGACGAAGGGCCAGACCGCGCGTACCAGCGGCTCGGGATCGAAGAGCCGGACCTTGATCGACAGCGGCGAGGCGGCGCGGCTCTCGATCTGCTGGGACCGGCGGCGGGTGTCGCGTTCAGTCAGGCTTTCGGCGTCGATCTCATGATCCGACAGCACGAGGCCGGAGGACACCAGTTGCAGCAGCCAGTCGACCAGCTCGGTCTGGGTCGGCGCAGTGGCGGGGCGGCGGATCATCTCTTCCCAGAGCGCCTGCGCCGTGCGCCGCCCGTCAAGCATCCGCCACAGATCCTGCGCCCGCGCCGACAGGCGCACGTGCTGGCCGGTGATGCGGTCCGAGAGCACGATATAGGGCTCGCCCCGGAAGACCTGCGCCGAGGCGCTGACGGCGGCGCGGCGGCGAAAGCGGCGTTCGGCGAAGAGGTGCCAGTCGGGGTGACGCAGCCCGGCCATGGGCCTAGCTCCAGCGCCAGAGGGTCCGACGGAACCAGCGTGCCGCGCCGCGCGTCCAGGCCTTCAGCGCCGAGGTCTCGCCAAGGTCCAGCCGCGCCACGCCGCGCATCCCGTCCAGCAGGTCCAGCGCGGGGGCCGCGTCGAAGTCCAGCCAGACCGGGAAGCTGTTGATGCCCTCGCGTTGCTCGGGGCGCCCGCCCATGGCGGCCAGCGTCACCGACAGGGGTGCATCCGGGTAGGCGGTCAGCAGCAGGCTGCCGGGGGTGCCGACGGGCAGGTCGGAGATCCAGTCCTCGTCGACGAAGGCCAGCACGCGGAAGGCGCCCGAGGTCGCCAGCTCCATCAGCGGCTCACCCAGCCGCACGCGGTCACCGACCCGGCGCCAGGCGTCACCACCGACCACCACGGCCTCGGAGGGCGCGGCGAAGGTGGCAAGATCAAGCTGGCGCTCGGTCAGCCCGAGATCGACCTGGGCCTGTTCGCGCTGCGCCTCCAGCAGGCGCACCTGGGCGGTGTCGCGCTGCGCACGGGCGGTGGCGGCCTCGCTCTCGATCTCGGCGATGCGGGCGCGGATCTGGTTGAGGCGCAGGCGCAGGTCGGCATCCTCCATGGCGACCAGAAGGTCACCGCCCTGCACCCGGTCGCCCAGCTGGAAGGGTGCGCGCGACAGGAACCCGTCGAAGGGGGCCGAGACCACCTGCCGCTCACGTGCCTCGACACGGGCGGTGAAGGAGGGCGCGATGCGGGCGGGCACGAAGGCCAGCGTCACGGCGGCCCCGACAAGGATCAGCAGCGCCAGCTTCAGCTTCCAGGCCGTCTTGCCGAAGAGCGCGATGAACAGCCCGGCCAGGAAGTTGCCAAAGCGGCGCAGCGGCGCGGGATGGGCCCGGGCCTGAATCGTCAGAGCCTCGCCCAGAAGCCCCGAGAGCGTTTCGGCCCCCTCGGCGCGCAGTCCCTGCCCCTCGCCCGGCGGGAAGATCAGCACCACCACGGCGCCCGCCCTGTCGCCCTGCCAGACCGGCAGGATCAGCCCGCGCGCGCCGCCGAGGCGCTCGACCAGCAGCTGTGCCTCGTCCAGCAGGCGGGCGGTCAGCGGATCCTCGCGGCCCGGATCCTCGTCCAGACCCTCGGGCGGCGGGCCCTCGGCCGGGGCGGTCAGCATCGGGGTGCGGTGGCGCAGGGCCAGACCGGCCAGCGCCTCGATCGCCTGGCGCGCATCCGAGGGCCGTTCAATCCCGCCCCCACCCGAGATGGCAGCCAGTTTCGGCGTCTCGGCCCGGACCCAGCAGACGCCGGTCAGCGCGGGCTGGAAGGCGCCCTCCAGCCGGGCGATCCACTGGTCGGCCAGCACTCGGCGTTTGCGGGCCCGCGCGGCCTCGATCAGCACCTGCGCCCCGACGGCACCGCCAAGGGCCCGCGCCTCGCCCGCCTCCTCGCGGTCGTTCAGCGCGGCGACCAGCAGCCAGCCGGTGCGCGCCTCGATGGCGTTGAGCGTGGTCTGAAGCTCCCCGGGAGAGATCCCCGCCAGCCGCAGGATCAGGACAAGGTCCAGCCCCGGCCCGCCGACCATGTAGGTCGCCAGCCAGCCCTCCTGCCCCTCGCCCATGGCCTCGACCGCGCCCCCGGCATCGGGATCGAAAGCGGGCAGCACGCGGCGGTGCACCTGCATCGGCAGGTCACCGAGCCGCGCCGCCTCGGTCCAGTCGCCGCCCTCGCCGAGGAAGGCCTGCACGCCCTTCAGCCCCGGCAGCACCGCAAGGTGCCGCCGCAGCGCGCGCTCGAAGAGCGGCATGGTCAGAGGGGCCGTCATGGTCATCCGGTCAGGTTTTCAGCAGGCATTCAGGCAGCATCGCCACCCTTGCCGAAGCGCCAGCTCTTGATGGTCCACGAGGGCGCCCCGGAGGCCGGAGTATTGGCCACCTTCTGACCTGCCGCAAGGGCCCAGCCCATGGCGGTATCCGTGGCCTCCGGCGCCGGCAAGGCGCGTGCCTCTTCCAGCGGCGGCGCCTCGGCGCCGGTTCGGGCGGGTGTCCTCGGCCGGGCGTTCCTCGTTCCTCCTACGGTCGCCGACCGTCCT
>NZ_AFPM01000243.1 GCF_000220565.1 Oceanicola sp. S124 | reverse complement strand
GCATAGGGCGTCTGCAGGTTCTCTGCGGCCCGGTAGGTGAAGCCGAAACGCTGGTAGTAGCGGCCATCCCCGACCACGGAAACCGCCCGGGCCCCGGCGCGGCGGGCATGGTCCAGCCCGTAGCGCACCAGATCGGCCCCGATGCCGTACTTGCGGTAGGCCGGCAGGACCGCCAGCGGCGACAGCCCCATCCAGCCCTCCGGCGAGAGATGCCGCGAGAAGCCGACATAGCCCACCACCGAACTGTCGCTGAGGGCCAGCAGCTCGACCGTCATGTCCCCGGCGCTGCGCATCGCCTGCACCAGCTGCGCCTGCGCGGGACCGTCATAGGCCTGGGTCAGAACGTTACCGACACCGATGCCATGCACGGGAGAGTAGAGCGTGAGGGTGATCTCGGGTTTGCGCGCCATCGTCGGATCCTCTGAGCTGACGTCACGGGGACGGGCAGCGGGGGCCCGTGCGGCAACTGTAGCGGCCCCGCCCTCTTCTGGGCAGTCCCGCTGCGCCGCAGCGGCAGGGAAATCCGACCGGCAGGGGGACAGGTGATGAAATATGCGCCAAAGACCCGGTGGGCGTGCCGCAATCTCTTGAGAGAAAACGGAAAAGCCCGCCGTCCCGTCTTCGCGTCTCCGGCACGGAAAAAGGGGGCCCGAAGGCCCCCTTTCCCGATATGCGTGGCAGGTGGCGGGATCCCCGCCACCGGGCCGGCTGATTACATCATGCCGCCCATGCCGCCCATGCCGCCCATGTCGGGCGCTGCGGGTGCATCTTTCTGCGGCTTGTCGGCCACCATTGCCTCGGTGGTGATCAGCAGGCCGGCGATGGAGGCAGCGTCCTCCAGGGCGGTGCGGGTCACCTTGGCAGGGTCGATCACGCCGAAGGAGAACATGTCGCCATATTCTTCGGTCTGGGCGTTGAAGCCGAACTTGAGGTCAGTCGACTCCTTGATCTTGCCGGCCACCACGGCGCCGTCGACGCCGGCGTTCTCGGCGATCTGGCGCAGCGGAGCTTCCAGGGCCTTGCGAACGATGGTGATGCCTGCGTCCTGGTCGGAGTTGGCGCCGGTCAGACCGTCGAGGGCCTTGCCACCCTGAACCAGGGCGACACCGCCGCCGACCACGATGCCTTCCTGAACGGCAGCGCGGGTGGCGTTCAGGGCGTCATCGACGCGGTCCTTGCGCTCTTTCACTTCGACTTCGGTCAGGCCGCCGACGCGGATCACGGCAACGCCGCCTGCCAGCTTGGCAACACGTTCCTGCAGCTTCTCGCGGTCGTAGTCCGAGGTGGTTTCCTCGATCTGGGTGCGGATCTGGGCCACGCGGGCTTCGATCTCGGCCTTGTTGCCGGCACCGTCGACGATGGTGGTTTCGTCCTTGGTGATCGAGATGGTCTTGGCAGTGCCGAGCATGTCCATGGTGACATTCTCGAGCTTCATGCCGAGGTCTTCCGAGATCACCTGGCCGCCGGTCAGGATCGCGATGTCCTGCAGCATGGCCTTGCGGCGGTCACCGAAGCCCGGTGCCTTGACGGCGGCGATCTTCAGGCCACCGCGCAGCTTGTTCACGACGAGGGTCGCCAGGGCTTCGCCCTCGACGTCTTCGGCAATGATCAGCAGCGGCTTCTGCGACTGGATGACCTGCTCGAGCAGGGGAACCAGCGGCTGCAGCGAGGACAGCTTCTTCTCGTGCAGCAGCACGAGGCAGTCTTCCAGCTCGGCGACCATCTTGTCGGCGTTGGTCACGAAGTAGGGGGAGAGGTAGCCGCGGTCGAACTGCATGCCTTCGACGACTTCGACCTCGGTCTCCATGCCCTTGTTTTCTTCGACGGTGATGACGCCGTCGTTGCCGACTTTCTGCATGGCTTCGGCGATCATCTTGCCGATCGACTCTTCGCCGTTGGCCGAGATGGTGCCGACCTGGGCAACTTCACCGGAGTCGTTGACCGGACGCGAGGCGGCCTTGATGGCCTCGACGACCTTGGTGGTGGCCAGGTCGATACCGCGCTTCAGGTCCATCGGGTTCATGCCCGCTGCGACCGACTTCATGCCTTCGCGCACGATGGCCTGGGCCAGCACGGTGGCGGTGGTGGTGCCGTCGCCGGCTTCGTCGTTGGTGCGGGAAGCGACTTCCTTCACCATCTGGGCGCCCATGTTCTCGAACTTGTCTTCCAGTTCGATTTCCTTGGCGACCGAGACACCGTCCTTGGTGATGCGGGGGGCGCCGAAGGACTTGTCGAGGACGACGTTACGGCCTTTCGGGCCGAGGGTCACCTTGACCGCGTCCGCGAGGATGTTCACACCCTTCAGCATCTTGTTGCGGGCTTCGGTGTTGAACTTGACGTCTTTTGCAGCCATGTTCTGTCTCTCCTGAATTTGGGTTTCGGGTAAGCGAATGGGGTCAGTCAGTCCGATCCGGCAAGGATCAGGAGATGATGCCCATGATGTCGCTTTCCTTCATGATCAGCAGCTCTTTGCCGTCCAGCGTGATCTCGGTACCGGACCACTTGCCGAACAGGATCTTGTCGCCGGCCTTGACGTCCATCGCGACGCGCGCGCCGGAGTCGTCCTTGGCGCCAGCGCCAACGGCGATGACGATGCCCTCGGCGGGCTTTTCCTTGGCGCTGTCGGGGATGATCAGGCCGCCGGCGGTTTTAGCTTCGCCTTCGACGCGCTCGACGAGCACACGGTCATGCAGCGGTTGAAATGCCATCTCTGAGGCTCCTTGGCTCAAAGTTTTTCCCTCTCCCGCCCCTCTTGGTGCGGGATTAGCACTCAGGTCGCCCGAGTGCTAACGGAACGGAGATAGGCAAGCCGGGGAAGCGAGTCAACGGCGGAGATCGCGTTTTCTTTTCACCCCCGCCAAGCAGCCGCCCGAGCCGAAGACCGAAGCGGGCCAAACGCGTAGGGTGGGAGGCATCCCACCCCTGCGGGCCACCGGCGGCACGAGCCAAGGGTGGGATAACTCCCACCCTACGCCCCGGTCTCCTGCCTGCCCCTTTCGGTCAGGGCATAGGTGCCCTTGGCCACCTTCTCGAACCAGCCGTAGTGATTGTCACGCATCAGCGTGGTGGCGCGGCCGACGCCGGTGGCGGCCTTCACTTCGGCGCCGCGACAGGGCCCATGCCCGGCCAGGTGCAGGGCACAGCGCACCGCATCCTGGCGATAGGCGGTGACGATCTTTCCCGCCGCCCCGCCGCGATTGGGATCACCATCCCGGCGCTGAAATTCGCGCAGCAGACGTCCGGCCCGCGCCTTGACCTTGCGCGGCGCGTAGGAAGAGGGATCGCATTGCGCCTCGACGAAGCCGTCGCGCAGCCGCACCGTCAGCAGGCCAAGACCCAGCCTGCGACACAGTGCGACATGCCGCGCCAGGGTCTTGCGCGCGCTGACCTGGGGGATCGCGAGATAGACGAAGTCGGTGATCTTCAGCCGCTCCAGCGCCTGGTGCAGCAAGGCCAGGCTCATTGCCAGTTTCAGCTCGACGATCACCGGATCGGGGTCGTCGGCGCGCATCCCCACCACGTCGGCCCCGGCGATCTCGGACTTCACCTCATAGCCCTGACCTTCCAGGAAGGCCTTCACGGGCGGGTAGAGATCGGTCTCGGACGGGCTGCTCATGGGGCATGATTACGCCCCTGCCCCGCGCCCGGCAACCGCCTGCCGCCGTGCTGCATCGCAGCGGGTGACAGCGCCCGGCGGGACCTCTATAAAACCGCCGAATTCAGCTTTTCCCAGGAATGGATGCTCTCATGACGATCAAGGTTTTCGGCCACAAGTCCCCCGACACGGATTCCACCGGCTCCGCGCTGATCTGGGCCTGGTATCTCTCCGAGATCGCCGGCACCCCGGCCGAGGCGAAACTGCTGGGCACCCCCAACACCGAGGCCGCCTTCGTGGTCGGGAAGTGGGGCTTCGAGACCCCCGAGATCATCTCTGAGGTCTCTGCCGGCGATGACGTGGTGATCGTCGACACCAACAACCCCGCCGAGCTGCCCGCCGCGATCAACGAGGCGAACGTCATCCAGATCATCGACCACCACAAGCTGACCGGCGGGCTGGAAACCAAGAGCCCGATCGACATCACCATCAAGCCGCTGGCCTGCACCGCCACCATCATGCACCAGCTGATGGGGGAGGATGCCGCCAAGATGCCCGACAACATCAAGGGCGCCATGCTCTCGTGCATCCTGTCGGACACGCTGGAATTCCGCTCGCCCACCACCACGCCCGTCGACCGCGCCCTGGCCGAGGCCCTGGCAGGTGAGCTGAACCTGGACCTCGGTGCCTATGCGGCGGAGATGTTCGAGGCCAAGTCCGACATCTCGGCCTTCTCGGATGCCGAGCTGATCCGCATGGACAGCAAGGAATATGCCGTCGACGGCATCAAGTTCCGCGTCTCGGTGCTGGAAACCACCGCGCCGAAGCTGGTGCTCGACCGCAAGGCCAGCCTGATGGAAAGCTTCAAGGCCGTCGAGGCCGAGGATGGCGTCGACCAGGTGCTGCTCTTCGTCGTCGACATCCTGAACGAGGAAGCCACCCTCTTCGTGCCCAACGACCTGGTGAAGGGCGTGGCCGAGAAGAGCTTCGGCGCGACCGTCGAAGGTGACCAGGTGGTCCTGCCCGGCGTGATGAGCCGCAAGAAGCAGATCATCCCCTCGCTGAAGGTCTGAGGCGTCGCTTCCCCCGAATGACAAAGGGCCGCCCCTTGGGGCGGCCCTTTCCGTTTCACGCCATGGATGCCCTATTTCTCGGGCAGCAGGCCGCGCGGGCTGAAGCGCAGCACCAGCAGCAGCAGCGCCCCCATCAGCAGCATCCGCATATGGGCGGCCGAGTTGATCATGTGGCTCTTGAAGTCGCCCTCGGGCAGGGGCGCCATGGCCGCCTGCATCAGGTCCGGGCCCCAGTCGCCCGCCTTGACCCAGAGATACCAGATCAGCACCCCGCCGAGGACCGAGCCCCAGTTGCTGCCGGACCCGCCCACGACCACCATGACGAGGATCAGGAAGGTATAGCGCAGCGGGTTGTAGGAGGCGGGCGTCATCTGCCCGTCGAGCGAGATCATCATCGCCCCGGCCAGCCCGATCACCGCCGAGCCCAGCACGAAGACCTGCAGGTGCCGTCGGGTGACGTTCTTGCCCATGGCCGCGGCCGAGATCTCGTTGTCGCGGATCGCGTGCATCATCCGGCCCCAGGGCGATTTCAGCGCCAGCTCCGAGGCCCAGATCAGCAGCAGGATCACCACGAGGAAGAGCGCCAGGAAGGCCAGCTTGACCAGCAGGGTCGAGGCCAGCGTGGGGTCAAGTCCCCAGCTCTCGGCGCGAGCGACGAAGGCCGGGGCGCTCTGCAGGTCGATCTCGTAGGGGACGGGCCAGGGACGCGGGATGCCGTTGACGTTCAGCACGCCGCGATCCAGCCATTGCTCGTTCTTCAGCACCGCCACGATGATCTCGGCGATGCCCAGCGTGGCGATGGCCAGGTAGTCCGAGCGCAGGCCGAGGGCGGTCTTGCCGACCACCCAGGCCGCGCCCGCGGCCAGCAATGCGCCCACGGGCCAGGAGACCAGCGTCGGCAGGCCGAGGCCGCCGAGATTGCCCGCCGCCGAGGGGTTGATCGCCTCGATCGCCGCCACCGCCGGATCGAAGGCCAGCCGGTAGAGCGCAAAGCCCAGAAGCAGGATCACCACGACCGCAAGGCCCCGGAACCGCGACAGCCGCCGCCAGGCCAGGATCGCGCCGACCAGCGCGGCAGCCGCCAGGGCGAAGGCCAGCAGGATGCCCCAGCCCCCGGCGGCGAAGGCCCCGGGCGTCGGCGGCATGGCGATCAGCACCGGCGCCAGGCCGCCAAGCGCCAGAAAGCCCATGGCCCCGGCGTTGAACAGCCCGGCGGTGCCCCATTGCAGGTTGATGCCAAGTGCCATGATGGCCGAGATCAGTCCCATGTTCAGGATCCCGAGCGCCGAGTTCCAGCCCGTGGTCAGCCACTCCAGCAGGATCAGGGCGGCAAGGATGGCGAAGAACAGCGGCGCGCGCAGCGGGCTGGTCTCGCCCGGTTGACGAGAGGTGCTCATACCACTTTCCCCCTGAAGATACCCGTGGGCCGGAAGATCAGCACCAGCAGCAGGATGACGAAGCTGACGGCGAACTTGTAGTCGGTCGACAGCAGTTGCAGCAGCCCGTCCGGCTGCCAGCCCGGGATCAGGTAGCCCGCCACCTTCTTCCAGGCGTAGGTCAGCCCGACCTCCGAGAAGGAGATGATGAAGCCGCCGGCGATGGCGCCCACCGGGTTGCCGATGCCGCCGACGATGGCCGAGGCGAAGATCGGCAGCACGATCTGGAAGTAGGTGAAGGCCTTGAAGCTCTTGTCGAGCCCGTAGAGCGTGCCGGCCACGGTGGCCAGCGCCGCCGTGATGATCCAGGTCACGCGCACCACCCGGTCCGGGTCGATGCCCGACAGCAGGGCCAGGTCCTCGTTGTCCGAGAAGGCGCGCATGGACTTGCCGGTACGTGTGCGGTTGAGGAACCAGAACAGCGCCACCACCACCAGCGCCGCCGTCACCACGGTGATCGCCTGCGTGGTGCGCAGGGTCAGCGGCTCTCGCATGCCGGTCATCTGGTTCCAGGTGCGGGCCGAGATGATGAAGCGTTCGCCGTCGGCAAAGTCGATCTGGTCGACACCGATCAGGAAGCGGGTCAGGGCGTTCATGATGAACATCACCCCGACCGAGACCATGACCAGCACCACCGGTGCCGCGCGGATGCCCCGGTAATAGCGATAGACCACGCGGTCGGTGCCCAGAAGCAGCAGCGCCGTCGCGGCGATGCCGACCGGCAGCGCCAGCAGCGCGACCGGCAGCGGCCCCAGGCTGACGCCAAGCGCCTGCAGGCCCCAGGTCACGAGGATCACCACCCCGGTGCCGAAGGCCATCGTGTCGCCATGGGCGAAGTTCGAGAACCGCAGCACGGCATAGATCAGCGTCACCCCGAGCGCCCCGAGCGCCAGCTGCGCGCCGTAGGAGGTGGCCGGGATGATCACGTAATTGGTGAGCGCCACCAATGCGTTGAGAAGTTCCATCGTCAGCCTCCCAGGAAGGTGCGGCGGACCTCCGGGTCAGCCAGAAGGGCCTTGCCGGTGTCGGTGTAGCGGTTGGCGCCCTGCACCAGGACATAGCCCCGATCGGCGATCTCCAGCGCCTGGCGGGCGTTCTGTTCGACCATCAGGATCGAGATCCCGGTACGGGCCACCTCGATGATGCGGTCAAACAGCTCGTCCATGACGATGGGGCTGACCCCGGCCGTCGGCTCGTCCAGCATCAGCAGCTTGGGTTTCGTCATCAGCGCACGGCCCACGGCCACCTGCTGACGCTGCCCGCCCGACAGCTCGCCCGCGTTCTGGCGGCGCTTGTCCTTGAGGATCGGGAACAGCGTGTAGACCTGCTCCATCGTGTCGCGGAAGTCGTCGTCGCGGATGAAGGCGCCCATTTCCAGATTCTCTTCCACCGACATGGTGGGGAAGACGTTGTTGACCTGCGGCACGAAGCCCATGCCCTTCTTCACCCGGTCCTGGGGAGACAGGGCGGTGATGTCGGCGCCGTCCAGCGTGACGGAGCCGCCGCGCAGGGGCAGCATGCCGAAGACGGCCTTCATGGCGGTGGACTTGCCCGCGCCATTGGGGCCGACGATCACGGCGATCTGGCCCTTGTCGACTGTCAGGGTGCAGCCATGCAGGATATCGGCCTTGCCGTATCCGCCGGTCATCCCGGAAGCGTTGAGGAAGCTCATGCGTCACCCCCTTTGCCGGCGCGGTCGCCCAGACCGGGCTGCGCGCCCAGGTCCTCGCCCGCCGCGGCCTCGGCGCGCTCTTCGGCCAGCACCTTGTTCTTCAGCCCGGTGCCCAGGTAGGCCTCGATCACCGCTTCGTTCTCCATGATGTGATCCGCCGGGCCCTCGGCCAGCACGCGCCCCTCGGCCATGACGATGACCGGGTCGCAGAGGCGGCCGATGAAGTCCATGTCATGCTCGATGACGCAGAAGGTGTAGCCGCGTTCCCTGTTCAGGCGCACGATGGCATCGCCAATGGTGTTCAGCAGAGTGCGGTTCACCCCGGCGCCGACCTCGTCGAGGAAGACGATCTTGGCCTCCACCATCATCGTGCGGCCAAGCTCGAGCAGCTTCTTCTGCCCGCCCGAGAGGTTGCCGGCCTTTTCCTCGGCCAGGTGGCTGATGGTCAGGAAGTCGAGCACCTCGTCGGCCTTGCGGCGCAGCGCCTCTTCCTCGGCGCGGATGCGGCCACGGGCGAACCAGGTGTTCCACAGCGTCTCGCCCGCCTGGCCCTCGGGGACCATCATCAGGTTCTCGCGCACCGAGAGGGTGGGGAACTCATGGGCGATCTGGAAGGTACGCAGCAGGCCCTTGTGGAACAGCTGATGCGGCGTCAGCCCGGTGATGTCCTCGCCGTCCATGGTGACGCGGCCCGAGGTGGGCGCGTGAACCCCGGCGATGACGTTGAAAAGTGTCGATTTGCCCGCACCGTTCGGCCCCACGAGGCCGGTGATCGAGCCGGTTGCGATCTCGATGCTGGCATTGTCGACGGCACGGAAGCCGCCGAAGGATTTGACTAGGTTCTCGACCCGGATCATGGGGTCCCCCCTCTGTACCGGCAGGACTGCCGGCAGGTTCTGCTTGCGACATGCACTTCGGCCCGGGACGATGCCCGGGCCGTTGTCACGCCGTGGCGTGGGCTCAGCGGTAGCGGACCGTGGTGATCTTGCCGTCCACGAACTCGATCTCGCGGAAGGTACCGGCAGCTTCGCCCTGCCCGATCAGCTCGATCGCGGTGGCACCGTCGTAGTCGATCGCGGTGCCCGCCTTCAGCAGCTCAAGACCCTTGGCCAGTTCGCCGGGGTAGATCTTCTCGCCGGGACCGTTGGCGATCTCCATGATCTTGTCCTTGTAAACCTTGGGATCGGTCGAGCCCGCCGCCTGCATCGCCAGCATCATCAGCGCCGCGCTGTCATAGGCGCCGCCCGAATAGGCCGACGAGCCGTCGAAGCCGCCCGCTTCGGCCATGCCGAGATAGGTTGCCATGCCTTCACCCTCGGAGTCGGGCAGCTGGCCGAACGAACCGTCCAGTTCCGAACCGAAGTTGTCTTCCAGGGCCTGGCTGACCATGCCGTCGGGGAAGACGAAAGTGTAGAAGGCACCGCTGTCCAGCGCGCCGCGCAGCACGCCCGAGCCGCCCTGGTCGACATAGCCGACCAGCACCAGCGCATCGCCACCGGCCGAGGCCAGTGCGCCGACTTCGGCCGAGTAGTCGCCCTTGCCGTCCTCGTGCGAGGCCGAGATGGTCACGGTGCCGCCGGCTGCCTCGAAGGCGGACTGGAAGCTGTCGGCCAGGCCCTTGCCGTAGTCGTTGTTGGTGTAGGTCACGGCGACCGAGGAGATGCCCTTCTCCATGATCTCATCCGCCATCACCTCGCCCTGGCGGGCGTCGGAGGGGGCGGTGCGGAAGAAGAAGCCGCCGTCTTCCAGCGACGACAGCGCCGGCGAGGTGGCCGAGGGCGAGATCATCACGACGCCGTTAGGCATGCCGACATTCTGCAGCACGGCCGTGGTCGCGCCCGAGCACATGGCGCCCATGATGCCTTTCACCCCGTCCGAGGTGACGAGGGTTTCGGCGGCGGCGGTGGCGGCGGCGGAGTCGACGCAGGTGCTGTCGCCACGGACCGGGGTCACGGTCGAGCCATCCAGCAGCGCGCCGGAGTCGGAGACTTCCTTCATCGCCATCTCGGCGCCCAGAGCCATCGGGCCGGCCAGGGATTCCAGCGGGCCGGTGAAGCCCAGCAGAACGCCCAGCTTGATGTCTTCGGCGGTGGCGGCAGAGGCGCACAGGGCGACTGCGGCAGAGGCCATGAGAATTTTCTTCATTTTGATCTCCCTCGGGGGATCCTCGAGGGATCCCCGCTTGTTTATTGAGGCAACACGGAGCTTCGCTCCTGTCTGATCCGAGAGGGAAGGAAGCCGCGTCGAAGGTCAAGAGGGGCGCCACGGGTTTTGATGAAATTTTTGTCGCTTTCAGGCGACAGGGGCGGGACCGATGGGCGGTCCGGGCGGGAGGCCCCGCCGGAACGCCCCGGATGCTGCGCCGCGGCGTTTCCGCGCCCTTTCCGGCAGGGATCCGGCGTGCGGCAAGGCAACAAACTCTGGTCCCCCGGGTCGCTTTGCGTCATATCGGGGCCAGAGGTCGGGACCAGTCCTGACACCGGCCTCTGGCCCTGACCTGCCCTTCAGACCGACGCGGAGCCCCCATGACCCGGATCGTCCAATCCCTTGCCGAAATCGCCTCCGACTACGACGCCTTCTTCGTCGATCTCTGGGGCTGCGTGCACAATGGCGTCACCGCCCTGCCCGAGGCGGTCGCCGCCCTGCAGGAGGTGCGCAAGACCGGCAAGAAGGTGGTGCTGGTGACGAACTCGCCGCGCCCCCGGGCACAGGTCGAGATCCAGCTGGACGGCTTCGGCGTGGCCCGCGACAGCTGGGACATCATCGCCACCTCGGGCGACTCGGCGCGGGCGGCGATGTACAACGGCACCGTCGGCAGCAAGGTCTTCCACATCGGCGAACCGGGCGATGATCCCTTCTTCCACCCGCTGGAGATCCAGGAAAACCCGGTCGAAATCACCCGCGTGCCGCTGGACGAGGCCGAAGGCGTGGTCTGCACCGGCCCCTTCGATCCCATGGCCGAGCCCGCCGTGCTGCGCCCCGAGCTGCTGCTGGCCAAGACGAAGGGCCTGAAGCTGCTCTGCGCCAACCCCGACATCGTCGTCGACCGTGGCGAGGTGCGCGAATGGTGTGCCGGCGCCGTGGCCCAGCTTTACACCGAGATGGGCGGCGAGAGCCTCTATTTCGGCAAGCCGCATCCGCCGATCTACGACCTGGCGCGGCTGCGCCTCGGCCAGCTTGGCCCGATGCCCTCCGAGGCGCGGATCCTGGCCATCGGCGACGGCATCCAGACCGACGTGAAGGGCGGCATGGGCGAGGGCATCGACACGCTGTTCATCACCGGCGGCCTGGCGCTGGAAGAGACCAAGACCACAGACCAGCCCGACCCCGAGGCGCTGGAGGCCTTCATCGAGGCCCAGCAGATGACCCCGACCTACGCCATCGGCTTCCTGCGCTGAGCGCGACGGCGCGGCGCGGCGGGCGCAGGCGGGGGCACTCCCTGCCTGTGCCGGACGTCCCGCGGCGGGCCGACACCTGCCGACCCCTGCCGCCCCGGATCCGCCCGTCGCAGTCGGGCCCCCGGGCGCTGCTGGACAGGCGCGGCGATATGGGCAACATGCGGCCATGACCACGCCCCCCGCCCCCAGCCCTGCAACCGCCCTGCCCGATGCCGCCTGGCTGTCGCGCCGCCCCCTGCCCGGCTGGCTGCAATCGGTGCTGCTCTTCCTGTTCCGCCAGGCTTCTGCCGGTCTCTTCGCCGGGATCATCCTGGCAGCGCTGCTGATCACCTCAGCAATCTGGCAGGACGACTGGGCGCTGGCGCGCTACGACTTCCTGGTGCTGCTGGCGGTCGGCGTGCAGGTGCTGCTGATCGCCACCCGGCTCGAGACCTGGGACGAGGCCAGGGTCATCCTGCTGTTCCACCTGACCGGCACGGTGATGGAGTGGTTCAAGGTCCACGCCGGATCGTGGTCCTACCCCGAGCCCGGGGTGCTGAAGGCCTTCGACGTGCCACTGTTCACCGGCTTCATGTATGCCTCGGTCGGGTCCTACATCGCACGGGCCTTCCGGCTGTTCGGCGCAGTCATCGCGCCCTATCCGCCCTTCTGGGCCTCGGTGGTGCTGGCCGTGGCGATCTACGTCAACTTCTTCGCCCACCACTGGCTGCCCGACATCCGGCTGGCGCTGTTTGCCGCGACGCTCCTGCTGTTCTGGCGCACCCGGATGTGGTTCAGCCTGCGTCACTGGCACTTCATGCCCTTCCCGCTGGCCGCCCTGCTGATCGCCTTCGCGCTCTGGGTGGCCGAGAACATCGGCACCTTCTCGGGCACCTGGATCTACCACGGCCAGGGCAGCTTCGAGCTGGTGCCGCTGTCGAAGATGGGGTCCTGGTACCTGCTGTTCTTCGTCAGCTTCACCACGGTGACGCTGGTCATGCGCGACAGCCTGCGCCGGGCGCCGTTCAGCCCAGGGTGCTGAGGAAGGCCAGCGACAGCCCGAGGAACAGCAACATGTTGAAGGCATAGCCCGCCAGCGCATCCAGCCACATGTTGCGCCGCCGCTTGCGCGGGTTCCACTGCGCCACAGCCCTGTCGAGACGCCGGAACGCGCCCGAGAGCTGCCCCGCATCCATCCGCGCCGCCAGCTTCGGGTGCTGCATCTGCGCCTTCACTGCCTGGATCTTCCTGGCCTCGCGTCGCGCGCTGCCCGGAAGCTCGCGCCCGGCCCGTGCCACGAGGCTGTCGAAGCTGCCACGGCGCAGGGGACGGCGACCGCCCATCTTGCGCCTCAGCGCCTTCTCGCTGCGCCACAGCCCCCGGTTCAGGCCCCGGTCCAGAATGTCAAAGCCCATGGCGGCCTCCCTCGCGGTCATGCGGTGCAGGATACCGCCGCGGCGGGCGGAAGGGCAAGCCAATGCGCTTTCGTGGTCCAGCACCGGCAAGGGCGGGTCACCCGTGACCGGCCCCGCCTCAGGTCCCCGCCCCCTGCTCCAGTCCCTACCCCGAGCCCTGCCCCGGCCCCGGACAGGCAGAGGCCAGCCCCCGCCAGGCAGCGGCGTCGCGGCCCGATCGAGGCTCTGGCGCCTGCCTGCCCTGCGGGCTATGGCTTGGCCATGCTGAACGTGATCCGCCAGGATGGCCCCGCCGACGCCACACCGCTTGTCATCGCCCATGGCCTCTTCGGCTCGGGGCGCAACTGGGGTGTCATCTCGAAACGGCTGGCCGCCGCGCGGCCGGTGATCGCGGTCGACATGCGCAACCACGGCAGCTCTCCGCGCGAGGACGAGCACAGCTATCCGGCGATGGCAGCCGACCTCGCCGAGGTCATCGCCGCCGAGGGCCGGCCCTGCCACCTGCTGGGCCACTCCATGGGCGGCAAGGCCGCCATGGCCCTGGCGCTGAGCCAGCCCGCGCTGCTGGACCGGTTGGTCGTCGCCGACGTGGCACCGGTGGCCTATGGGCATACCCAGCAGAAGTATATCGACGCCATGCGCGCCGTGGACCTGTCGCAGGTCAGCCGCCGTTCGGACGCCGAGGCACAGCTGGCCGCCCAGGGTGTCGAACCCGCCCTGCAGAGCTTCTTCACCCAGAGCCTCGATGTCGCCGAGAAGCGCTGGCGCATCAACCTCGACGCGCTCGAGGCCGAGATGGCGAAGATCCTGTCTTTCCCGGAAGACCTGGAAGGCCCCTTCGAGGGCGAGACCCTCTTCCTGACCGGGGCGGAAAGCCACTACGTCAAGCCCGAGTACCGCCCCCGCATCAAGGCGCTGTTCCCCCACGCCCATTTTGCCAAGCTGCCCGGCGCAGGCCACTGGCTGCACGCCGAGAAGCCGCGCGAGTTCGAGGCCGCCGTGGCCACCTTCCTCGGCTGATCAGCCAGCGGGCTGCGCCGCCTCGCGGGCCTGCCGCTGCTCGAGGACGATGCGCTGGATCTCTGCGAAAGCGGCTTTCTTCTGGGCCGTCCAGGTCTCTGCCGAAAGGTTCAGCGCCAGGGCCAGCTGGTGCAGCTTGTCGTCTTCCTCAAGCGACAGCTCGCCATCCGAGCAGGCCACCATGGCAGCGTGCTTCAGCACCGCCCGGGCCCCGTCGGGATCCAGCAGCATTCCCAGGGCGCGGGCCTCCCGGGGAAGGGCCGCCTTGTCCGCGACGAACTGGGCGAGGATCTTGTCCATCGTCTCTTCGTCGATCGAGTAGCCATAGGCATCGCGGGCCAGCGCGGTGATGATCACCTTCTCGTTCCCGGCAAACTTGCCGTCGACCGCCGCCACGCCCAGCATCACGCGGATCGCCCCGTTGGCCACCCGCTCCCTGCGCTCGGCCTCGGTTGGCTCGGACGCTTTCTTCCTGTGAGCGCTGTTGGTCATGAAGCCCTTCAGCATCATGAAGAACCCGACGGCAATGGCCCCGTAGGTGATCACCCCGCCCTGGCCTCCGGCGACAGAAACGACGGTGATGGCGACACCGACGATGAAGATCAGCGCTCCGAGAGCGATATCCCTGGTTCCGGGCGTGGCGGGTTCTATCCAAATGGCTGAAACAATGAAGAGAGCCTAGGCGGCGATCCGTCGGTCACCAAGTGACAATCCCTGTCAGCCGGGACGGGGCGCCGTCCGACGCTCTCAATGCGCGCGGGTGCCCGGAATCAAGGGAGCGTGCGGCAGGAGGTCTTCGAGAGAGGGCGACGTGAAGGCCGGCGGAACCCGCAGGCCCTGTCGCGGGTTGATCAAACGGAACCGAAACAGGAGACCGAGATGACCCGCACCGCTACCCGCACTGCCGCCCTCTTTGCCGCCCTTCTGGCCCTCGCCGCCTGCGAGACCATCGAGGGCGCCGGCCAGGATATCCAGAACGCCGGCCAGGCCATCGAAGGCGAGGCCCAGGAGACCCAGGCGGAGATGTAATCGCTCCGCCCCTCGCTTGAGGCTGGACGCTCCGCAGGCCTGCGCCTAGGATTTCGGCCGGATCAACATCATGTCGAGGAACGGGAATGATCAGAATCGCCATCTGCCTGCTGGCCCTGTCGGGGCTGGCCGCCTGCGAGACCGTCAAGGGCGCGGGTCGGGACATCCAGAAGGCCGGCACCATCATCGAGGGTGAAGCCGCGCAAACCCAGGCGGGCATGTAGGCCGAGCCCCCCCTCCAGGCACGGCGATGCCCCCGCGACCAGCGAAGAGGACCGGCGTGCCGAATGGCCGCCGGTCTTTCCGTGTCCGGTCTTTGCGGGCCAGTCCTTGCGAACTGGTGCTGATGCGCCCTTCCCGGCGGCGGCCCCACCTAGCGTTATGCCGAGCCAAGGTGGGTTACACCCACCCTACGCCCGTGGCCGCTTCCGCTGCGTCGCGCCGCCGGTGACCCGTGCCGCCGGTGACTCGCGCTACTTTGGCCTTTCGGTGCCGGGGACTCAGCGCGCATGGACAATCTTCGGCGCTCTGCCATCGCCAGGCACCAAGACCAGCTTCCGCCTCTCCGGCGTTTCGGCCTGGCCGCTTCCCCATGTCAGGCCCGGGACTGGGCCACGACACAGGGTGAGGTTTCGCAGTCGCCCCCCTTGGCCCTGCTTCGGCACGGCGCCGCCGAGGGTCCGGAGGTCTGGACCTGGACTGCCGGCCCACTGTGTCCGGGCCCACTGTGCCTTGGGGCACTGGAACCAGGCGCACTCTTTATTAACCGACCCTGCGCAAACTGGCGGCATGTCCCGCTACATCCGCCCCCGCCTGCCCGGCGCCTCGATCTTCTTCACCGTCACCCTGCGTGACCCTGGATCCGACCTGCTGCTGCGCGAGATAGCGGCGCTGCGCGAGGCGGTGATGGTCGAACGCTGCCGCCGCCCCTTCGCCATCGACGCCTGGGTAGTGCTGCCCGATCATATGCACTGCCTCTGGACCCTGCCGCCGGGCGACGCCGACTATCCGCTGCGCTGGCAGTCGATCAAGGCAGAGTTCAGCCGTCGCGTCGCCCCCCGCGTTCCCCGCAGCCCCGGCAAGCAACGACGCGGAGAGCTGGGGATCTGGCAGCGCCGCTACTGGGAACACCACATCCGCGACGACGCGGACATGCAGATGCACCTGCGCTATTGCTGGGCGGATCCGGTGGCGCACGGGCTGGCGCAACGGCCGGCGGACTGGGCGTTCTCGTCGTTCCACCGGGAGGTGCGGGCGGGGCTGCTGCGCCCGGACTGGGCCGGAACCGCGCCCAACGGAACCTTCGGCGAAAGAGACAGCACGCCACGGCTCATCGCGTAAGGTGGATGAAATCCACCATCCCACGGCCCGCCAAAGAAAAACCCGGGCCTAAACCCGGGCTCCCCTCAACTGTCCATCTTCAGCGCCGAGATGAAGGCTTCCTGCGGAATGTCCACCTTGCCGAACTGGCGCATCTTCTTCTTGCCGGCCTTCTGCTTGTCCAGCAGCTTGCGCTTCCGGGTGGCGTCGCCGCCGTAGCACTTGGCCGTCACGTCCTTGCGCATCGCCGAGAGCGTTTCCCGCGCGATCACCTTGCCGCCGATCGCCGCCTGGATCGGGATCTTGAACATGTGGCGCGGGATCAGCTCCTTCAGCTTCTCGCACATGGCGCGGCCACGCATCTCGGCGCGGTCGCGGTGCACCATCATCGACAGCGCATCCACGGGCTCGTCGTTCACCAGCACCTGCATCTTCACCAGGTTGTCCTGACGATAGCCGATCATCTGGTAATCGAAGGAGGCATAGCCCTTGGTGACCGACTTCAGCCGGTCGTAGAAATCGAAGACCACCTCGTTCAGCGGCAGGTCGTATTCAACCAGCGGGCGCGAGCCGGCATAGGTCAGCTCCATCTGGATGCCACGGCGCTCCTGGCAGAGCTTCAGCACATCGCCGAGATACTCGTCGGGCACCATGATCGTCGCCTTGATGCGCGGCTCTTCCAGGTGATCGACATAGGTCAGGTCGGGCATGTCGGCGGGGTTGTGCAACTCCTGCATCGTCCCGTCCTTCATGTGGACATGGTAGACCACCGAGGGCGCCGTGGTGATCAGCTCGATGTTGTATTCGCGCTCCAGCCGGTCGCGGATCACCTCGAGGTGCAGCAGCCCGAGGAAGCCGCAGCGGAAGCCGAAGCCGAGGGCGGCCGAGGTCTCCATCTCGTAGCTGAAGGAGGCGTCGTTCAGGGCCAGCTTCTCGATGGCATCGCGCAAGTCCTCGAATTCGGCCGAATCGACCGGGAAGAGGCCGCAGAAGACCACCGGGATCGAGGGCTTGAAGCCGGGCAGCGGCTTGTCCGTGCCCTTCTTGTCATGGGTGATGGTGTCGCCGACCTTGGTGTCGCGCACCTGCTTGATCGAGGCGGTGATGAAGCCGATCTCACCCGGGCCCAGCTCGTCCACGTTCTGCATGGCGGGGCGGAAGACACCGATCCGGTCGACCTGGTGGACCGAACCGAAGCGCATGAACTTCACCCGGTCGTTCTTCTTCAGCACGCCGTCCATGATCCGCACCAGCACGACGACGCCAAGGTAGCTGTCGTACCAGCTGTCCACCAGCATCGCCTTCAGCGGCGCATCGCGGTCGCCCTTCGGGGCGGGCAGGCGATGGCAGATCGCCTCCAGCGTCTCCTTGATGCCGATGCCGGACTTGGCCGACACCAGCAGCGCCTCCGAGGCATCGATGCCGATCACGTCCTCGATCTGCTCCTTCACCCGTTCGGGTTCGCTGGCAGGCAGGTCGATCTTGTTCAGCACCGGCACGATTTCGTGGTTGGCGTCGATCGCCTGGTAGACATTCGCCAGGGTCTGCGCCTCAACCCCCTGCGTGCTGTCGACCACCAGCAAAGAGCCCTCGACCGCATGCATCGAGCGGGAGACCTCGTAGGCAAAGTCGACGTGACCGGGGGTGTCGATCAGGTTGAGCACGTAAAGCTCGCCGTTGTCGGCGATGTACTCGATGCGCACGGTATTCGCCTTGATTGTGATCCCGCGTTCGCGCTCGATGTCCATGGCGTCGAGCAGCTGCTCTTTCATCTCGCGTTCCGAGACGGTGTTTGTGGACTGGATCAGCCGGTCGGCCAGGGTGGATTTCCCGTGGTCGATATGGGCGACGATGGAGAAGTTACGGATATGCGCGAGATCGGTCATGATCGGCAGCATATGCGGGGGAAAAGGGCAGTTGGCAAGGGGGAGAGCGCCGCTCCGGTGGACTCGGCGGGTGATCCCGGGATCAATCGGGGTGCGCGAGGGCCGGGGCCCCTCCGGCCATGGCGCGAGGACGACACGACAGGCGCCCCGGAGGCCTCCCTCCGCATTCCCGCACATCCTCCTCCGCACCGTCCCGCCTTGCGCTCTCTTCCCCGCGCCCATAGGTTCCGCCCGCGGCCAATGAGGCCGCTTGTTCTCAGGGCGGGGCGGAATTCCCCACCGGCGGTGACAGCCCGCGAGCGCCTCTCATCGGGAGGGTCAGCAGATCCGGTGGAACTCCGGGGCCGACGGTCATAGTCCGGATGGAAGAGAACGGGAGAGATCCCGCCCCGCGGCGCGCGGGACGGCGGGCCTGTCCCGGACGGCCTTGGGTTATGCGTTCGGAAAGGACACCGCATGACTCACTCGACCCAGCACCCCACGCGCGGTGCCGCGATGATGATCGCCGCGGGCGCGATCTTCGCTCTCTACAATACCCTCACCCAGTATATCGCCATGCAGCTGCACCTGCCCGGCCCCACCATCGCCTTCTGGCAGTACCTGGCGGCCACGGCGCTGGCCCTGCCCTGGGCGCTGTCGCGCTCGCGCGAGGCCTGGGCCATGCGCCGGCCCGGCCTGCACCTGATGCGGGCCGGCTGTGCCGTGGCAGGCGTGCAGCTCTGGGTGGCCAGCCTCGCCTTTGTCCCGATCTGGCAGGCCTCGGCGCTGATCCTGCTGTCGCCCTTCTTCGTCACCCTCGGCGCAGCGCTGATCCTGCGCGAACCCACCCCGCCGCGACGCTGGCTGGCGGTGCTGGGCGGGCTGAGCGGAGGGATGATCCTGCTGGCCCCCTGGTCCGAGGCCTTCACCCCGGCGGCGCTGATGCCGGTCGGCGCGGCAGCGCTCTGGGCCGGGACCTCGCTGCTGACCAAGCGGCTGACCCGCGACGAGGCGCCCGAGGCGCTGACCCTGCACCTGCTGCTGCTGCTGACGCCCGCCAATGCGGTGCTGGCCCTGCTGGCCCTGCCCGAGGGCGCCCCGGTCGCCACGCTGGTGCCCGGCGGCACGGCCCTGGCGCTGCTGCTGCTGGCCGGTGTCCTGACGGCGGTGGCGCAATATGCCATCGCGCGGGCCTATTCCCTGGCCGATGCGGGTTACCTGCAGCCCTTCGACCATGTGAAACTGCCGCTAAATGTCGGCCTCGGCGTTCTCGCCTTCGGCTTCGTGCCACCGGGCAGCATGTGGGCCGGCTCGGCGCTGATCGTGGCTGCCTCGTTCTACCTGCTCGAGCAGGAACGGCGCGGCGCCGCGACAGCGTGATCGCGCCCCCGGCCCGACCAAGCACGGTCCGGGCCGGGATCCGTCGCGGCGGAGCCCACCGAATCAGGCACCGAGGGGGCTCTGGCCCTAGCCGGTGCTCCAAGGAACAGACCGGGCCGGGGCTTGCCTGCACCGGGCGACGCCGCCTTCGACAAGCCATTCCGCTTCACCTGCCCCGGCCGGTCGATCACGACTTGTCGAGACCGGGCCCCTCCCCCGTTCGAAGAGTTGAGAATCCCGCGAAATCTGGCATCCTGCCGCGCAGTTTCCGGACCGAAGGCTGCGGTCCGGGTAATGGTGTCAGCCGGATCACGGGGGATCAACCACCGGACCGGCAGAGATAAGGCAGTGATGACATGACCTCTTCTTACCGGGCGGCCCTGGCCGCGGCGGCAATCGCGTTTCTCTCTCTTCCGGCCAGCGCCCAGGCGGACACGATCCGCAACGCCTGCCTGAGTTCGCCCAAGGGCGGCGCCTCGGCCCAGCTCTGCGGCTGCATCCAGAACGTCGCCGACCTTGTCCTGTCCTCGCGCGATCAGCGCACGGCGGCCAAGTTCTTCCGCAGCCCCGACAAGGCGCAGGAAGTGAAGATGTCCTCTTCGCGCTCCGACACCCAGTTCTGGGAAAAGTACAGCTACTTCGGCGCCGTGGCGCAGGAGCAATGCGCCTCCTGAGGCAGTCGGGCGCTACTGCGCGTTCTGCGGCACCCCGTCGGTGATCGCGTAGTAGTCGCCCTTGTCGGCGCAGAAGATATGCTGCGCCAGCGCCGTCCCGGTGGGCCCGTCGAAGGCGCCCATCGAGACCCCGATCCAGTCCAGGTGCGGCGGATCGAAGAACAGCGAGGCGCCGCAGGTGGCGCAGAAGCCGCGCCGGGCCTTCGCCGTCGCGGCATACCACCTCAGCGCCGCCGCCCCCTCGATGATCAGCTCTGCCTTCTTCACCTCGCAACTGGCATCGAAATGCCCCGAGTGCTTGCGGCACAGGCTGCAGTGACAGGCCGTGACAGGGCCAAGCGGGCCCGGCGCGCGGAACCTCACGGCACCGCAGAGGCAACTGCCGTGATGGACCTCAGACATCCCCGGCCTCCTTCCGGCGCCTCGCCAGCTGGCTGATCAGCGCCCGTGCCTCGGGCGAGGGCGCGGCCTCGACCCGGCAGTAATCCGAGCCGTCCCGGTTGCGGCGCACCAGCCCCTCGGAGACCAGCTCGCGACGCAGTTGAGCCGGGTCGCCAAAGAGATGAGCGGCGTTCAGCAAGGCATTCACCTCGACTTCGCGCAGCAGGGTGCCGGCGGGCAGCCGCGCCCAGAGCGCCGCCAGGCACAGCGCCCGGACCTGCCGCCTGGCGGGCCAGTGGCGCAGCCGTCCGGCGGCATCGAACTGGTGCAGCGCGCGCTCTACCGCGCGCAGGTCGGCGGGGGCCTTCGGGCGGCGCTCCAGCCGCGCGCCGGCGCTGGCCGAGGCGCGCATCTGCTGGAAATTGCGATGGCCCGCGCACGCGCCAGCATGTTCATCAGCGCCAAGTGCGAGGGGGCCCCGCCCCCCGCTTCCAGCTGGCGCGACAGGCTGCGGGCAAAGGTCGAGATATCGGGATGGGTCAGGGGAATGAGCTGTCGGGGCATCTTGTCCTCGTGGCGTGCCCCGGGGTGCGTCGGTACGCTG
>NZ_AFPM01000244.1 GCF_000220565.1 Oceanicola sp. S124 | reverse complement strand
CCTCGGTGTCGGCGGTACAGGCATCGAAACGCGCCCTTCCCGTCCAGCACGAAGCGCGAGCGTGTAGGGCGCGACGATGGGGCGGGGGGCCGAGATGTCGAGGGCCAGCGCGATCTGGGTGCCGGCGGCACGGGTCAGCTCGGCCTGCAGCTTGCGCTTTTCCTCGGTGCTCTGGCTCATCGCGGTGATCGACACCGAATTGGCCGAGAGCGAGATCTTGGACTGCGGCAGCAGGCGCAGCGCGATCAGGGCGTAGTCCACCGTCTCGTTCCAGCCGCGCGGGACCGGATAGTCGGCGGTCTGCAGCAGGTCCGAGACATCATCGACGCCGCGCAGCCGCTCGGCCCGCTCGACCAGGTCGTCACGGTCGAACTGCATCGGGATCAGGCCGATCAGCGACAGCTCGGGGCCGTTGCGCAGGATCTCGACCGAAAAGCGGGGCGGGGCAATGCCGGTGCGCGACTGCACCTGCATGCTGTCGATCACCCGCGAGGCATCGACCACGGTGCTGGCGACGGACTTTGCCGAGAAGCGCCGCGCCTCGGTGGGGGCAACGCCGCTCAGGACAACCTGCAGGCCATCTGCGGCCACCTCTGCCCAGGCCAGGTCGTTCAGGTCGAGGGCCTGGCGGACAGAGTATTCCGAGG
The DNA here is from genome assembly GCF_000220565.1 of Oceanicola sp. S124. GTDB lineage: Bacteria > Pseudomonadota > Alphaproteobacteria > Rhodobacterales > Rhodobacteraceae > Pseudooceanicola. The sequence goes on along the minus strand of NZ_AFPM01000244.1, from coordinate 13,296 downwards.
TGGCTTCGATCTTGCTGACCGCGAAACCTGCAGCCACGAGGCTCCCGGCGGCGGCGGCGACGAAAGAGCCGGCGAGGATGGCGATGGCAGAGAGGCGCATGGGCGGTCTTGGGTCGTTTCGGTTCCTGAGATCTGTAGACCTGCGGGTCACTCTTGGCAATCAGAGCAGGATTGCGGCGGCGAAAAACGGCAAGGGCAGCAGGCCTGCGTTGCGATTGGACCGGAAAAGCATCAGCAGCCCGTCCATGTCTGTGTCATCGTAGCGCCTGAGCTGCCAGAGCAGGTGCCAGCCCATGGCCCAGGGCCCGAGCAGCGCCAGAACCAGCGCTCCGGGGCCGGCCTGGGGCATCAGCGCGCCAATGACGGCAATGCCGAACAGCGAGACAGTGGCGACCAGGAAGCGCGCCAGCCAAGCGGGGGTGCGCTCCATGAACAGGCGGGCGGTGGACTTCACGCCGATCAGCGCGTCGTCCTCCTTGTCCTGGTGGGCATAGATCGTGTCGTAGAACAGCGTCCAGCAGATCCCGGCGACATAGAGCACGAAGGGCGGCCACGAGAGGCTTTCGGCATGGGCGGCCCAGCCGAGGATGGCGCCCCAGTTGAAGGCGAGGCCCAGGAAGATCTGCGGCCACCAGGTGAAGCGCTTGGCAAAGGGATAGATGCAGACCGGCGCCAGAGAGATCACCCCCAGCAGGATCGCCAGCGGCGGGAAGGTCAGCAGGATGGCGAAGGCCACCAGCGCCTGCGCCACCATCCAGCCCACGGCCTGTTTCACCGAAACCTGCCCCGAGGGGATGGGGCGCGAGCGCGTGCGCTCGACCATGCCGTCGAAGTTGCGGTCGGTGATGTCGTTCCAGGTGCAGCCCGCGCCCCGCATCAGCCAGGCCCCCGCGCCGCAGCCGGCGAAGACCCACAGGTCCTGCCAGCGGGGATCGCCCCCGGCGACGATGGCCAGCAGCAGGCTCCACCAGCAGGGCAGCAGCAGCAGCCAGGTGCCGATGGGACGGTCGGCGCGCGAGAGCCGCAGGTAGGGGCGGGACCAGGCGGGGGCGATCTCGTCCACCCAGTTGCCCTTCACGGCGTCCGAAACCTGGCCCGCTCCGGTGGGTTTGCCCAGGTCTTGCTCTGGCGTCGTCGGTCCGCTGGTCATATGTAGGCCCCATGGATATGGCGAAGATCAGGCTCTGTGTAGAGCACCCGCTGGGGGAAGGGCAAACCGTTCCACTGGAACGTGACCAGGCGCATTACCTCTTCGGGGTGATGCGGCTGGTCGAGGGCGCCCTGGTGGCCCTATTCAACGGTCGTGACGGCGAATGGCAGGCCGAGGTCACCAGCGCCGGCAAGCGGGGCGGGGAACTGACATGCCGTCGCCTCTCGGCGGAGCAGGGGACGCCCCCGGATCTCTGGCTGCTCTTTGCGCCGATCAAGAAGGCGCGCACCGATTTTATCGTCGAGAAGGCGGCCGAGATCGGCGTGGCGCGGATCTGCCCGGTGCAGACCGAGTTCACAAACGCCGAGCGTATCCGCCGCGACCGCGCCCAGGCCCATGCCGTCGAGGCCGCCGAGCAATGCGGCAGCACCTATGTGCCCGAGGTCGACGACCTGGCCCGGCTGGACCGGCTGTTGGCAGACTGGCCGGCGGACCGCCAGCTGATGTTCTGCGACGAGGCCTTCGCCGATGCCTCCTACGGCACGCCGGATGGCGCGCCGCGCAGGCTGTCCGAGGCGCCGAAGGGCCCCTGGGCGGTGCTGATCGGCCCCGAGGGCGGCTTCTCGGTGGCCGAGCGCAAGCGGCTGCACAACCACCCGAATGTCTGGCCGGTGCAGCTTGGCCCCCGCATCCTGCGCGCCGATACGGCGGCGGTGGCGGCGCTGACGCTCTGGCACGCCACGCTGGGGGACTGGACATGATCCGCGAGGCCGCCCCCTCGGACATCCCCGCCATGGAGGCCTTCCTGGCGCGCTACCCCGAGACTTCGATGTTCCTGCGCAGCAACCTTGCCGCCGAGGGCGTCGGGCTGACCGAACATCCCTATTCCGGCGATTACCTGATCTGGCCTGCCGAGGGCGATATCCGCGCTGTCTTTGGCATCTCCGGGCGCGGCTTCCTGATGCTGCAATGCCCCGGCGCCGAGCCCGAGGCGCTGCAGGCCGCCGCCACGCATTTCGCCGGGCGGCGGATGCGCGGGCTGACCGGCGAGGCCGATCAGGCGGGTGCCTACCTGCAGGCGCTCGGGCTGGCGGGTGAGATCAGCCGCAACGAGGTCGAGCCGCTCTATCGTCTCGACCTGTCCGACCTGCCCGCGATGCCCGGCTCCACCCGCGCGCCGCAACCCGGGGACGAGCCGCTGCTGACGCGCTGGTTCCTCGACTACATCACCGACACTGGACTGGCCCCCGCCGATCCCGCCGAGGCGCTGGACGAGGCCGAGCGGCGGGCGCGCGACGCCGTGGCCGGCTACCCCTGCCGCCTGATGGTCGAGGAGGGCCGGCCGGTGGCCATGGCGGCGCTGAATTCGCAGGTGGCGGATGTGGTGCAGGTCGGCGGGGTCTTCGTGCCGCGCGAGGCACGCAATCGCGGGCTGGGGCGGCAGGTGACGGCGCTGGTGCTGGCCCATGCGCGCGACGCGGGTGCCCGGATGGCGCTGCTGTTCGCCGCCAGCCCGACGGCGGCACGGGCCTACGAGGCCATCGGCTTTCAGCGCATCGGCAGCTACCGGGTGGCAATGCCCGACCGGGTGCTGACCATTCCCGGCGGGGTCGCGGCGTGATCCGCCCCGAGCTCCGCAGCGCGCTGCTGCGCTGGCGCGAGGCCCTGCTGGGCGCCGTCGTGCTGGCGCTTGGCCTCTGGGGCGTTCTGGGCACCTATGGTTACATCCCCTGGCTGGCCGGCGTGCTGGCGCTGATCGGCGCCGCGCTGGTGCTGGCAGGTGTGCAGCGGGCCCGATTCCGCAACGCGGCGGGCGGCATCGGCGTGGTGAAGGTCGACGAGGGGCAGATCGCCTATTTTGGCCCCTTCACCGGCGGCGTCGTGGCGCTGAGCGAGATCTCTCGCCTGTCGCTGGATCCCGGCACCCGGCCGCCCTCGTGGCGGCTGGCGCAGCAGGGGCAACCCGACCTTATGATCCCGCTGGATGCCGAGGGCGCCGATGCGCTCTTTGACATCTTCGCCGCGCTGCCCGGGCTGCGCACCCAGAAACTGGTCAGCGAGGTGCAGCGCGCCACCCGGGCCGAGACGCCTCACCCTGTCGTGATCTGGGATCGTGCCCGGTTGCGGCTGCATTGACACCCGGCTGAAATCGGCTCAGACCTAACCCTCCCGCCCCCTGCCGGGCGCCCCAGAGACCCCGACGGAGTACCCTTCCATGTCCATTCCTCAATCGGGCGGCGGCCCCATCGAGCGGCACGAACAGCTGGCGGAATACCTGGCCGAGGGCTGCAAGCCCCGCGAAGACTGGCGCATCGGCACCGAGCACGAGAAATTCGGCTACTGCAAGGACAGCCTGAAGCCGCTGCCCTACGAGGGCGAACGCTCGATCCACGCGGTCCTGTCGGGCCTGCGCGACCGCTATGGCTGGGCGCCGGTGGAAGAGGGCGGCAAGCTGATCGGCCTGACCAAGGACGGTGCCAATGTCAGCCTCGAACCTGGCGGCGCGCTGGAGCTGTCGGGCGCTCCGCTTGAGACCATCCACCAGACCTGCGACGAGGTGAACGAGCACCTGAAGGAGGTGAAGAGCATCGCCGATCAGATCGGCGTCGGCTTCATCGGCCTCGGCGCCGCGCCGACCTGGAGCCATGAGGAAATGCCCCTCATGCCCAAGGGCCGCTACAAGCTGATGGATGCCTACATGGGCCGCGTCGGCACCACCGGCACCACGATGATGCGCCGCACCTGCACCGTGCAGGTGAACCTCGATTTCGGCTCCGAGGCGGACATGGTGCAGAAGATGCGCGTGGCGCTGGCGCTGCAGCCCGTCGCGACGGCGCTGTTCGCCAATTCGCCCTTCTTCGAAAACAAGCCGAACGGGATGAAATCCTACCGCTCCTGGGTGTGGCGCAACCTCGACGCGGCGCGCACCGGGATGCTGCCCTTCGTATTCGACGAGGGCTTCGGCTTCGAGGCCTGGGCCGAGTATGCGCTGGATGTGCCGATGTACTTCGTCTACCGCGACGGCAAGTATATCGACGCCCTGGGCCAGAGCTTCCGCGACTTCCTGAAGGGCGAGCTGCCCGCGCTGCCGGGCGAGAAGCCGACGCTGTCGGACTGGGCCGACCACCTGACCACCGCCTTCCCCGAGGCGCGGCTGAAGAAGTTCATCGAGATGCGCGGCGCCGATGGCGGCCCCTGGCGCCGCCTCTGCGCGTTGCCTGCCTTCTGGGTCGGGCTGATGTACGACCAGGGCGCGCTGGATGCCGCCTGGGACCTGGTCAAGGGCTGGACCGCGCCGCAGCGCGAGGCCCTGCGCGTCGCCGCTGCCGACCAGGGCCTGCAGGGCAAGGTCGACGGCATCGACATGCACGACCTGGCCCGCCAGGTGCTCGAGATCGCCGAAGCCGGCCTCAAGGCCCGCGCCCGCCCCGGAGCAGGCGGCCTGATCCCCGACGAGACGCATTTCCTCAACGCGCTGAAGGAAAGCGTGGAAAGCGGGCTTGTGCCGGCGGACGAGCTACTGGAAAGATACCGTGGCGAATGGGGAGGGGACATCTCCCGCATCTTCGCTGACTACAGCTACTGACCCCCGGGCGTCCCTCCGCCCGCGGGTCGGAACGGAGGGACGATGCGACATTTCATGATCCGGGCCTTCGAGGCCCTGATCCTGCTGTTCTGCGGGATCGCGGCGATTGCCGTCTGTATCCTGGCGGCAGGCCTGGTGGCCAGCGGGCAGGTGCTTCCCGGTCTCGAACAGCTGGGCATTGCGGCGCCGATGCTGGGCGCTTCCGACCCCGCGGCGGTGCTGGACGCGCTGGAGAGCGGCTCGCAGCGGGCCGGGCCCGCTGAGGTCTGGCTGAGCGCGGCGGTGCTGGTGGTCTCGGGGTTCGTCGGGATCATCCTGTTCGGAGGCGGCGCGCTGACCCTCACGGGGATCTATCGCAAGATGGCGCGGCTGGTCGATCTGGTCGACGCGACGCCGGTCGACTGACCGGCCCGGCGTTCCCGGCGCCCGACGCGGGCGACAGCGGGTGCCACGGGACGTCTGGCGCCGGTCGCCTCTTTCCACTGGGCCGGCGGCCAAGTCGTGAGAACGCTTCGGAGGCGGCCCGGCAGGGGCGCCGCCAATCTTCGGATCAGGCGGTTTTCTTCTTTTTCTTCTTGGGTTTGTCTGCCCTTGGCTGGGCCGCATCGTCCTGTTCGGGCGTCAGCAGATCGGCGAGGTCCTCGCCCAGCTCAACCATCTGTGCCTGCTGCGCGGCGGGCAGTTCGCCCAGTTGCAGCATGACGGCGTCGAGGCGGGTCAGGGTGGCGGCGGTTGCGGCCATCCGGTCGCGGATGCGGGGCGGGGTGCCGTCGCCGGCGGCCGCCTCCAGCAGGGTTTCCAGCACGTCCAGCGCCGGCACCATTTCGCGCTCGCGCCGCGCGCGGGCGATGGCACGGGCCAGGTCATCCATGTCGCGCGGCGAGGTGAAATAGTCCTTGCGATCGCCCAGTCGGCGGCTCAGTTCGATCACGCGCCAGCTCTGAAGCTCTTTCAGGCCGGCCGAGACGTTGGAGCGCGCCAGCCCCAGCGTGGCACTGATCTCTCCGGCCGAAAGCGGTTCGGGCCAGAGGTGCAGCAGGGCGAGGATCTGCGCCGCTGATCTGTTGAGCCCCCATCGGTTGCCCATTTCACCCCAATGCAGGATGACGCCCTGCATTGCGCGGCTCAGTTCAGCCATGGTTCCCTCCCCCGTCGCCTTGGATCGCCATAGCACGCGGTCGCGATTTCACCAAACGGCGGCGCATCCTGCGGTGGCAGAGGTCGGGGGCTGCGGCGTCAGGGCCGCAATTGTGGGCAGGGTGTCAGCCCTTGCGGCCGCCGATGCGGGGCTCTTCGCCTTTCAGCAGGCGGCGGATATTGGGGGCGTGGCGGATGAAGATCAGCACCGCAAGGGCCAGCGCCAGGGCGATCGCCTGCGGCCGGTCCAGCGCCCAGAGCCAGAGCGGCGTGGCCGCCGCCGCCGTCAGCGCCGAGAGCGAGGAGATGCGGAAGACCGCCGCCATCAGCGCCCAGGTGGCACAGGCCGCGAGGCCGACCGGGAACGAAAAGGCCAGCAGGGTGCCGAGGAAGGTCGCCACGCCCTTGCCGCCCCGGAAGCCCAGCCAGACCGGGAAGCAATGGCCGAGGAAGGCCGCGAAACCGGCCAGCTGCACGGCGTCCTCTCCGGCCAGCGCGCGGGCGATCAGCACCGCCGCCGCGCCCTTGCCGCTGTCCAGGATCAGGGTCAGGAAGGCCGCCAGCTTGTTGCCGGTGCGCAGCACGTTGGTCGCGCCGATATTGCCGGACCCGATCTGGCGCAGGTCACCCAGCCCGAAGGCGCGGGCAATCACGATGCCGAAGGGGACCGAGCCCAGCAGATAGCCGAGCCCGCCTGCCAGCAGCAGGGTCAGCGCGGAAGAGGTGATCTCAGGCAGCATTCAGGGGCTCTCCGTGAACCTGTTGACCGCCGACGAAGGTGGCACGGACTCGGCCCTGCATGCGGGCGCTGTCGAAAGGGGTGTTCTTGGACTTGGACAGCAGCTTGAAGCGGTCCAGCACGAAGGGGGCGTGGGGGTCGAAGAGCACGAGGTCGGCAGGGGCGCCAGCGGTGAGGCGGCCGGTTTCCAGCCCGAGGCGTTTCGAGGGGTTCAGTGACAGGGCGCGGAACAGTACCGGCAGGGTCAGGTCCCCTGCGTGGACCAGCCGCATGGCGGCAGGCAGCAGGGTTTCCAGCCCGACGGCACCCGAGGCGGCCTCTTCAAACGGCAGGCGCTTGCTTTCCTCGTCCTGCGGCGTGTGCATCGAGGAGATGATGTCGATCAGCCCCGAGGCCACGGCCTCGACCACCGCCTGGCGGTCCTCTTCGGCGCGCAGGGGCGGCTTCACCTTGAAGAAGGTGCGGTAGTCCGAGACGTCGTATTCGTTCAGCGTCAGGTGGTGGATCGAGACCCCGGCGGTGACGTCCAGCCCGTTCCTCTTGGCCCGTTCCAGCGCGGGCAGGGCACGGGCCGTCGTCACCTGGTCGAAATGGTAGCGTGCGCCGGTCATCTCGAGCAGCGAGACATCGCGGTCGATCCCCATGCGCTCGGCCATGGGCGAGACGGCGGACAGGCCCTTCAGCGCGGCGAACTTGCCCGAGGTGGCGCAGGCGCCCTTGCTCAGGCCGGGTTCCTGGATGTGGCCCAGCACCAGCGCGCCGCGCGCCTTGGCATAGGTCAGGGCACGTTGCAGCACCTTGGTATCGGTGACCACGCGGTCGCAATCGGTGAAGGCCACCGCACCGGCATCCATCAGGAAGCCGATCTCGGTCATCTCGCGGCCCTCGCGGGCCTTGGTCAGCGCGGCCATGGGCAGCACGCGGACCGGCGCATCCTCGCGGGCGCGGCGGGTGACGAATTCCAGCGTCTCGGGGTTGTCGATGGCGGGATTTGTGTCGGGACGGGTGACGATGGTGGTCACCCCGCCCGCCGCCGCCGCGCGTCCGGCGGTGCCGAAGCTTTCCTTGTGCCGCTCACCGGGCTCGCAGACCTTGACGCCGATATCGACGATCCCGGGGGCAAGGCAAAGGCCGCCGCAGTCGATCACACTCTCGGCCCCGGCCTTTTCGGCTTCGGCGCCCGTGGCGAGGATACGGCCCCCGGCGATCAGCAGGCTTCCCGGTGCCTCCGTCCCGGTTTCGGGGTCGATGAGGATGGCATTGGTCAGAAGCGTGGTGGTCATCGGCGGGCCTTGCTGCTCGGGTCGTCAGGAAGAGGCGCGGGCACGGCGGGGCCGCGCCGGCCTCTGAAGCCCGCTATAAAGCAAGCGCGCGCAGGGCGGTAGGCGGGAAATGGCGGCGAGGCTCAGAGCAGCGAGAGCGCCAGCCAGAACAGCGCGCCCAGCAGGGCCAGGCCACCGATGATCAGCACCAGTTGCCAGGGGCGCGACAGGCGTCCGCCCGTCGGCAGCGGGCCCGTCACCGGGGGCAGGGTGCCCGTCGCCGCCCGCGCCGAGAGCGGCGCCAGGCCGATTGGCGTGTACGTGGTGCCATAGCGTCCGACCAGGCTGAGGCCGCGGGGCAGGGGCAGCACCCGGTCTTCCAGCCCGGCGACACGGCCGCGCAGCAGCACCACGGGGGCGGTCAGCGCCTCCAGCCGGTCGCGGTCGCCGGCGATCCCGGTGGCGTCCAGACCCAGCCCCTCGATCAGGTAGCCCGCAAGGCCGATGCCCTCGAGATCGGCGGGGTTGACCAGTTCGACCTCGCCTTCCTGATCGGGCGTCAGGCCGAGGATCCCGGCGACGGTCTGCCCGGCGTGACCGTTCAGCCGCTTCGGCGCCAGCAGCGGCGCCATCTGCGGCGTTTCCGGGTCGACGGCCAGCACGAAGACCGCCTCGCGGTCGGTGGGCCCGAGGGTCAGCACCTCGGCGCTGGCGGGGATGACGGGGTCTGGCTGGGGCATGGCGGGCCTTTCGTTGCAGGGGTCCTCAGGCGGTCTGCCTTGCCCGGACCTGCTCGATCAGGGCGAAGACCTCGCGCGCGTCCTCTATCCGTTCAAACCCGATGCGGCGGGTGCGGGTTCCGCGTTTCACCCGAACCTCGTCTTCGGCGAAGAGGACCGAGGCGGGCGAGCCGGGGAGGAAGCTGACCCTTGAAGCAGGCGTCAGGCGGTAGCTGTCCAGTGTCCGGTGACCCAGCAGGGTATGGCGGGCGATGAAGGCACGGCGATTGGTCAGAGTGTACCATGTCCGTCGCCGTTTGAGGGGATCAAGCACCGGCTTGCCGATGGCGATGCCGATGCCGACCGAGAAATGCAGCAGGCCGAACATCCAGAAAGCGCCCCCGGCCTGCGCTGCCATGATCATCCAGAACAGCGCGAAACCTGCGAAGAACAGGCCGAAAAGAAGCTGCATGGGGTTGATCTGGCGCAGGGTCATCCGGCCGTCGGGCCGGCCCTGCCAGAGGATCGACTCTCCCTGCTCCAGCAGTCCTTCCCAGCCTTCGGGGGCGCTGGCCTGCCTGTTGCTCTGCCTCATCCTGGCTCCTCTTGCATCGCGGACCGGTCGCGGCGCGGGATCATCGCCCGCGCTGCCTTCGGGAAAGATGGCGGAAAGGCGAAGGGCCCCGCAAGGGTGCAGGGCCCGTGTCGCTTTCGCCCCGCAGGCGCAGGCGGGCCGGTTCAGTGCGGACTGCTCAGGCGGCGGCTTCGGCGCGGCGGGCGCGCAGGTTCTGCGCCAGCAGGTCCATCGCCGCCATGCGCACAGCCACGCCCATCTCGACCTGGTCGCGGATCACGCTGCGGTTGATGTCGTCGGCGATGGTGCCGTCGATCTCGACGCCGCGGTTCATCGGGCCGGGGTGCATGACGATGGCATCGGGGGCGGCATGGGCCAGCTTCTCGGCGTCCAGCCCGTAGCGGTGGTAATACTCGCGCTCGGACGGGATGAAGCCGCCGTCCATACGTTCCTTCTGGAGGCGCAGCATCATCACGACGTCGACGTCCTTCAGACCCTCTTCCATGCTGTCATAGACCTCGCAGCCCAGCTCGGCGAAGGCGCCGGGCACCAGGGTCGGCGGGCCGACGAGGCGGATGCGGTTTTCCATCTTGTGCAGCAGCAGCAGGTTCGAACGCGCCACGCGGCTGTGCGCGATGTCGCCGCAGATGGCGATGTTCAGGCGGTGCAGGCGACCCTTGGCGCGGCGGATGGTCAGCGCATCCAGCAGCGCCTGCGTCGGGTGTTCGTGCCGCCCGTCACCGGCGTTCAGCACGGCGCAGTTCACCTTCTGCGCCAGCAGGTCGACGGCGCCGGAATTCGGATGCCGCACCACCAGCAGGTCCGGGTGCATGGCGTTCAGCGTCAGCGCGGTGTCGATCAGCGTCTCGCCCTTCTTCACCGAGCTGGCCTGCATCGCCATGTTCATCACGTCGGCCCCAAGGCGCTTGCCCGCCAGCTCGAAGCTGGCCTGGGTGCGCGTCGAGTTCTCGAAGAACATGTTGATCTGGGTCAGCCCGGCCAGCGCGTCGGAATGCTTGTCGGCCGAGCGGTTGAGGGCGACGTAGTCCTCGGCCAGGTCCAGCAGGGTGGTGATCTCGTCCGGCGCCAGGCGTTCGATGCCGAGAAGGTGGGTCTGCCTGAAGCTCATGGGGATCTCCTGCGCGCTGCTGCTTGGGGGCTTATAGGCCGGGGCGGCCATCGGCGGCAATGCCTGCCCGCAGCGCCGCGCGGCCACGGGCGCTTTCCTGTGCCGGGGCGGCGGGATAGGGTGGCCCCCATGGAATCGACGCAGCCGCAAGAGATGGATTGGCACCTGGCCCGGGCCCTGCTGGAATGGCAGGTCGAGATGGGCGTGGACGAATGCATCTCGGATGAGCCGGTGGACCGTTTCGACCTGCCCGTCGAAGCGCCGAAGGCGCGGCGCAACCAGCCCGAGGCCCCGGTGGTCCGGCAGGAGATCGACGCCTCGGACATTGCCCGGCAGGCGGCGCAGGGTGCGGCCAGCCTCGAGGCGCTGCGCGAGGCCATGGCCGCCTATGAACACTGCGACCTCAAGCGCGGGGCGCGCAACCTGGTCTTTTCCGACGGCAATCCGAAGGCGCGGGTGATGATCCTGGGCGAGGCACCGGGCCGCGACGAGGACCGTGAGGGGCGCCCCTTCGTCGGGCGCGCCGGCCAGCTGCTGGACCGGATGCTGGGGGCCATCGGCCTGGCGCGCGGCGCGGAAGAGCCCGAAGAGGCGGTCTACATCACCAACGTGCTGCCCTGGCGGCCGCCGCAGAACCGCGACCCGAAGCCGGAAGAGATCGCCATGATGCTGCCCTTCGTGCAGCGGCACGTGGCGCTGGTGCAGCCGCAGGTTCTTGTCCTGATGGGCAATATCGCCTGCCAGGCGGCGATGAACAAACGCGGCATCCTGAAGCTGCGCGGCACCTGGGCCCAGGCCTTCGGGCTGCCCGCATTGCCGATGACCCACCCCGCCTACCTGCTGCGCCAGCCCCAGGCCAAGCGCGAGGCCTGGTCGGACCTGCTCTCGCTCAGGGCGAAGCTGGAGGATCTCTGAATGCCGATCGAGCTTGTCGTGCTGCTGACCTTCATCCCCGCCTCGCTGGCGCTGAACCTGACGCCGGGGGCGGACATGATGTTCTGCGCCGGGCAGGGGCTGCGGGCCGGACCGGGGGCCGCCTGGCGGGCCAGCGGCGGCGTCGCCCTGGGCGGGCTGATCCATGCCACGGTGGCCGGGCTTGGCGTCGGCGGCCTGGTTGCGGCCCATCCCGGTGCGCTGCTGGCGATCCGCTGGATCGGTGCGGGCTACCTGCTGTGGATGGCCTGGCAGATCCTGCGCGCCGAGGCCTCGGGGCCGGACCTGCGCCCGGCGCGGCCCTTCCGTGACGGGCTGCTGGTCAATCTGACCAATCCCAAGGTCATCCTCTTCATCCTCGCCTTCGTGCCGCAGTTCGTCGATGCCTCGGCGCCGCTGCTGCCGCAGTTCCTGGTCTTCGGCGCCGTGCTCTCGGCGGGCGGCTTCGTGGTCAACGGGCTGGCGGGGGCGCTGGCCGGGGTGGCCCGCGCCCGCATGCCCGGCACGGGCCCCTGGCTGCGGCGTCTCTCGGCGGGCATCTTCGCCGCGCTGGCGCTGCGCCTGATGCTGGGCGGGAGGGCCTGAGATGGCCGCCACGGACCGCCCCTTCATCCCCGTCCGGATCGCCGTGCTGACCGTCTCGGACAGCCGTTCCCTTGCCGAGGACCGCTCGGGCGACACGCTGGTCGCGCGGATCGAGGCCGCTGGGCACCACCTCGTCCGCCGCGAGATCCTGCCTGACGAGCGTGCCCTGATCCGCGACCAGCTGGCCGCCTGGGTGGCCGACGCAGAGGTCGACGTGGTGATCTCGACCGGCGGCACTGGGCTGACCGGGCGCGACGTGACCGTCGAGGCGCATCGCGATGTCTACGAGAAGGAGATCGACGCCTTCTCGACCGTCTTCACCATCGTCTCCATGAGGAAGATCGGCACCTCGGCAGTGCAGAGCCGCGCCACGGGCGGGGTTGCGGGGGGCACCTACCTGTTCGCGCTGCCCGGCAGCCCCGGTGCCTGCCGCGATGCCTGGGACGAAATCCTGGTCAAGCAGCTGGATTACCGGCACATGCCCTGCAACTTCGTTGAAATAATGCCCCGCCTTGACGAAAAAATGCGACGGAAAGTCTGAGCCGGCGCGTATTAACGCGTAACGGCCTTGTTTCTTGGCATATTGAACAAGTTCGGGAAGACTCCCGCCAGCCAGGTATTGAACGGACCCTACGCCATGCGCTTTCTCACCCGCAGCCTGATGGGGCTGTTCCTTCTTTCGGTGACGCTGGGGCTGGTGGCCTATGCCGGCAGCCTTGTCCGCGATGCGGTCGAGGTGCGGATGAGCCGTGAACCCTTCATGCCGCGCGGGCAGGAGCGTGAGTTCGCCGTGAACGTGGTCTCCGCCCGGTCCGAGACCATCGCCCCCGTGCTCTCGGTCTTCGGAGAGGTGCAGAGCCGCCGAACGCTGGAATTGCGCTCTGCCGCTGCCGGTCCGGTGATCGCGCTGGCGCCGGAATTCGTCGAGGGCGGGCAGGTGGTTGCGGGGCAGGTGCTGCTGCGCATCGACCCTGCGCAGGCCGAGGCGGCCCGGGACCGTGCCCGCGCCGACCTGGCCGATGCCGAGGCCGAGGTGCGCGACGCCGCCCGCGCGGTCGAGATCGCCCGCGATACCCTTGCCGCCGCCGAGGACCAGGCCCAGTTGCGCGCCCGGGCGCTGGACCGCCAGAATACCCTGATGGATCGTGGCGTCGGCTCTGCCGCAGCCCAGGAAGAGGCCGAACTTGCGGCCTCGTCGGCGCGGCAGTCGGTGCTTTCGGCGCGCAATGCCGAGGCCGCGGCCGAGGCGCGGATCGACAGTGCCGCGACCGCGCTCGACCGCGCCCGCATCGCCATGACGGAGGCCGAGCGCGACCTGGACGACACCGTGCTGCGCGCCGGGTTCGACGGCACCCTCTCGGGGGTGACGCTGGTCGAGGGGCGCCTGGTCTCCGCCAACGAGGTGCTGGCCGAGCTGATCGACCCGGTGGCGCTCGAGGTGGCCTTCCGGGTGTCGACGCCGCAGTATTCGCGCCTGCTGGA
>NZ_AFPM01000245.1 GCF_000220565.1 Oceanicola sp. S124 | reverse complement strand
CTGATGCTGACCCTGGCCCCGGAGGAGGCCGCGCCCGGCCAGGTCGCCGCCCTGGCCCGTGCCGGGGTGACGGTCTTTGCCGGCCACAGCGAAGGCCGCTTCGAGGATATCGCCGCCGCCGAGGACGAGGGTCTCAGCGGGGCCACCCACCTGTTCAACGCGATGAGCCAGGTGGCCGGTCGGGCGCCGGGCGTGGTGGGGGCGGTGCTCGATTCCGCCCGCCTGTCCGCCGGGATCATCGCCGATGGCCAGCATGTGCACCCGGCCAACCTGCGGCTGGCGCTGGCGCGGCTTGGCACGGGGCGGCTGTTCCTGGTCACCGATGCGATGAGCCCGCTCGGCACCGAGGTGACCGAGTTCGACCTGCTGGGCAAACGCATCTACCGCCGCGACGGACGGCTGAGCGATGCCAATGGCGTGCTGGCCGGGGCGGACCTGTCGATGATCGAGGCGGTGCGCCAGATGGATGCGCTGACCGGCTGCGGGCTGGGGACGGCGATCCGCATGGCCAGCCTGACCCCGGCCGAGGTCATGGGGCTGGGCGACAGCCTGGGCTCCGTCAGCCCCGGCAAGCGGGCCGGGCTGACGCTGATGGACGCCGAGCTGCAGGTGACGGGTGTCATGGTCGACGGCCAGATGCGTCCGGCCTGAGAGGCCGTCGCGCGCAACGTGAAAAGGCCCCGGAGCGCTGTGCTCCGGGGCCTTTTGCATGGCTGGCGGCTGCGCTCAGGCCGCGGCCTGGCGCGGCACGAGGGCGCGCAGCACCTGCACCATGCTGACATGGCCCAGCACCTCGTCGCCGCGGGTCACGCGGAAGACGCGGTCGGCCTCGCCGCCGGCCTTGGCGATCACGCTTTCCAGGTTGTCGCCCGGGGCCACGTCACCGGCCACGGCACCCTCGGGGGGCTCGCTCGACATGATCGAACGGACCCGCAGCACGCGGGCGCGGTTGATGTCGGCCACGAACTCTTCGATGTAGGGATCGGAGGGGTTCAGCAGGATCTGCTGCGGCTCGCCCTGCTGGATCACCGCGCCATCCTTCAGGATCACCAGGTGATCGGCCAGCTTCAGCGCCTCGTCCAGATCGTGGGTGATGAAGATGATGGTCTTGTGCAGCTCTTCCTGCAGCTCCAGCAGCAGGTCCTGCATGTCGGTGCGGATCAGCGGATCGAGCGCCGAAACGCCTCGTCCATCAGCATGA
>NZ_AFPM01000246.1 GCF_000220565.1 Oceanicola sp. S124 | reverse complement strand
CTGACCTCGGCGCGGGCATCGAAGGCCTCGACGACCTCGACGAACTTGGCCGAGGCTCGGGCATGCAGCCCCTTGACGTTGACGATGGTCAGCTCGCGAGTGACGCTGTCGCTCATGGTTACTCCCCGCAGCGCGGCCCGTTGCCGAGCGCCCTCAGGCGCCCATGCTCAGGTTTCGGCTGTCGATATATTTGCGTCCGGCCTCGGTGGCATCGCGCACCGCTTCCGGCAGGGATTTATGCCGCGACTTGGCCAGCTTGATCAAGGCCGGAAGGTTCACACCGTAAAGAATCCGCCTATCGTCGGGGCGACAGGCCATCAGCGACAGGTTGCTGGGAGAGCCGCCGAACATGTCGGTGACCACCACGACGCCCTGGCCCTGGTCGACCGTATCGGCGGCCTTGCAGATCTCGGCTTCCTTGACGGCACGGTCGCAGTTGTTCTCGATCGAGATGGCGGAAATGCCCGGCTGGGCGCCGACGACATGCTCGACGGCGGCCTTGTATTCCCGTGCCAGCCCGCCATGGGCGACGATGACGATTCCGATCAAGGCCGGTCTTCCCTCGGGTGTGCGCCTGGGCATCAGGGACGCGCTCATGCTGCCCCCTCGCCGGCCCGGCGCCGTTCCTGTTCGCGATGCCTTATAGACACCTGCCAGCCGGCCTCTGCAAGGGCCCGGCCCAGCCTTTCGGCCAAAGTGACGGAACGGTGTTGTCCGCCGGTACAGCCGAAGCCGATCGCCAGATGGGCCTTGCCCTCTTCGATATAGGCCGGCAGCAGCATCAGGGTCAGGTCGGTGACCTTCGACAGGAAGGGCGCGAAACGCGCGTCCGAGGCCACGTGGTCCTGTACCGCCGGGTCGGTCCCGTCGAGGCCGCGCAGGGCGGGCTCCCAGTAGGGGTTCTTCAGGAAGCGCACGTCGAAGACCATGTCGATGCCGCGCGGCAGCCCCCGCTTGTAGCTGAAGGAATGCAGCGAGACCGCAAGCCCGGTACCGCCCTGCGGCGCGAAGTGGCCGTCGATCTCGGCGCGCAGGTCATGAACCGTCATCTCGGAAGTGTCGATCAGGATGTCGGCGCGGGCGCGGATCGGACCCAAGAGGTCGAATTCACGGGCAATTCCGTCCTCAGGCGTCTCTTCCGGGGCCATCGGATGCCGGCGCCGGGTCTCGGAAAAGCGGCGCGAGAGCACATCGGCGCGGCTGTCGAGATAGAGCAGCTCCAGGGGCACGCCACGGATCTGGCGCAGCCCGTCCAGCGCCTCGATCAGCGCCAGGGTCGAGAAATCGCGGTTGCGGGTGTCGAGGCCAAGCGCCAGCGGGCGGCGCAGCGGCGGACCATCCAGCAGGCGCGGCAGCAGCGACAGCGGCATGTTGTCAATGGCCTCGAAGCCGAGATCCTCGAGCGCGCGGATGGCGGTCGAACGGCCAGCGCCGGAAGGCCCCGTCACGAGGACGAGTCTCTGGGTCGGTCTGGGCTGCTCGTCTGCGGTGGCCATGGCTGCCGTCGCTGGTTGTGGTTGGCGAAAAGTCGCGCGTCGCGTGTCTACGCGCGGCGTCCTTCACGCAAATATTGCAGAATCGCCGCAGCGAAAGCCGCGGTGCCAGTATTGTGAAGCAAGGTTAAGGAAAGCCCCAGCAAATTCGTGCTGCGATGCGGCGGAAGCCGGTTTTCCTCGGTCTGGTCGAGGTCGACCACCAGCGCCACCGGCTGCGGCCCGGCCGGCGCGGCCCCCAGCAGGCCAACGCCCCGCGCCTCGATCATGCCCGAGAGCGTCTCGGGCGCGCGGGCGATCAGCCGGTCGCCCTCGCGGGTCAGGATCACCCGGTCATCAGCCACCAGCGCCGCCCCGCGCGACAGCAGCTCCAGCGCGAGGCTGCTCTTGCCGCTGCCCGAGGTCCCCAGGATCAGCACCGCGCGGCCCTGCACCGCGACGCAGCTGGCGTGGATCACCCGGGCTTCGCGCGCCTCGGCCATCTCAGATCGGCAGGCCGACGACGAAACGCGCGCCGAGCGGATCCGAAGTGATGTCGGCATCGGTCGGGCGGATGTTCTCGGCCCAGATCACGCCGCCATGGGCTTCGACGATCTGCTTGCTGATCGCCAGCCCGAGCCCCGAATTGTTGCCGAAGTCCGAGGCCGGGCGGTGCGAGTAGAACCGCTTGAAGATCTTCTGCAACGACTGGTCGGGAATGCCCGGGCCGGTGTCCTCGACCACCACCAGCACGCGGTTTTCCCGGCGCCGGGCCCAGACCCGGATCGCATCGCCCTCTTCGCAGAAAGAAATCGCATTGGTGATCAGGTTGACGAAGACCTGCGCCAGCCGCGCCTCCAGCCCGCTCAGCACCAGGTCCTCTTGCGGCAGGTCGGTGATGAAGTCGATGCCCTTGCCCGCCGCCTGTTCGCCCAGGTAGTCGGTCAGGCTGCCCAGCATGCGCAGCAGGTCGAACTCCTCTTCCTCTTCCTTCACCAGTTCGCTGTCCAGCCGCGAGGCGTTCGAGATGTCGCTGACCAGCCGGTCGAGACGGCGCACGTCATGTTCGATCACGTCCATCAGCTGCACGCGCTGGTCGTCGCGCTTGGCAACCCGCAGGGTGCCCACGGCCGAGCGCAGGCTGGCCAGCGGGTTCTTGATCTCATGCGCGACGTCGGCGGCGAACTGTTCGTTGGCGTCGATCCGGTCATAAAGCGCGCTGACCATCCCGCGCAGGGCGCCGGAAAGCCGCCCGATCTCATCCGGGCGCGCGGTCAGGTCGGGGATGCGCACGCGGCTCGGCTTGGGGCGGGTGTTGCCCCGGTCGCCCCCCAGCTCGGCGGCGGCGGCCAGATCGGACAGCGGGTTGGCAATGGTCGAGGCCAGCACCAGGCTGAGCCCGACCGAGACCAGCGTGGCGATGATGAACATCTGCAGCACGCGCTCGCGCTCCTGGCGGACCATGGCGTCGATTTCGCCCACTGTCCCGGCCAGGGCGATGACGCCGACCGGCTGATCGCCGGCAAGGATCGGGGTCAGCGCGGTGTGGAAGCGCCCCTCGGCCCCGCGCGCGGTCGAACTTTCCTGCCCGGCCGTGCCATTGACCGCGATCAGGCGGCGGGCCTCCTCGTCGATGGTGATCGTCGGCAGCGGCACCCGGCCCGACGAGAAGACGCTGGCGAAACCGTCCCAGACGGTGGTCAGGAAGTCGGTGACATAGGTCGGATGCGAGGTGGTGATCTCGGGGCGCGGCCCGGCGCGCCGGGCGACCAGGTCGCCCGCGTCGTCGAAGATCAGCAGCGTCAGCCCGGCGCGCAGGTCCAGCGCCGCCAGGGTGCCCGGGACATCCACGCCGCGCCGCGTCAGCAGGTCCACCTCTGCCCCCGGAGCGATCTGCGCCTCGAAGACATTGGCGATCAGCTGCGACTCGCTGACCAGCGCCGCCTGGCGCTGCGCCAGCAGGCTTTCCCGCGAGGACGAGAGGTAGAGCACCCCCGCCACCAGCACGTTCAGCGCGATCAGGTTGAAAATGATGATCTTGCGGGTCAGCGGAGAGGCTTTCAGCGCGAAGAGCCCGCGCCTTTCGCGCCGATGGCGGAACTCTTCGTCGACCACCGCTCCGGGCGCGACGAATTCCTCGCCCAGCACAACGTCGCCGCGCCGCTCGGCGCCCCTGCGTCGATCCTGAGAGGACGAGTCCTGCACGCTGATCCCTTCGGCAAGCGCCATGGACGAGACTTTATTCTTCGTTGTACCGGTAACCGATACCGTAGAGGGTCTCGATCGCGGAGAAATCCTGGTCGGCGTTGCGCAGCTTCTTGCGCAGGCGCTTGATGTGGCTGTCGATGGTGCGGTCGTCGACATAGACCTGGTCGTCATAGGCCACGTCCATCAGCTGGTCGCGGCTCTTCACGAAGCCGGGGCGCTGTGCAAGGGCCTGAAGCAGAAGGAATTCCGTCACCGTCAGCGTCACGTCCTGGCCTTTCCAGGTCACCGAGTGGCGCAGCGGGTCCATCCGCAGGTGGCCGCGTTCCATCACCTTGGTGTCGTCGGTCTCGGCGACGATGTCACCGGCCTGGGCTTCCTGGCGGCGCAGCAGGGCGCGGATGCGGGCCACCAGAAGGCGCTGGCTGAAGGGCTTCTTGACGTAATCGTCGGCGCCCATGCGCAGCCCCAGCACCTCGTCGATCTCGTCATCCTTCGAGGTCAGGAAGATCACCGGCATGGTGGTCTTCTGGCGCAGCCGCTGCAGCAGGTCCATGCCGTCCATGCGCGGCATCTTGATGTCCAGCACGGCCATGTCCGGCAGGGCCTTATTGAAGGCCTCCAGCGCCGCCTGGCCGTCGGAATAGGTCTCTACCTCGAACCCCTCGGCCTCGAGCGTGATGGCCACCGAGGTCAGGATGTTGCGATCATCGTCCACAAGCGCGATCTTGGACATGGGTCTTCCTTCCATACTGCTCTTGCCGCCCGGGACATTCTGTCACCCCGCGAGTATCGGGGCCCGCATCCTTCAGGCCAGGTCAGGAGGTCCTATCGACATGATTTTACCACAATAATCGCCTTTCCCCGCCTGTCAGGCAATGACGAAACGCGAATCGCCCCGGTCCATGGCCGAAATGTGGCGAAAATGTCTTAGGATCGCCTGAATTTTTCCTTGGCGCCCAAGGACCTGCCGACCAGAGGGCAGCTTCCCGCGAGTGGTTGCGCTAAACCATCCATGGTTGCGCTAACCTCCGGTGGCAGGCTGTTCACATTCGAAGTTGACGTGTTATGAGGCCCGATATCGGGCGTATCGCCCGGTTCCGGCGCCAGCCTTCTCCGATTCATTCCGGCCGGCGCCCGGATGACAGGACCGCCGCGGCAGCGCGGCTACAGGAGTGTTAGACATGACATTTGGACGGGTGAACCCGCACTTCCGGCTCGAGGATCAGGGGATCGAGGGGCTGGGCAATGTCTATTACAACCTAATGGAGCCCGCGCTGATCGAAGCCGCCCTGAAGCGGAACGAAGGCACCCTGGGCAAGGGCGGCACCTTCCTGGTCACCACCGGCAAGTTCACCGGCCGCTCGCCCAAGGACAAGCACGTGGTCAAGACGCCCGATGTGGCCGACAAGATCTGGTGGGACAACAACGCCGAGATGGCCCCCGAGGCCTTCGACGTGCTCTACGCCGACATGCTGGCCCACATGAAGGGCAAGGACTACTTCGTGCAGGATCTGATCGGCGGCGCCGACCCGGCCTATGCGATCAACGTCCGCGTCGTGTCCGAGCTGGCCTGGCACAACCTGTTCATCCGTCACCTGCTGCGCCGCCCCGACCGCGATGCGCTGAACGACTATGTCTCTGACTTCACCATCATCAACTGCCCCAGCTTCCAGGCCGACCCGGCCCGTCATGGCTGCCGCAGCGAGACCGTGATCGCGCTGAACTTCGCCCAGAAGGTCATCCTGATCGGCGGCACCGAATACGCGGGCGAGAACAAGAAGTCGGTCTTCACCCTGCTCAACTACCTGCTGCCCGAGAAGGGCGTGATGCCGATGCACTGCTCGGCCAACCACGCCAAGGGCAACCCGGTCGACACTGCGATCTTCTTCGGCCTCTCCGGCACCGGCAAGACCACCCTCTCGGCCGACCCCTCGCGCGTGCTGATCGGTGACGACGAACACGGCTGGTCCGATCGCGGCACCTTCAACTTCGAGGGCGGCTGCTACGCCAAGACGATCAACCTCTCGGCCGAGGCCGAGCCCGAGATCTACGCCACCTGCTCGATGTTCGGCACCGTGATCGAGAACATGGTCTTCGACGAGGAGACCTTCGAGCTCGACTTCGAGGACAGCTCACTGACCGAGAACATGCGCTGCGCGTACCCGCTGGAGTACATCTCCAACGCGTCGGACACCGCGCTTGGCGGCCATCCGAAGAACATCATCCTGCTGACCTGCGACGCCTATGGCGTGCTGCCGCCGATCTCGCGGCTGACCCCGGCGCAGGCGATGTACCACTTCCTGTCCGGCTTCACCTCGAAGACCCCGGGCACCGAGCGCGGCGTGGTGGAACCCCTCCCGACCTTCTCGACCTGCTTCGGCGCGCCGTTCATGCCGCGTCGCCCCGAGGAATACGGCAACCTGCTGCGCGAGAAGATCGCCAAGCACGGCGCCACCTGCTGGCTGGTGAACACCGGCTGGACCGGCGGCGGTTTCGGCACCGGTAGCCGCATGCCGATCCGTGCCACCCGCGCCCTGCTGACCGCCGCGCTCGACGGCTCGCTGAACGAGGCCGAGTTCCGCAAGGACCAGAACTTCGGCTTCGAAGTGCCCGTCGCCGTGCCCGGCGTTGCGCCCGCCCTGCTGGACCCGCGCCAGACCTGGG
Organism: Oceanicola sp. S124; assembly: GCF_000220565.1. Classification (GTDB taxonomy): domain Bacteria; phylum Pseudomonadota; class Alphaproteobacteria; order Rhodobacterales; family Rhodobacteraceae; genus Pseudooceanicola. The sequence goes on along the minus strand of NZ_AFPM01000246.1, from coordinate 837 downwards.
ACGACAAGGCAGGCTACGACGCCCAGGCGGCGAAGCTGGTCACCATGTTCTCCGAGAACTTCGAGCAGTACCTGCCCTATATCGACGACGACGTGAAAGCCGCCGCGATCGGATGATGATGAGGGGCGCCGCGCATTTCCCGAAGGCCCCGCCCCCCGCCTCTCGCGGCGGGATCCGGACCTTCGCGCGCGGCGCCGCCCTCTGGCTTCTGTCGGCCCTTCCGGCGGCGGCACAGGGCACCGCCCCGCTGGCAGACATCCTGCTGCCCCCGCTCGAGATGAGCGAGGCAGGCATCTACTGCCCCGCCGACCACGTGGCGAAGGAAGACGCCCCGGACACCGAGTCGGGCTACATCCTGCTGACGGAAGAGAACCCCGAGATGGTGCTCTCCTCCCGCGTGGTGCCCGCCTATATCGGCATCTCCTTCGGCATCCGCATCCGCCTGGAACCCGGCGCCCCGCTCGAACCCTATGTCTTCACCGTGCACCACCCGCCGGTCGGTCCCCGCCAGGTGACGACGGAAAGCTGGAACCCCGCGCTCGACAGTCGCTGGGGCGTGCGCAGCTTCAACTTCGAGTTCGACCGCGAGCTGGTCACCGGCACCTGGACCTTCGAGGTCTCACGCGATGACGTGGTCCTGTTGCGCCAGAGCTTCGAGGTCGTGCCCCCGATGCAGGCCCCCGAGGCCATAGACATCTGCTTCGGCAACACCTTCGTCAGCTAGGCCGGCACCTGCCGCAGGCCGGGCGATACCTCCGGCGGGAGTATTTTCAGCCTGGTGATGATGCTTGGGGGGAGGCAATCCGGCGCCCTCCTTCTGCCTCCGGGAGCGTGCAC
>NZ_AFPM01000247.1 GCF_000220565.1 Oceanicola sp. S124 | reverse complement strand
GTGGCTGGCCAGCTGGAACAGCCGCGAGGTCGTGCCGTCGAAGAAAACCGGCACCACGGTGGCGCCGCTCTTGGCGATCATGCGGGCGGTGAAGCCGCGCCAGCCCGGATCCATCGGATGGGCGAAAGGCGTCAGCGCGGTCGAGACGGTGCCGCCCGGGAAGACCCCGATCACCCCGCCCTCGCGCAGATAGCGCAGGGCCTCGCGACGCGTCTCGATATTGGTCTGCACCGCTTCGCGCGTCTCGTCGAAGCTGATCGGCAGGATCACCCGGTCGAGGTCGCTGGCCTTGCGGAACACCCGGTTGGCCAGGATACGGAAATCGCCGCGCCGCTCCTGCAGGATGTGGCCCAGCATCAGCCCGTCGAGTATGCCATAGGGGTGATTGGCGATCACCACCACGGGCCCCTCGGCAGGAATGTTCTCAAGGCTGCCGGCGCTCAGCTCAAGCAACAGCCCGTAGCGCTGCACCATGACCGACCAGAAGTCCTGCCCGGCCCGCACATCCTCGGCATAACCATCGGCGCGCCGGATCAGCGCGGGTCGCCCCAGGGCGTTCTCCATCACCCGGATTACCATCCGCCCCGAACGGGTCTCGGCACTGGAGGCGTAGGAGATGTCACGGGCGATCTGCCGCGGGCTGGGGGGGCGCGGATTATGCTGGGACGGAAGAATTTCTGCAGTCATCGCGGTATCCGAACGGGTATGGCCCCGTCGAAAGGGCCTCTTGGTCCGGCCTCATAGACAGGGGCGCGGATTCGTTCCAGTGGTTTGAGCCCCCTCCTGCAGGCCCCTGTGACGCAGGACGATCCTGCGCCACAGGTAGTTGCAAAGTGTTTAACGGTCGACGTCATGTGTCGCGCCCCCCCGTCAGGGCAGCGGCGCCCCCTGTCAGATGGGGGCGCCGCGCGGGGAACGCAAAGCGACCGGCGTCACTCCGCCGCCGCGCGCACCGGGCCGGCATGCAGGGTCGCCAGAAGCGCCTCGCGCTCTTTCGCCGCCTTCGCCTCATTGGCGGATTTCACCGGGCCGAAACCGCGGATCTTCATCGGCAGCGCCGCCAGCGCCTTGACGCAATCCTTCAACTGTGGATCGTAACCCATTAGGATTTCTTCCATATCCTCTTCGTACTGCCGGATCAGGGCGCGCTCCATCCGGCGCTCGGCCTGGCGCCCGAAGGGGTCCAGCGGCGTCCCGCGCAGGCCCTTCATCGCCGCCAGCACCCGGAAGGGCGTCAGCATCCAGCCGCCGAACTGCCGCTTCTTCGGCCGGCCCGAGGCATCCTCTCCGCCCAGCATCGGCGGGGCGAGATGGAAGGACATGCGGAAATCGCCGTCGAACTGCGCCTGTGCCTTGCGGCGGGATTCCAGGTGCAGCCGGGCGACTTCGTATTCATCCTTGTAGCTCAAGAGCTTGTGGTACGATCTTGCCACGGCTTCGCGCAGCTCGGGGTCCTCGAAACGGGCCACGAAGGCGCGGTAGCGCCGGGCCAGCCGCCGGTTCTGGTACTTCTGCAGATGCTCGGCGCGCTGCTCGATCATCTGCTCGAGGCTCAGCGGCTCGGGCCGTTGCGCCGCGGGGGCGATCATGGCCTGCACCTCGTCGCGGTGCAGCACGGCCCAGCGTCCGACCTCGAAGGCATGCAGGTTGCGTTCGACCGCCGCACCGTTGAGCGTGATCGCCTGAACGATCGCCTCGTGGCGCAGCGGCACCAGCCCCTGCTGCCAGGCCGCGCCCAGCAGGATCATGTTGGCAAAGATGCTGTCCCCCATGGCGACCTGCGCCAGGGCCGAGGCATCAAACAGCACCAGCCGATCCCGCAAGCGGGCCTGCAGTTGCAACTCAAGCCGTTCTGACGGAAGGGAAAATTCCGTGTTTCGGGTGAAGTCGCCGGTGACGATCTCATGAGAGTTCACCACCGCGCCGGTCTGCCCGCCCCGGGTCAGGCCGAGGGTCTTGGACCCGGCGCTCACCACCAGGTCGCCGCCGATCAGCGCATGGGCCTCGCCCGCCGCGACGCGGATCGCCGAGATATCCTCGGGCCGCTCGGCAAGGCGCAGGTGGATGTGCACGGCGCCGCCCTTCTGGGCCAGCCCCGCCATCTCCATCATGCCCGCACCCTTGCCGTCGATCTGCGCCGCCTGGGCCAGCACCGCGCCGATGGTGACGACGCCGGTGCCACCGACCCCGGTCAGCACGATGTTGTGGGTGCCGCGGATCTTTGGCAGCACAGGCAGCGCCATCTCCTCGGGCAGCTCAAGCGAGCGGCTGGCGGCCTTCTTCGGCACCGCGCCTTCCAGTGTCACGAAGCTGGGGCAGAAGCCGTTGAGGCACGAGAAGTCCTTGTTGCAGGCCGACTGGTCCACCGCGCGCTTGCGGCCGAACTCGGTCTCGACCGGGGTGATGGCAACGCAGTTGCTCTGCACCCCGCAATCGCCGCAGCCCTCGCAGACATCGGTGTTGATGAAGACGCGCCTGTCGGGGTCCGGGAACTCCTTCCGCTTGCGGCGGCGGCGCTTCTCGGCGGCACAGGTCTGCACGTAGATCAGCGCCGAGACCCCCTTCACGCTTGCCATTTTCTTCTGGACGGCCTCCAGATCGGCGCGTTCCGCAATCTCGATCCCTTTCGGGAATTGCGAAAGATCGACATCTTCCTTCGCGTCATGCACCACGGCGATATGGGCCAGCCCCATGGCGCGCAGCTCGTCCGCGATGCGGTAGGCGGTCAGCCCGCCCTCGTTCCTCTGTCCGCCGGTCATCGCCACGGCATCGTTGAACAGGATCTTGTAGGTGATGTTGACACCTGAGGCCAAGGCCGCCCGGATCGCCTGAACGCCCGAGTGGTTATAGGTCCCGTCGCCGAGGTTCTGGAACACGTGGTCGCGGGTCGAGAACGGCGCCTCGCCGATCCAGTTCGCCCCCTCGCCGCCCATGTGGGTGAAGCCGCTGGTCTCGCGGTCCATCCATTGCACCATGTAGTGACAGCCGATGCCGGCATAGGCGCGGCTGCCCTCGGGCACCTTGGTCGAGCTGTTGTGCGGGCAGCCGGCGCAGAAGTAGGGCAGACGTGCAGCCAGATCGGTGACATTGTCGTTGCGGCGGACTTCGGTCAGCGCCTCCATCCCGGCGCGGATGCGGTCGGTGCCGCGGCCCTCTTCGACCAGGATCGCGCCCAGCTTCTCGGCGATCCAGACCGGATCAAGTGCGCCCTTGGTCGGGAAGAGCTCTTCGGCATGGCCCCCGCCCTTCTTCCAGCCATAGACGCGGCGGCCGCGACGGTCGTCGAAGATCGACTCCTTGACCTGCACCTCGATCAGCTTGCGCTTTTCCTCTACCACCACGATCAGGTCCAGCCCCTCGGCCCAGTCGTGGAAGCTGTCCATGTCCAGCGGCCAGACCTGCGCCACCTTGTAGGTGGTGATGCCCAGACGCTCGGCCTCGGCCGCGTCGATGCCCAGCAGGGACAGCGCATGAACGAGATCCAGCCAGTTCTTCCCGGCCGAGACGAAGCCGATCTTCGCGCCCGGCTTCCCCCAGACCCGCTTGTCGATTTTGTTCGCACGGGCAAAGGCTTCCGCAGCGAACCTCTTGTGATCTATGATCCGCGCCTCTTGCTCGACCGGGCTGTCGCCGAGCCGGATGTTGAGCCCACCCTCGGGCATCTGGAAGTCCTCGGGCGTGACCAGCTTCATGCGGAAGGGATCGCCATCGACGACCGAGGTCGCCTCGACCGTATCCTTCATCGTCTTCAGCCCGACCCAGACCCCGGCATAGCGGCTCAGCGCATAGCCATAGAGGCCCAGGTCCAGGATCTCCTGCACCCCGGCGGGGCTGACGATCGGCATGTAGGCATCGACCAGCGCCCATTCGCTCTGGTGCAGCACGGTCGAGCTTTCGCCGGTATGGTCATCGCCCATGGCCATCAACACCCCGCCAAGCGGTGCCGTGCCGGCCATGTTGGCATGCTTCATCGCATCGCCCGAACGGTCCACCCCCGGCCCCTTGCCGTACCAGAGCCCGAAGACCCCGTCGACGCGCCCCTCGCCGCGCAGGTGCGCCTGCTGGCTGCCCCAGAGGGCGGTGGCGGCGAGATCCTCGTTCAGCCCCTCCTCGAAGCGGATGTCCGCGGCCTGCAGGATCTTGCCGGCCTTGCGCATCTGCATGTCCACGGCGCCAAGCGGCGATCCGCGGTATCCCGTGACATATCCCGCGGTGCTCAGCCCCGCGGCCTCATCCCTTGCTTTCTGCGCCAGCATCAGGCGCACGAGGGCCTGGGTGCCGTTCAGCAGGACCGGCGACTTCTTCAGGTCGAAACGGTCGTTGAGGGAAATCTTCTCCTGGCTCATGCTTGGTGCCTCCTCCGCATGCAGTATAGCCGAAGTTCGCGCCCGCACCGACGACACGATGGAAAATTAAGGAAAAACGCCCTATTCAAGTGGGGGCACCCCCGCTATGAGGGGCGCCACGACCGGCAAGGTTGATTTATTGTGCGGCACAGCCCTCAGACGACAGGCAGTTTCAAGATGGATTGGGATAAGCTCAGGATCTTTCACGCGGTTGCCGATGCCGGCAGCCTGACCCATGCCGGCGATGCGCTGCACCTGTCGCAATCGGCGGTCTCCCGCCAGATCCGCGGGCTGGAAGAGAGCCTGAACACCACCCTGTTCCACCGCCACGCGCGGGGACTGATTCTCACCGAACAGGGGGAATTGCTGTTCGATGCGACCCGCGCCATGGCCAAGCGGCTGGAAACCGCGACCGCCCGGATCCGCGACAGCGAGGAGGAGGTCTTCGGCGAGCTGCGGGTGACCACGGCGGTCGGCTTCGGCACGCTCTGGCTGGCGCCGCGCCTGCCCAAGCTCTACGAGAAATACCCCGACCTGAAGATTGACCTGATGCTGGAAGAGCGCGTGCTGGACCTGCCGATGCGCGAAGCCGACGTGGCCGTCCGCATGAAGGAGCCCTCGCAGGCCGACCTTATCCGCAAGAAGCTGATGTCGATCCGCATGCGCTGCTATGCCTCGGCCGACTACATCGCCCGCTACGGCCGCCCCGAGACGCTGGAAGACCTGTCGACGCACCGGCTGATCTGCCAGACCCCCTCGGCGCCGCAGGTGGCGGCGGGCGCCTCCCTGGTCGGCCAGCTGATGGCCGCCGAGGTGCGGTCGACGCTGACGGTCAACAACTACTTCGGCGTCCTGCAGGCGGTGATCCACAACCTCGGCATCGGCGTGCTGCCCGACTACATCGTCGAGGACTTCCCGACGCTGGAACGCATCTTCCCCGACATCGAGTCGGGCGAGGTGCCGGTCTTCCTCGCCTTCCCCGAAGAGCTGCGCCACTCCAAGCGCGTTGCCGCCTTCCGCGAGTTCGTCCAGGACGAGATCATGGCGCACCGCCGCACCCTGCGCGACCGCGACACGGACTGACCCGCCCTCCGGGCGATGAAGCCGCCTCAGTGGCCCGAGAGGTGATTGCCTCTCGGGTGCGTGCCTGTCCTCTCCCTTCTGAAATGCCCTCCCCCGTCGCAACCGGCGGTGCTGAGGGCGGCCGCCGACGCTTCAGGCGCTGAAACCGTCCTGCGCCGCGTAGCACTGCACACAATGCATAGCAGTAATGTAAACCCTGCGGCATTTTGGGACTTGATCGTTTCAACTCCGACCAATATCTGGGCATTCGATGATGATCGCGCTTACCGGCGCATCATCTTCATACCTCCCTGTTGGACTTGGCCGGACCTTGTGTCCGGCCTTTTTTTTTGGCCCGCCACTGAAACGGGCGTCCTGCGCCGGATCAACGCCCCTTCTGCCTCCACTCTGGCGAA
>NZ_AFPM01000248.1 GCF_000220565.1 Oceanicola sp. S124 | reverse complement strand
GTGGAAATCGAACCTGATCGCGAGATGGAGAACGAGCCGGATCTCGAGGAGGAAAACGAATGAATTTTCGTGTGGTTAAGGCAGTGGGGGGCTGGACTGTCCAGTTCGGGGCTACTGCACATGCCAGCTTCGATCAGTACGGCAAGTTTCGTGCCTGGGGCGCCAGAGCAGACGAGTTCAACGCGATCACTTCAGTGATCGGAAGAGGGGCGTTGGTGCAAGGCTTCCATGATGCTGCAGGTCATGTCCGTCGCAAAGTCGAGCCCCGGAGATATGGCCATGCCTTCTCCGACAGGCGACGCGAGATGTGTGAAGTGATCTGCGCGTATCTCAACGCGTTCTCGTGGCCCGAAATCAAGCTGGAGGAAAGCGCATGAACTATCAGCTGAAGGATCGAAGCTTCCAGACCGGCGACGAATGGGTCGGCGCCTTGGCTGGCCGCTTACGGGTCGCCGCGGCGGCCGGCGAGGACGGAATGGTCTGCCTCAACACTATGATGTCGCCGGCGCAGGCGCGTCAGGCAGCCAGCCGGCTGGATCGAATGACCGCGGCCGAGGCCGAGGCGGTTGCCGCACGCGAGGCCTCCGACGCGCGCATGCGCGCGATGGCTGAGCCGGTGCGGCGCAGGACCGGACTGGCGGCCCTTGCGGCCCGGTGGTGGCGATGATCCTGGTCATCACCTTCTGCGCGGTGCTGGGCGCCGGCGGTCAATGCGATCGCGTCGTCGAGTTCGGCGTGCTGTCGGAGACCTGGAGCCCCGCACCCTGCACCGACTTCGTGCCCGCAGAGATCCGGCCCCGGCTGATCTCCTGCGACAAGTTCGCCCGCAGCACGGGCGCGTGATCCCCGGCCGCCGGCGCGGAAGACGTCGAGGCCCCTGAAAGACCGAGGTGAGGCAGTGACCGATGAAGCGGACATGAGCTGGTTGAACGACCCCCAGCCGGCGACCTACCGGCGGGACGACGAACGTTCCGCTGCAGCCCTGCGGCGTGGGCTCGAGGAGGCTCCGCCCGCGCCTGGCGCAGAGAAAGGACCGAAGGATGACGATGGAGATGGTCGGGGACAGCCGAAAGGCGACGATCGAGGCCGTGGCCGGAAGCGCGTGGGCGGCAAGGCAGAAGCTGGCGATCGCGATGGATCGGGTGGCAAGGGCCGACCGCGTGGCTACATCTGGGACGGGTGTCCGGTCGTTCCTTTGGGGATCCACGGCGATCTTTCCTACTACCTGGACACCAAGGGCCAGCTGAGGGCTGTCGACAACCATTCCCAGGACAAGATCCGGCACATCTTCGGGGGCCGGATCGGCCTGCTGGCCACTCGCTACCCCCGTTACCACAAGAACAGCACCACGCCGGTTGCCGGCGCCTTCGACCAGGGCAGGATCGCCACCGACATGGTTGCGGCCTGTACCGAGCGGGGCGTCTGGTCACCTGTCGGCAAAGTGCGCGGCGCCGGCGCCTGGCTGGACGAGGACGGTCACCTGATCTTCCACGCCGGCGACGAGGTGCTGATCTCCGGTAAATGGGAACCGCCGGGCGTCTACGGTGGTCATGTCTACCCGGCCTCGGACCCCGTGCCCCGTCCTGCGACGTCAGGCACGGCCGAGGCGGCGAGCGAGATCCTCGATGCGCTGCAGACCTGGAACTGGTCGCGGCCCGACATCGATCCGATGCTGACCCTCGGCGTGATCTGCGCACAGCAGATCGGCGGGGCCCTGGACTGGCGGCCCGTGACCTGGGTGACCGGCGACCAGGCCACCGGTAAGTCCACCCTGCAGCGGCTGCTGCGCTACCTGCACGGCGGCGCCAGCGGGCTGCTGCAGGCGTCGGACGCGACGGAGGCTGGCATCCGATCGGTCATCGGCTATTCCTCGATGCCCGTCGCCCTGGACGAGCTCGAGCCCGACGATGACCCGAAGAAGGGCAAGGCGGCGGCGATCATCCGCCTGGCGCGGATCGCGGCCAGTGGCGACCAGATCCTGCGCGGCTCGACCGATCAGAAGGGCTACCAGGGCAACGCTTACAGCTGCTTCCTGTTCTCCTCGATCCTGGTGCCCCCGCTGCCCCCACAGGACCGCTCTCGCCTCATCCTGCTGGATCTGAACCGCCTGCGCCCGGACGCGCCGAAGCCGAAGGATGATCCCCGACGCCTGAAGGCCCTCGGCGCCTCCCTGCGCGCCAGCCTGGTGGGCCGCTGGGATACCTGGACGAAGCGCCTCGACCTCTGGCGCGCCAGCCTCGCGGCCCATGGCCACGGCGGGCGCCAGGCGGACAACTACGGCACCGTCCTGGCGCTGGCCGACATGGCCCTGCACGAGGCGCTGCCGGCCGAGGAGGTCATGGCGAGCTGGTGCGCCAAGCTGGACGCACACCTGCGCGACGAGAGCGTCGATGTGGGCAGCAACGCCGAGGACATGCTGGTGCATCTGCTGTCCCAGCCGCTCGATGTCTGGCGACGCGGCCAGAAGCTGAACGTGGCCAGCTGGCTGGCCATGGCTGGCCGTCTCCCCCGCGCCCCGGAGCAGATCGGCGACGCCACCAGCGACAACGCCAACAACTTCCTGGCGCAGTTCGGGCTGCGGGTGAAGGGCCGGGATACCTCGGCCGAGCTCTGCATCGCGAACAAGCCGCTGTCGGGGCTCTGCGGGCTCTTCGAGGGCACGCCCTGGGCGGCCGGCGTCTGGGCCCAGGCGGCGCGGCGGGTGAAGGACGCCAAGAGCGCGAACATGACCTTCGCCCGGGTTCCCTCGCGCGGCTACGTCATCCCCTTCACCTCGATCCCGGGCCTGCTGAACGCCATGGATGAGACCGGCGGCACGTCGCAGGCCCCCGAGCGCCCCGAACCCCCTGACATGAGAGATTTCGTCTGAGCCATGCGCAACGTGACCAACACCATGAAATCGCGCGATCTTTTCCGCTGTACCCGGACCCGTTTCGGGGCCATAATTCACGCACGGCGGGGCGCTCTGCGGACGGGTCAGGGGCTACGACGCTACGACGCTGAAAAATTGGGCGTCGTAGGGCATGTCGTAGGGTTTTATCCTTGCGCCGCAAGCACTTACCAGACGGCTACGACGCTACGACGCGAAAAGCGCTTCCTCACGTATGCATGCACACGCACGCGCGCGCACACGAGGAAATGTGTGTCGTACCGTCGTACTGTCGTAGATGATATCTATCTATCTGAAAAGAAAGAGATAACTGCTACGACAGCCCTGCGACGCCGAAAAACGGGGCGTCGTAGCCTCGGCCTGATCTCGATTAACCCCCTGATTTTCAATAAAAAAGGGGGTTTCTATGGCCAAGCCTGACAACCAATGGCAGCTCGAGGCCCGGGAAATGGCCGAGCGGATCGAGCGCCAGCGTGACCAGGGCCTTCAGCTGGCCCTGCTGCCGGACGAGGAGCCGGAGCAGGACCAGGAGGCGCGGCAGGCCGGGCGCCCGAAGGGATCCAGGAACAAGGTCAGCAGCCAGATGCGCGACTGGCTGGCCGCGCGTGGCATGCGGATGCCCGAGGATGTTCTGGTGCAGATCGCCGGCCTCAACACCCGCGACGATGCGATCACGCTGGCCATGGCCCAGACCGAGCGGGTGCTGTCCTGGGCCTTCGACGGCGCGCACATCGGCAAGAAGTCGGCGCCGAGCCCGACGGCCTCGATGCGCCTCGAGGTCTTCCGCCAGCAGTACACGATGATCCTGCGCGCGGCCGAGGCGATGATGCCCTTCACCGCGCCGAAGGTGACGCCGGACGTCAGCGTCCAGCAGAACACCACCTTCATCATGCCGGCAGCGCCTTCGGCCCCGGCGGATCCTGGCGCCCAGGCACGGGATGTGACGCCTCAGGCGCCCCGGATCTCGGGTCGGATGATGCCCGCCAACGTCGCGCACGAAATGCAACAGAAACAAGGGGTTAGCGTTTCGGGTTCTGAGAATTCGGACGCTGAAATTCGGACGGGTGAGGAAAGTGAAGGGAAATCAGATGCTTAGCGCCCGTCCGCAACTGATTGAAAATCAGCAGGCGCGCCGGCCTGGTGCCGCGGTGCCCGCGCCTGGTGCCCGCGCCGCCGCGACCCCCCGGGGGGGCCTTCTCGCGCGTTCCCTCAGGCCCCTCTGTGTGACCCCATACCTGATTTCGGCCCATGGGGAGGTTCGCCAATGAGCGCGACACTTGGGACGGTGGATCGGGGTCGGGGGGAGGCCTCTGGCTCGACACCCACGGGGGGCCGGGGGATCTCGGACGAACGTCTGGAGGCACTGCAGGGAAGCGATGCGAAAGAGGCAATCGAGAGCCTAGAGGGGGATTTCGCCTCTGGCAAGATGCCCGATATCGGCGCGGTCCAGTTCCCGGGCCCTATTGCCGAGCGCTTCTTCTGGTCGAACGATGACGTGATCGCCATCCAGGGCCCGGTGGGCTCGGGCAAGACGACGACGCTGATGAAGTCCCGCGCCAGGCGCGCGGTCGAGATGCCCCAGTCCACGATCGACGGGGTGCGCCGCTACAAGGTGCTGTTCATCCGCGAAACCTACCGTCAGCTGTGGTCCACCACGATCCCGTCCTACCTGGAGACCTTCCCGAAGGACCTCGGTACCTGGTCGGGCGGCCGTGGCGACCCGGTCACCCACGTCATCCGCTTCGAGGATGAGTACGGGCCGATCGAGTTCACCGCCGAGTTCATGGCGTTCGGCGATGACATCGTCGCCAGCATGCGGGGTGTGCAGACCACCGACATCGTCCTGAACGAACTCGACACGATGCCGGTCGAGATCCTGACCGTCGGGATCGGCCGGATCGACCGCTACCCGGGGCGCCAGCATTTCGAGGGTCTGCCGCCCGAGCTGCGCAGCTACGGGCAGATCGTGGGCGACATGAACGCGCCGGACGAGGACAACTGGGGCTTCACGGTCTTCCACGACGGCGAAGAGCGCAAGCGCATGGCCGATCTGCTCTCGGCCGAGCTGCCTGCCGGCGCCAAGCGGATCACGATCGAGTTCTGCAATCAGCCAGGCTACGGCGAGCCCGGCTGCGAGAACCTGCAGAACCTCTCGCCCAGCTACTACCCGCGCCAGATCGCCTCGATGCAGCTGGCAGGGCGGGGCGACATGGTCGATCGCCTGGTCCGCAACAAGATCGTTTACCTGCGGGTCGGGGAGCCGGTCTTCAAGCGCGAGTTCAGCCCCCGGGTCCATGTCTCGGATGTGCCGCTGGTGCTGATCCCGGGCCTGCCGCTGCGGGTTGGCCTGGACCAGGGCTTCAAGGGGGCGGCCGTCATCGCCCAGCTGACCGGCTTCTTCCGCTGGCGGATCCTGGGCGAGCTGCATTTCCCGTCCGAGCGCCTGATGGCCCGGACATTCGGGCAGCGCCTCCAGGAGCTGATCGAGGAGCGCTGGCCCGGTGCCCTCGTCGAGGCGGGCTGGGGCGACATGGCCGGCGAACATGGGGCCAGCCAGGCGGCGGACGAGAATGCGACCTGGAACCTGATGGTGAGCCAGGCGGCAGGTTTCCCGATCCGGCCGCAACGGCTGGGAACGAACCGGATCCAGCCCCGCCTCGAGGCCGTGCGCGCGGCGCTTGAGGCCCCGGTAGACGCCGGCGAGCCCGGTTTGCTCATCGACCCCTCCTGCAAGTTCCTGCGGCGCGGCTTCCAGGCCCGGTACGTCTGGACGGACGAGGTCGATCGGAACGGCGACAAGCGGAAGGTGCCGGACAAGCGCCTGACCGAAGCGAACGTGATGGATGCGCTGCAGTACCTGCTGCTGTCCGAGCACCTCGCAGATGGATCCGCCCCCTACACGAAACGGGTGCCCGACGCCCGTCAGCACGGCCGCATGGGCCACAACGGCGGGCCGCGCATGTCGGAAAAGCGCGGCGGCCTGCAGACAGGATGGAACGTCCTCAACCCTATGGAAGGCACTGAAATGGCACGAAACACCAAATCGAAGGCCGCAACCGCGGCCGCGCCCGCCCTGGACACCTCGGCCCTGGCCGAGACGGCGGCGCGGATCGAGGCGCAGTCCGCGCAGGTCGGCCTTACGGACCTGCAGGCGCAGCTGCAGAACGAAAGCGGCCTGATGTTCGGCCGGGAGCGCGGCCGGGTGAAGGCAAAGATGCTCGGCGTCGAAGCGACCGGCAGCAGCAAGGACCAGGCGCTGAAAAACTGGGCCAACGCGGCACGGCGCGCCGCCCTGCAGGCCGGAGCGGCCTGAGCATGATCGACCTGCGCCCCTTCCGGGAAGACGATGCCATGCAGGTCTTCCGCCACCTGGAACCGATGGACCACATCGAGGCCGAGCTGGTGCGTGGATCCTCGGCCAGCCATCTGCGCCTCTTCGCGGACTGGTGCGCTGTCCAAGGGGCGCAGGTCGTTTCACTGGTGCTCTGCACCCGGCCGGGCCCGGCGGGTATTCCCTTCGCCGTGCTGGGGCTTGGACATACCGGACAGGCGGGGATCGCACAGGCGGCACTGGTTGCGCGCGACCACCAGCGTTTCCGCCACAGCCTGGGGCAGGCCGCCGTGCTGATCCGCCGTCGGATGCCCGCCTTCTGCGCCGAGGCCGGCATTCGGCGCATCGAGGCGCGCTGCTGGGAGGGACATCCCTCGGCCGGGCGCTTCCTGACCCTCTGCGGTTTCCACCGCGAATGCCTGATGCCCGGTTTCGGCGGGTATGGGCATGTCGCC
>NZ_AFPM01000249.1 GCF_000220565.1 Oceanicola sp. S124 | reverse complement strand
CTGCGCGCCGCCGCCGGAGAGGACCTGGCGCTTTACGACTGGTTCCGCGAGGGTATGGCGCGCGACGGGGATGCCGCCAACCCGGTCTTCGACCCCGCGGCCCGACGGCACCTTGCTGCCCTGCGCCGCGCGCCGCACCAGCCTGAGGTGCTGGCGCGCTACCTGGCGGGCAAGCTGGCGCGGGAATTGCAGGTCGAGACGCCGGATGCCGACCGCATGCAGGCCCGGCTGTTCCGCCGCCGCATCTATGCCGAGGCCCTGCACCTGGCCTTCACCGCCCTGCGCTGACCCTTCGCCCTAGATCGGTGCTGCCTCTCGCATCTGCCGATCCGCGCGCAGCATGTCGACGTGCAGCGCCGGGCCGTCGAGCCAGGCGAAGACATAGCCGTCGCCCAGCCCGGCCAGCTGCCGCTCCATCTGCGCGGCATGGCGCGCGAAGGTCTCGGGCAGCAGCTCGGGGCGGGCGGCGCTGTCGATCCCCGGGCCCCAGACCCGGCGCATGTAGGTCCAGAGCTCTGCCGCGCCGTGCAGGAAGTCGCCGCGCAGGTCGTCGCGCAGGCCCGCGTGGCTCCAGGCGAGGGTGCTGAAGTAGGAGGTGACGACGGGGCCGAAGTCGCTCCAGCCTTCGAGGACCGCGCGGCGCAGCACAAGGCGGTACATCTCAAGCGAGTAATGCGCCCGTTCGTCGCCCTGCCGGATGTCCTGCCCGGCATGCTGGCGGTAGAGGTAGTGCACATCGTCGCGGGCCGGGATCAGGCCTGCATGGTAACCGGTGACAAGCTGGAAGACCTGGTCGTCGAAGGCGCGGATATGTTCGGGAAACCAGATCGCCCGGGCATCGAGGAAGTCGCGCCGGTAGACCCGCCGCCAGATCGTCGGCTGGCCGGTGACCACCTCGGGCCAGGGGATGTCAAAGACCTCGGCCGTGCCGAAGCGGCGGCGGGGCAGGTGGGACAGGTCTTCGGGCGTGGCCTCATGCCGTGGTCCGTTGGAGGTATCGCGGAAAGGCCGGAACCCGCCCTGCGCCATGGGCAGGCCGGAATAGCGCGCCAGCTCCAGCACCGCGGGGTAGAAGCCCGGCTCGACCATGTCGTCGGCGTCGATGAAGGCGAGATGCTCGGCGTCCGACTGCATCCGCCCCCAGTTGCGCGCCGAGGCGCAGCCGCCGTTTTCCTTTTGCAGCAGACGCACTTGCGGGTGATCACCAAAGTCCTCGCGGACCCGCTTGGCGCTATCGTCGGTCGAGCCGTCATCGACCACCAGCACCCGCAGGTCCGCCGTCGACCCGTCAAGAACCGAACCGATGCAACCGGCAATCGTCGCGGCAGAATTGTACATGGCCACCACCACGTCCACCCCGCGCCGCCGCCCGCCGGCTGTGTCCTGCAACCGCCAGGAGGTGCCGGCGAAGGGCAGGTAGACGCTGGTCGTCCCGGGCAGAAGCTGGCTCTGCGGCGGATCGGTCCAGGCTTCGCCCAGCAGGAAGGCCGGCGGCGCCTCCCCGAAGGCGGCGAGGATGGCGCTTTCATGCCCCGGCGAGGTGAGCTTCAGCAGGTCGGGGCGGCGCGCCACGAGATCCTCCGGCGGCATGGCGGGCAGCGTCTCGGCAAGGCCGCCGCCTTGCCAGTGCGGGATGTCGGCGGACAGGAAGGCCGGGCGCTTGCGGCTGCGGATCAGCGGCGCGGCGCCCTTCGCGCCGGGCACCACCGCCAGCCGCTCGGCGGTGACCCGGGCGCCGAGGTCCAGCCGGTGGATATTGGCCTGGAGCGCGGCGAAGGCGGTTTCGTCCGGCTCGAGGCAGGTGAGGCGCCAGCCAGGGAAGGCCAGTGCGAAGGGCAGGGCAAAAGCCCCGAACCCGCCCCGAGGTCAACCGCATGGCCGCTGGCCGGCAGCCGCCAGAGCGAGAGGGCCGGTTCGTAGATCTCGCGCAGGCGCCAGCGGCTGTCCTCTTCAAGGAAGGGATCGTCCGTGGTCTCAAGCGCGACGTCCTGGCCAAAGGCGCGGAAGACGGATGATCGGGTCATGGCTGACCTCCCTTGTGGTCGAGAGACGCGGATCGCAGAGCAGCGCCTCCAGCCAGTCGCGATGCCGGCTGAACTGGTCGAAGGCCACGGGCGTCTGGCGTGCGAGGCGGCGGAAGCGTGGATCCGCAAGGGCCAGGACAGCCAGCACGCCGGTGCGGAACTGGGCCCGGTGCGGATGCGACAGCATCTCTTCGCACCAGCGCAGCAGCTTCGCCAGGGCCAGCATCAGCGCGGTGCGGCATAGCGGGTCCCCGGCCTCTGGCAGGGCGGCGAAACGGGTCAGCAGCAGGCGTGCCACGGCGAGGATATCAAAGCGCGACAGGTCGCGGGCGGCGGTCAGCTGGCCGCCTCCGACATGGCGATGATAGGTGAAGGCGGGATGCGGACAGAGCGAAATCCGCCCGGCCCGCGCCACCGCCAGGGCGTGAAAGTAAAGGTCCTCGAAGACATGCCCCGGGGGAAACCCCAGCGGTGGCGTGCCGAGAAAGTCCCGCCGCACCAGCTTGTTGGCCGATTGCGGTTCAGCCAGGAGGCAGAGCGCCTGGGCCATGGCGAACCCGGGTGCGCCGCGCCGCGCGCAACGCCCCTGCAGGTGCGCTTCCAGGGCGTCCAGCACCGCGCGGTCGTAGAAGGGCATCAGCTGTCCCGTCTCCTCGGCCAGATGCCCCTGGCAGATCACCAGGTCCGGTGCCTCGTCCCGGGCCTGTCGCGCGGCCGCTGAAAAGGCCCAGATCGGGCGGCTGTCATCGGCGTCGAGGAAACACAGGTAGCGGCCGCGCGCCGCCGCTATCCCGCGGTTGCGTGCCGAGGAAAGCCCGCCGTTCGCCCCGCGCAGGATGCGGATCCTCGGATCGCTGTAGCTTTCCGCCACGGCGCGGGTCCGGGCGTCGGCGCCGTCATCGACCAGCAGCAGTTCCACATCCCCGAAGTCCTGCGCCAGAAGGCTGTCGAGGCTGGTGCGAAGCCGTGCGCCCTCGCTGTGGAACGGCGTGATGCTGGTCAGAAAGGGCACCCGGTTCTCCTGTCCATCCATTCTTCCGCGCGGTGACAAAGCTCGAGGCCTGGCCTCTGTCTCCGGCCGTCAGGGCACGACCCAAGCGATCCACGACCAGTGAATCACAGGCGTCGCACCCTCTCAGGGATCGGGCAGGAAAGTTAAATTTCCGTTCGCGGCGCTGCGGCTGCGACTTTCGTCCCGGTCGGCAGGCGCGTGGGTCTGTGCGCTGGAGGGGCGGCTGAAAGGTCGCAGGTGGACCTCCAATGCCCTGAAAAATGGCGTATTTTTCGATGATCCTGCCGAGGGTTTGCGACAGGTCGGGCCCGTCGGGCGCGCTGGCGCAGCGGCTTAAACCGTTTCTTAAGCCCCCTCGGGATTTCCTCTTGCCAGCGATGAGAGGTCGGTCCTGCCCCGGAATCCCCGGGATTTCGCGCTGCCCGGTCCGGCCTCCTCGAACAATTCCGTGCCCGTGTCCTCTGAGGCCGGCGGGCAGACAGGGGGAACGATGATCAGATTCGCCGGACGCGCCTGCAGATTGCCGATGGCCGCGGACGCGCGCGCCTTCGAGGAGCTCCTCTACGCGGGCCGATGCGCGGTGACCGAGATCCCCGAGACGCGCTGGCGCCATGCGCCTTTCCTGCATCCCGTGCCCGGCACGCCGGGGCGGACCTACAGCTTTGCCGCCGGGGTGATCGACGGTATCGACCGCTTCGATCCTGCGGTCTTCGGCATTTCCCCGCGCGAGGCGCTCTACATGGATCCGCAGCAGCGGCTCTTCCTGCAGGTGGTCTGGGAGGCGCTGGAGGACGCCTGCCTGAAGCCCTCCGAGCTGGCCGGCCAGCAGATCGGCGTCTTCGCCGGGGCCTCGCTGATGGATTACGGCACTGGCCTTGCCCATGATCCGCAGACCGCCGATGGCTATATCATGAGCGGGTCGTCCCTGGCGGTGATCGCCAACCGGATCAGCCATGTCTTCGACTGGCACGGGCCCTCGATGACCATCGACACGGCCTGTTCCTCGTCGCTCTTCGCGCTGCAGGCGGCCCTGCGCGCGCTGGAGCGGGACGAGGTCGAGATCGCCGTGGTCGGCGCCACCAATGCGCTGCTGATCCCGAACCAGTTCGTCGGTTTCGCCGCGGCGCGGATGCTCTCTCCGACCGGGTTGTGCCAGGCCTTCGGGGCCGGAGCCGACGGCTACGTGCGCGGCGAGGGGGCGGTGGCCTTCGTGCTGGTCAAGGATGCCGCGGGGCGGCGGCTGTCGCCGCGCCATCGCGGGCGCCTGCTGCATGTCGAGACCAATACCAGTGGGCGCACGGTCAACATTGCCCTGCCCTCGGAGCGGGCGCAGGTCGAGTTGCTGAAGGCGGCCTATGCGCGTGCCGGGGTCGAGCCCGACGCCCTGGCCTTCGTCGAGGCCCATGGCACCGGCACCGCCGCCGGCGATCCGGTCGAGGCCGGCGCCCTTGGTCGGGCACTTGGCCAGCACCGCGAGGCGCCCCTGCCAATCGGCTCTGTCAAGAGCAACATCGGTCACCTGGAACCGGCCGCAGGCAGCGCGGGCCTGCTCAAGGCCCTGATCGCGCTTGAGAACAAGAGGCTGCCGCCCAGCCTGCATGCCGCCAGCCCGAACCCCGGCATCCCCTTCGGCCCGCTCAATCTCTCCGTGCCCACCCAGCCTCTGGATCTCGGCACGGCCAGCCTGGCGGGGGTCAGCTCCTTCGGCTTCGGCGGCGCCAATGCCCATGCGGTGATCGCGGCGGACGAGGCCGATCCGCTGCCCACGCGTGAGGCGGATGACCGTCCGCGTCCACTTCTGCTGGCCTCGGGCTTCTGTCGCGATGCCCTTCTGGCCAGCCTGAACGACCGCGCCGCGCGCGCCCATGACAAGACCGGCGCCCAGAACCGGCGCCTGCATGACGAGGCGCTCCATCTGCGGGACCTGCATCCGAAACGGGCGGCGGTCCTTTCGGCGGATCCCGCCACGGTCAAGTCCGCTGCCGAGGCCCTTGAGTCGGGGCAAAAGCACCCGGCGCTGGAACTGGCCGACTGTGCCCTGACGGCGCAGCCACCGGTCTTCCTGTTCTCCGGCAACGGCGCGCAGTATCCGGGCATGAGCCTGGCCGCCTACGGGGGCAATGCCACCTACCGCGCCGAGTACGACCGGGTCGACGCCGCCTGGCAGGCGCAGGAAGGCTGGTCCCTCAGTGCCATGCTGCGCGACCCTGACCTGGCGGGAAAGCTGCGCCGGGCCCCCGTCTCGCAGCCGCTGCTCTTTGCCGACCAGGTGGCCACGGCGCGGGCGCTGATGGCCGCCGGCGCGCAGCCGGCCGCCGTGCTGGGCCATTCGGCCGGAGAGGTGGCCGCCGCGCTGACCTGTGGTGCGCTCGATCTTGCCCAGGCGGTCCACCTGATCGCCGCCAGGTCCGCCACCCAGGAGAGCCTCGCCGGACAGGGCACCATGGCCGCGCTTCAGGCC
The DNA here is from genome assembly GCF_000220565.1 of Oceanicola sp. S124. Taxonomy (GTDB): domain Bacteria; phylum Pseudomonadota; class Alphaproteobacteria; order Rhodobacterales; family Rhodobacteraceae; genus Pseudooceanicola. Next base: position 3,991 of record NZ_AFPM01000249.1, on the reverse strand, counting down.
GGCCCTGAGGAGGCCCGTGCCCTGGTGGCCGACTACGGCGACCCCGAGATCGAGATCGCGGCCGAGAACAGTCCGCGCTCGGTCACCCTGGTCGGGCCGCGGCCTGCGCTCGAAGCCTTCATGCGACACGCCCGCAAGGCGCTGCGCCTAGCCTGCGTTCCAATCCGTGTCGACTACCCCTTCCATTCCTCGGCCCAGGAGCGGCTGCGAGAGGCGCTCTTCGACCGGCTTGGCGTGCTGGATCCCTCAGCCACCGTGATCCCCTTCCTGTCCAGCGTCACTGCACGGCGCATGGCGGGGGGCATCTCGACAGCTTCTACTGGTGGCGCAACATGCGCCAGCCGGTCCGGTTCCAGCAGGCGCTGCAGGCGCTTGCGGACGAGGGGCATGCCCTGTTCGTCGAGATCGGTCCCGATCCCGTGCTCACCGGCTATGCGCGTGACACGCTGAAGGACTGCGGCGGAGAGCGCGTCGTCCTGCCGGGTCTCAACCGCCGGGATCCGGTTTCGCCAGATCCCGTGACCCGGATCGTGGCACGGCTGCTGGTGCATGGGGCGGCGCTGGACCTTGGCCGGCTTGCGCCGCCGCCGCAGGGGCCCGCGCGCGAACTGGGGCACTATCCCTGGCAATTGCAGAGCTTCGATGCCGGGCAGACCGAGGCGCTTCTGCGCAGCAGCGGGCGCAGCGATTATCATCCACTTCTGGGCGTCGAAGCGGCCGCCGACGGTCGGCTGTGGTTGAACGAGATGGACGCCGAGGTGCAGTCGGTCTTTGCCGATCACAGGGTCGGCGGGCAGGTACTCCTGCCCGGAATGGCCCTGGCCGAGATGGCGCTTGCCGCTGCGCAGCGCGGCTTGGGCGCGGAGCGTAGCGGCGGGGTGACCCTCTTCGACTTCGACATGGTGGCACCGCTGCCCCTGCCGCCGCGTGGTCTCAGCGAGACACGGGTCGAGATTGCCGCAGCCGAGCGGCGCATCCGGATCTCTTCGCGCCCCCGCTGGAGCCGGGAGGCCTGGCGCCCCCATGCGGCGGGGCGTTTCTCCGAAGCTGCCGGGCTGAGCGGGCCAGAGTGCGGGCCAGAGTGCGGGCCTGAAACAGCCCCGGATCCTGCCGTCCTGCCGGGCGACGGCCCGGCCCACCAGGTCTACCGGCAGGCCGAAGAGATCGGGCTGACCTACGGTCCGGGGTTCCGCAACCTCAGCCACTTTCGTCACCCCGCGCCCGACCTGGTCGAGGTGATCCTGCGCGAGGCCCGGCCCGAGGGCTACCGGCCTGAAGACTACGCGCTGGATCCGGTCTCCACCGATGCGGTGCTGCACGGGCTGATCGGTGCCCTCGAGACGGGGCGCTACGCCGATCTCGCCCTGGGGTTCGTGCCGGTGCGCGTGGCCCGGCTGGATCTGCTGCGCCCGGGGGGCAAGGTGATGTCGGGGCGGATCCGGCTGACCCGGCGTGGCGAACGCAGCCTGCGCGCCGAGATCCTGCTGTTCGATGCAGAGGGCGGTCTGCTGGCGCGGCTGTCGGGGGTCGAGTTCCGCGCCCTGCGCCTGGTCCAACCGGTCGAGTTCGACGCCCATGCCTTCGGGATGGAGACCGTGCCGACGGATCTCGAACCGGCCGCGCCGCTGCGGGGGGGCGATCTCATCCCGGCCGATGCCGAGGACCCGCTGGAAGAGGCCACGCTGCTGCTTGATGCCCTGGCACAGCGAATCGTCCGCGATGCGGTGTCTGGGGGCGACGCCGGCGCCCGACTTCTTGGCCCGCCGCCTGGGCAAACGGCTGAGGCAACGGGGCTTTCCGGGGCACTCTGGCAATTTTTGGCGGCCGCCGGGGTGGCCCGGATCCGCGAGCAGACCTGGCAGCTGGATTCGGCGCCCGACTTGCCGGGCGTCGCGGAGCTGGTTGCCGGCATTTCGGCGGAATACCCGGCGCTGGCCTATGAATGCGCGGCGCTGGCGCGACTGAACGAGATCCTGCCGGACTGGGTGGCACAGGACCGGGTACCCACAGAGGATGAGGTTTTCGACCGGGCCACCCTCGCCGCGCTGACCGATGGGTCGGCGGCGGTCGCGGCCCGGGCTGAGATCCTGGCGGGCCGGGTGCTTGCCTTGGCGGCAGAGGTCTCGGGGCGTCCGCTGCGGGTGCTGGAACATGCCGACGGGGGGCCGAAGATCCTGCCCCTGCTGCGCCGCGCCGGCCTTCCGGCCGAGCTTTGGGTGCTGGATGAGGGTTGCAATGCGCCTGTGCCCCCGGCAGTCGGGGGCGGGATCGGGCGGCTCGCTCCGGCCCACCTCGGGGGCTCGCCCGGCTTCGACCTGGTGCTTGGGTGCGGTTCGGGTCTGCGGCCCGTCGTCTCTTCGACGCGCCTGTCTGCCCTGCTGCCGGGGGTTGCCCTGGGCGGCGTTCTGCTGATGGCCGAACAGGCGCCCCGCCCTCACGTGGCGCTGTTGCGCCTAGTCGGGGACCTGGCCCGGGACCGCGATCCCGGGGGGCTCCATCCACCGCGTCTGCAGGCCGCCGAGGGACTGGCAGAGGCTGCCCTTGCCGCCGGTGTCGAGGCGCCGGAGACCGCGACGCTGCGCCTGGCGGCGGGGACGTCGATGCTGCTCATGACCCGTCCCGCCGCCCCTGACCTGCCGGATGCCCCGGCGGATCAGGGCGGGCTCGTGGCCCAGCTTGGCGCCGCACTGGGTGCCGCAGGGGAGGGCGAGCTTGTCACGCTGGAGACCGCGCCGGATGCGGAGGGCGCGACGGGGCTGATCCTTGTCTGCGCGCCCGGGACCGATGCGGAGGGTCTGCGCCAGCGCATCCTGACGCTGACCGGGCTGCTGAGCCGGGCCGAGGCGGCGGGAGGGCGGGAGTTCTGGCTGATCTGCCCTCGCGGGGCGCAGGCCGGCGATCTGCCGCCCCCCGATCCCGCGCAGGCCGCGCTCTGGGCCCTGGCGCGTACGGCGAAGAACGAATACCCGGGCTGTGGCCTGCACCTGCTGGATCCGGGCGAGGCCGCACCCGGGACCGCGGCGCGCTGGCTGGCCGGCTGCATTGCCCGCCCCGGCGACGAGACGGAACTGGTCTTGACCCCGACGGGCCCGCGCGCCCTGCGGGTCAGGCTTGGCGGGGACCAGCCGCTGCCGCCTGCGGCGTCGGCGCAGCTTGTCGCGGATCCCGCCGGGGGGCTCGATCGCCTCGCCTGGCGGGCGTGCGCGCTGCCCGAGCCCGGCCCGGGCGAGGTGCGCATCCGGGTCGAGGCGGTGGGTCTGAACTATCGCGACGTGATGTGGTCCATGGGCCTGCTGCCGGAAGAGGCGCTGGCGGGGGGCTTTGCCGGGCCGACCCTGGGGCTTGAATGTGCCGGACGGGTCGAGGCCCTGGGCGAGGGCGTGCAGGGCGTGCGTCCCGGGCAAAGGGTTGCCAGCTTCGGTCCGGCCTGCCTGTCCAGCCACATGATCGCCGCCGAGGGCCAGCTTGCGGTGCTGCCCGAGGGCCTCTCGCCCGAGGCGGCGGCGACCCTGCCCGTCGCCTTCTTCACCGCCTGGTACGCGCTCGAGCATCTGGCGCGTCTTCAGCCGGGCGAGGTCGTGCTGATCCATGGCGCGGCGGGCGGAGTCGGTCTGGCGGCCCTGCAGATCGCCCTGCACCGCGGTGCCCGGGTCATCGCCGCCGCGGGCAGCGAGGTGAAGCGCGCTTACCTGCGCAGCCTGGGGGCCGAGCATGTGCTGTCCTCCCGCGATCTGGCCTTCGCCGATGCAATCCCGGCGCTGACCGGCGGGGTCGACGTGATCCTGAACGCCCTGGCCGGCGAGGCGATGGAACGCAGCCTGGCCCTGCTGCGCCCCTTCGGCCGCTTCCTCGAACTGGGCAAGGTGGATTTCTACGCCAATACCGGTATCGGCCTGCGTCCGCTGCGCGAGAACGTCACCTACCATGGGGTCGACATCGACCGCCTGCTGGCGGAACGGCCTGCCCTCGCCGCGCGGCTCTTCGGCGAGGG